>NZ_JAUFNS010000002.1:0-369119 GCF_041060445.1 Pseudomonas sp. W2-17 | reverse complement strand
GGACCGGCTTCAGCCGGGAAGAGGCCGGTGTGAACGACATCAGTTTTGCGATGTGACACATGACGCATTCCCGGCTAAAGCCGGTCCCACAAAGAGTTCACGCCAACCCGCGAGAACTTACTTATGCCCGTTCTCCCAACCCCCACCCAGCGCCAGGAACAGGTCGATCTGACCCATCGCCACCTGGGTGTTCGCCGCCGCCAGTTGCGCGGTGACGTCGGTGTAGGTGCGGGTGGCTTGCAGGTCGGCGAGGAAGGATTCGCGGCCGGCGAGGAAGAACCGGTGGGTCTGGTCCGCCGCTTGTCGCGCAGACTCCTCGGTTTCCACCAGCGCATCCCGGCGTTCCAGCAGGGCGGTGTACTGCGACAGCCCGGTCTGGGCTTCGCGGATGGCGTTGAGCACCACGCCGTCAAAATGCGCCAGCGCCGCCTGATTTGACGCTTCGGCGATGTGAATCCGCGCCCGGGCGCCATTGGACGGAATGGTCCAATTGATCACCCCGCCGAAGCCCCAACGATTGGTCGACGGATCGCCCAGTTCATCGAGAATCCCCACAGTGCCCACCGTTGCGCCGATGCTGATATCGGGATACAGCTCGCCCGTCGCCACACCAATGGCCGCCGTTGACATCGCCAGTCGGCGTTCCGCCTGACGCACATCGGGACGGCGCTTGAGCAGCGCGGCACCATCGCCCACTGGCATGACCTGGGCAATGTGCGGCAGCTCGGCGCATTCCGCCACCCCTTGGGGCAGCTGATTCAGCGGACGGGCGAGGAGCATCGACAGGCGATACAACGCCGACTTCTGCGCCGCTTCGTAACGCGGCAAATCGGCACGCAGCGAGCGGAACTGGGTCTGCGAGCGCGTCACCTGGGTTTCATCGCCACGGCCGGCGTCGCGCAGGCGTTGGGTCAGGCTCAGGCTCTGCTTCTGCAGGTCAAGGGAGTGCAGGGCGATGTTGCGTTCCTCGTTGGCGGCACACACCTGGGTGTAGGCGCGAACCACGTCGGCCACCAGCGTGATGCGTGCCGTGTCGGCCGCCGCCTGGGTCGCGTCGGCGTTGGCCTGGGCCGCTTCGATACCGCGCTGCAACACGCCGAACAGGTCGAACTGATACGAGGTGGTCAACCCGACATCGCCGACGTTGGCCACCGGTACTTTCTCCGGCTGCAGGTAGGCCTGACCGGATTCCTGCAAGCGCTGCGCCCCGGCTTTGGCCGTGCCGCTCCAGCCGCCCGCCGCATCCGCCTCGCTCATCTGAAAGCGCGCCCGTTGCAGGTTCGCCGCTGCGACGCGCAGGTCGGTGCTCGACACCAGCGCCTGACCCACCAGCTCATCGAGTTTCGGATCGTGATACAGGCGCCACCAGTCAGCCGGTACCGGCGCCGACACCACGTTGGTCGACGAACCGGCCAGCTCGCCTTGCAAATCGGGGCGATTCACGGCGGCTTTATCGGGCAGCGTGTAATCCGGGCCGACCACCGTGCAAGCCGACAGCAGCAAGCCCATGCCCACGGTCAGCAGGCGTGCGCGGTGTTTCATTTCGGCGCTCCTGGCTGGACAGGTTGGTCATTTCCCTTAGCATCTGCGCGGGCGTCATCGATGATCGACACCGTCGCCGTGCGCCCGGCAATCATGCGGAAGTCCGCCGGTACTTCATCAAAGGCGATGCGCACCGGAATCCGCTGGGCCAGACGCACCCAGCTGAAGGCCGGATTGACGTTGGGCAGCAGGTTCGAGCCGCTGCTGCGGTCGCGGTCTTCGATGGCCGCGACGATGCTCACCACATGGCCACGCAGGCGGGCGTTGTCGCCGATCACGCGGATGTCCACGCCGGAGCCGATGTGAATCCCGTCCAGCTTGGTTTCTTCAAAGTAGCCGTCGATGTGGAACGAGTTGCTGTCCACCACCGACAGCACCGGGTGCCCGGCGCTGACGAATTCGCGGTCGCGGGGTGCGCGGTCGTTGAGGTAGCCGTCCACCGGGCTGCGGATCACTGAGCGGTCCAGGTTCAGTTGCGCCGAGTCGACCGCGACCTGCGCTTCATTCAAGGCCGACAACGCGCGGGCTTCCTTGGACTGGCTTTCTTCCAGCTGCTCGCGGGCGACCAGATTGCCGAGGCTGCGGTTGCGACGGTTCTCGCGCTGGGCCTGCTCCCAGGTCTCCTTGCGCTCGGCGACCGTGGCCTGGGCCTGGCGCAAGGCGAGGCGGAAGCGGTCCTGGTCGATGGTGAACAGCAACTGGCCTTTTTTGACCAGTTGGTTGTCGCTCACTGCGACCTTCTCGATCAGCCCCGAAACGTCCGGCGCGATCTGGATCACGTCGGCGCGGATGTGCCCGTCGCGGGTCCACGGGGCGTACATGTAATACATCACCATGCGCCAGACGACGATTGCGGCGAGGGTGACAACCAGCAGGGTCAGGACCACGCGGCCCAGCGTCAGAAGAGGTCTTTTCATTTCATCAGGTATCGACTTAGGGTATCCACAACGCCGAGCAGCAGAGCGTATAGACCGACGTTGAACAAAGCCCGGTGCCAGACCAGGCGGTAGAGGCGGGCGCGCGTCAACACGGCGTGCACCACCAGAAAAATCAGGTAAGCGATGCCCATCAGCACCAGAAAGGTCGGCAGGAAAATCCCGCTGATGTCCACGTCACCGATCATAACGGCGCTCCATCGATGCCATAGGGCGGTTGTTCTTCCTGCTCGGCGAGCACATCGACGATCTCCACACCGGGTAGCAGCGCCAGGCGCAATCCACTGAGGGCGTGCAGCAGATTCAGCCGCGCGCTGTTATCGCCATTGCCGTCGCCCTCGTCGTTAAACGTCAGCGCGCGGCGGGCGCGGTCCATGGTCATCAACAGACCTTTAGGCGCGGGCAAACGCTCCCGGGCTTTCAGGCAGGCGCGGAAATGCGCGCCGACTTCGGTGGCGACCTGGCGCAATAGTTGGCGCGGCGCCGGGTCGACCCGCGGCATGTACGCCAGCAGGTCGAGCATGTTGAGGGCGACGCGCGCCTCGCGCAGTGCACTGGTGGAATCCTGCGCGGTGATCGCCAGACGCGGCAGGTGCTGCATCAGCCGGTCGAGCATGCGCACGCCCATTTGCCGGTGCTCGGCCAAGGTGGCCTCTTCGCTGAGGGAGACGATGTCGCGCCAACTGAAGCGGGTCATGCGCTTGGCCGCCACTTCGGTGCCGAACGGCCTGACGATCAGCGTCCAGACGAAGGCGAACGCCAGACCCGCCGGCCCGGCGAGGTTGGAATTGACGAAGTTGACGAAGTCGGCGTCGTAGGCGCTTTGAATGCTGATAAAGGACGAGGTATTGACGATGGTCAGCAGCGTGCCGAGGTAGAACTTCGGTTGCACGGTCAGGGTGCCAACGCAGATAAACGGCACCGAAAACGCCAGTACCAGCATCGGGAAGTCGTGCAGGTTGGGCAGCACCACGAACAGATAGAGGCTGGCGAAGATCACCGACATCATGGTCCAGAAGAAGAAGCGGTAGATCTGCGGCGCCGGGTCGTCCATCGCCGCGAAAAAGCTGCACGACACGGCCGCCAGCGCCACCGCGCTCGCGCCGTCCTGCCAGCCCAGCAAAATCCACAGCGTCGACGCGACAATGATGGCGCTGACCGAGGTCGCCACCGAATACAGCATCATTCCGCGATCGAGAAACGGCGACAGTCGCCCCAGCCGCCAATGGCGGTACACCGCGCGCCACGCCGAGTGATCGTCGGTCTCGATGGCGTGTTGCAGGCTGCGGCAGTCCTGCCACAGATCGATCCATTCGCGCAGCCGATACAGCGCGTTCGACAGCAGCAGCTGCCGGCGATCATCGATCTGCGCGGGTGTCGGTTGCAGACGGTCGAGTTCGGCGTGCAGCGCTTTCCAGTACTTGATCGGCGCGCCCTCGGCGGTCTGCTCGACCCAGTCGCGGGACTCGATCAACAGCGGCGCGAGGTCGGCGACGTGCTCGGGCGAACGCCGCTCCAGCGCCCAGAGTGCATCGTCCAGCGCATCGATGACCGGTAGCAGGTGAATCATCCGGCCGCGCAGTTCCTTGGCATTGCGCACGGTCTGGCGATGGGCGCCTTCGTGGGGCAACTGGCCGATCATCAGCTCCAGGCTGTTGAAGGTGCCGACCATGGCCGTGCGCAGGCCGCCGACCGCTTCCGGCGTGGCGCTGCGGGAGAGGAACAGGTCGCTGTAGGCCGAGGCGTCCTTGAACCACTTGCCCATGGCATCGACCAGCACCGGCGCCAGCCGACGCGGCCAGAACATCGCACCGATCACGGCGGCGCAGACGATGCCGAGGAAGATCTCCTCGGTACGCGAGACGGCGATGTCGAACACCGCCTGGGGGTTGTCGACCACGGGAAAGGAAATCAACGGCATGGTGTAGCCGGCCAGCATCAGCGCGTAGCTGTTGGCGGTGCGCAAATGCAGGGACAGAAACAGCAGGGTGCCGGTCCACAACGCAATGACCACCGCCAGCAAAAACGGCGTCTGCACGAACATCGGCACCAGCACCACCGACGCGGCGGCGCCAAGCAGCGTGCCGGCGGCGCGATACAGCGCCTTGGAACTGGTCGGCGCCACGAACGGGCTGGAGACGATGTACACCGTCGCCATCGCCCAGTAGGGGCGGGGCAGTTCCATCATCAGCGCGATGTACAGCGCCAGCATCGAAGCGGCGAACGTGCGCACGCCATAGAACCAGTCGCGGCCCGGCGGTACACCGTCGAAAAAGCCTTTGAACAGGCCGCTCAAGATGACGACTCCGGCGCCATCGGCGTCGCTTCGGCGATGGCGTTGAACACGCGCAACGTCGCTTCCAGATCCGCCGGGTCGACGTGGCTGAAGATGTCACGGCGCAGGCGAATCAGCTCCTCCTCGATGGCGTCGGCCAGCGCGCGGCCCTCGTCGGTCAGGCTCAAGGCCTTGGCGCGGCGGTCAGTGGGGTCCTCGGTGCGCTGAACCAGCCCGGCTTTGCACAGCTGATCGAGCAGGCGCACCAGTGACGGGCTTTCCAGCCCGCAGGCCTGGGCCACCGTCACTTGGCGCACGCCCTCACCCAGGCGCGCGATCATCAGCAACGGGCCCGCGCAGGCTTCGCTCACGCCGACGTTCATCAACGTGGTCTGGCAGACGCGGCGCCACTGCCGGGAGGCCGCGACGACGCCGCCGGTGATGCGCATTTGCAGGGTGTCAGAGTTCATGAAAAGGCCATTGGGGCGGTGTGGGTTTGGTTAGGAACTGAATGATTAGGCGCTGCATTATTAGGTTGCTAACTAATAATATCTTGTTACACCCTGGTCTCGTCAAATGGAATGTTGGCAGGCGTCCCCGGCGGATTGTCGCAGGCGGGTTTGTCCGGATCTTCAGCTGAGCGGGAGGGGGCGCGCCAGTCGTTCAGGACCATGGAGCACGACGGAAGAGGGCACGGGCGAAGGAATTTCCCGTACCGTCCGTCGGGCGAGTGCTCGCCGGCTGAACTATTTTTTTGAGGGCCGTCTAAGCGCTCTCCAAAAAAATGGCGCCAAATAATTAGCCTTCATCCCCCGGTTTACGCTGGCTGGGCAAATCAGAAAGGTCATGGGCCACTTTTACTCAGTGATAGCATTGTGCTGGCCTTATACGCCACTCCAGGCGGCTCGGCGGTTTCTTGACTCCGGGGACGACTAAAGATCAAACGGTTCAGCCGATAGCAAAGGTGACGGGAACGGCAGTGACAAGCCTGTTCCAGACACCTTCTTTGCTGTGCGCATCGCGCACCATGAGTGCACCATGATTGATCTCGCCATCTGGAATCTTTCTGTACCGGTCGGTATCCCCGCCGCCACCATCGACACGCCAAAGCTGGTGGCCGGCTACAAGGATGGTTACTTCCGTTCAGGGGACACTTTGTTCTTCTGGGCACCGGTGACCGGGTCAAGGACTGACAACGCGATCTATCCCCGTACCGAATTGCGTGAGACCTACGCCAACGGTGCGGTGCACAACTGGGTTTACTCCCAGGCGGACAATTTCCTGCGCGCGGCGCTGACCGTGGACCAGGTGCCATCGACGGGCAAGATCGTCATCGGCCAGATCCACTGCTATGGCAGCACCGAGCCGCTGATCAAGCTCGAGTATCAGTACAAGGAAAAACTCAAGAGCGGCAACATCGTCGTCAAGTTTCGCCTGACGCCGACCTCCGAGCCCGAAGTGATCCAGGTCGCGACCGGCGTACTGCTCAAGGAGCGCTTCACGTACACCATCCACCTGACCGCCGCCGGCAACCTCACAGTCAACGCCCACGAGATGCAATGGGGCACCAAGCTCGACCCGTCGTGGAGCGGCAAGCCGCTGTACTTCAAGGCCGGCGTGTACACCCAGGACAACACCGGGTACGCCACCGAAGGCGGGGCGGCGACGTTCTATAAATTGCAGGCGACCCACGACAAGAAGGCGTGAGGCTTGGGGCAGACTGCTGTCTCGCCTTAAACACCGTCCTTGTGGGGGTGGTCCCGCAGCGTGACCAAGATCCCGAGTCGATCACCGATCCCGTGGGAGCGAGCTTGCTCGCGAAGACTTAATTCCAACCGCTGAAGATCCAGCGGATGTACTGGCCTCTTCGTGAGCAAGCTCACTCCCACAGGTCCCGCAGCGTGACCAAGGTCCCGAGTCGATCACCGATCCCGTGGGAGCGAGCTTGCTCGCGAAGGCTTAATTCCAACCGCTGAAGATCTAGCGGATGTACTGGCCTCTTCGTGAGCAAGCTCACTCCCACAGGTCCCGCAGCAGGACCAAAATCCCGAGTCGATCACCGATCCCGTGGGAGCGAGCTTGCTCGCGAAGACTTAATTCCAACCGCTGAAGATCTAGCGGATGTACTGGCCTCTTCGTGAGCAAGCTCACTCCCACAGATCCCGGCACATGCCGAATATCTCGGGCAGACCCACGATCCCGTGGGAGCGAGCTTGCTCGCGAAGACTTAATTCCAACCGCTGAAGATCCAGCGGATGTACTGGCCTCTTCGTGAGCAAGCTCACTCCCACAGGTCCCGCAGCATGACCAAGATCCCGAGTCGATCACCGATCCGGTGGGAGCGAGCTTGCTCGCGAAGACTTAATTCCAACCGATGAAGATCCAGCGGATGTACCGGCTCTTCGTGAGTACGCTCACTCCCACAGTCCATCTGTCGGCAGGTAACAGTCGGCCTGCGGGCTAGCGTGGGAAGACCAGCCCGAAACAGATCCGCCCCGGCGCAGGCTGGTTGACCGCCACTTCGCCGCCATGCAGCTGCATGATCGCGGCGACGATCGCCAGGCCCAGTCCATTGGAGTCGGAGCTCTGGTGGCGTGAGGCATCGCCGCGGTAGAAGCGGTCGAACAGTTTGCCCAGCGTCGCGTCGTCCAGCGTCGGGCCTTGGTTCTCCACTTCGATGCGGCAGTGCCTGGCACTTTCAACCACACGAACATCGATGACGCTGCCTTCATCGGCGTAGCGAATCGCGTTCGCCACCAGATTACTCAGCGCCCTGCGCAGCAACAGGGGATCAGCCTCAATCCGAGCGTCGCCTTCGGTGTGCAGGGTGATTTCACGTTCATCCGCCAGCCCTTCGAAATAGCCCGTAACCCGTTGCATCTCGTCCGCCAGGTCCAGCGTCTGGCGATTGAGCGCGGCTTGCGCTTCATCGGCGCGCGCGAGGAACAGGATGCTTTCGACCATCCGCGAGATGCGTTCCAGCTCCTCCAGATTCGAGGCCAGCAGCGCCTGGTATTCATCCTCGGTGCGCGGTTGCCGCAGCGCCACCTGACAATGCCCCATCAGCGAGCCCACTGGCGTGCGGATTTCATGGGCCAGGTCGGCGGAAAACTGCGTCAGCCGCTGATAGCCATCGGCAAGCCGGTCGAGCATCGCGTTGTACGCTTCACCCAGTTGCTGCAGCTCCACCGGCGTGTCGCGGTTGTCCATGCGGCTGTCCAGCTGTGCCGGGGTAATGGCCGCGGCGTGGCTGGCCATCCTGCGCAACGGCCGCAGCCCCCGGCGCAGCAGCACATAACCGAGCAGCGCAGTCAGCACGAATGCCAGCGCGACGGCGAACAGAATGCGGTTACGGAAGCCCGCCAGGGTGGCCATTTCCTTGACCGCGATGTGCGCGGCCGTTAGGTGCACAATCTTGCCGCCGGACACCGCTTCAACCGTCGCCGCGCGCATCGGCACGCCGGAGTCGAGCATGCCGCTGCGCATGTCGGCCACGCTCAGCGGCCTGTTGGCCTGCACCACCGGCATCTCCGGCAGCGGCGCGTGCAGCGGATTGACCATGATCACTGCCGGCTTGCCCGGCTCGGCGATGATGAAAATGTCGTCCTCGCTGTCGAGCATGTTCTCGAACAGCTGCGGGCTGCTTTGCAACGTGGTCAGGGTCAGGTCGTACTGCAGCAGTTTGCGAAAGTGATCCAGCCGCGCCAGCACCGCGTGGTCGCTGCGGGTCATGACCGCGCCCTTCATGGTCTCGTAGAGGTACATGCCGGCGCTGGCGACGGCGAGCATCGCCACCACCGAAAACGCCAGGGTCGCGCGCAGGGTCAGGGATGGCTGGCGTCGGGCTCGCATGGCCGCACCTCGCAGACGTAACCGATGCCGCGCACGGTGTGGATAAGTTTGATCGGGTAGGGCGTGTCGACCTTGCTGCGCAGGCGCTTGATTGCCACGTCGACGACGTTGGTGTCGCTGTCGAAATTCATGTCCCAGACTTCCGAAGCGATCTGCGCCCTCGACAACACGTCGCCCTCGCGACGCAGAAACAGATGCAGCAGCGCGAATTCCTTGTTGGTCAGGGTGATGACCTGTTGCTGGCGGGTGACTCGACGGCGCAGCAGGTCCAGTTCCAGGTCGGCCAGATGGAAATGATCAGCCTCGCGCACCACACCGCGACGCAGAATGGTGCGGATGCGCAGGAGCAATTCGGTGAAGGAAAACGGCTTGACCAAATAATCGTCGGCGCCCAGTTCGAGGCCCCGAATGCGGTCCTGCAATTGATCGCGGGCGGTGAGAAACAGCACCGGCACATCCTGTTTCGCCCGCAGGATTTCGATGATCTGCCAGCCGTCGATGCCCGGCAGCATGACGTCGAGCACCAGCAAGTCGTAGCTGTGCTCCAGGGCCATGTGCAGGCCGTCGGTGCCGTGCTGGGTCCAGTCGACGTTGTACCCGGACTCGGTAAGACCTTTCTTCAGGTACTCGCCGGTCTTGGTGTCGTCTTCGATAAGCAGAATGTGCATCGTCGGTCAGGCTCGCTTCACGTCATTGGCAGCGTCGCCGGCGTGGGGTGTCGGAGGTTCGTCAGGGTGCTTCATCAGATCGGGGCAGAATGGCGTCAAGGGCTGCAGGCCGCGCCGGATGTGGAGTGTAACCAACTGATGGCGCGCGGTCGGTTACATTTTTGTCATTGATCGGCGCGGGGGCCGACGCACTGATCGGTCCTGTGCTTGAATGACAAAAATGTAATCGGGCGGTCATTGTCGGGTGCCGGTGGCGGGTACAGGATGGCTGTCATGCAACGTCAGTCCCACCAGGTTTCACTCTTGTTCACTGCCCCGAGGAATCCACCGATGAAGATGAAGACAGCTCTGTCCACCACGTTCGGCATGCTCATGCTCAGCGCCGCCGTCATGGCTTCCGCCGCCGGCATGGCTGCCGGTGACATGCCGGTGGTCAAGCCACTGCGCGGCACGGTCGACAGCGTCGACAGCAACACCCTGAATTTCACCACCCGCTCCGGCGCCCATCAGAGCATCGGCCTGACCGACAAGACCGGCATCCGGCTGGTCTCCAAGACTGACATCGAGTCGATCAAAGCGGACAGCTTCATCGGTTCTGCCGCGATCCCCCAGGCCGACGGCACGCTGAAGGCCCTGGAAGTGACCGTGTTCGAACCAAGCCTTAAGGGCAGCGGTGAAGGCCACTACGGTTGGGAAAATGCTGACGGCAGCACCGGCACCATGACCAACGGCACCGTCGGCAAGTTGAGCAAGGCCAACGGCCGTACCCTGAGCGTCGGCTACAAAGGCGGCGAGAAGCAGCTGGTCGTGCCGGAAGACGTGCCAATTGCCTATGTGCAGCCGGGCAAGGTCGATGCGCTGGTCAAGGGCGCGAAAATCGTCGTGTTCCCGGGCGAAGACGGCAAGACCGCACGCGGTGTCGCGGTCGGCAAAGACGGCTTCCAGCCGCCGATGTAAGCGGGTTGCGGCGTCTCACGGCGCCGCTTTCACCGAATCCGTGATGAGTCTCGCACCATGAAAAAAACCAGAATTCATCCATGGCCCATCCGCCTGACGCACTGGATCAATGCCTTCGGCATGGTCTGCATGTTCATGAGCGGGTGGGGCATCTATAACGCGTCGCCGCTGTTCAGCTTCTCCTTCCCCCGGGATTTCACCGTGGGTGGCTGGCTGGGCGGCGCGCTGGCGTGGCACTTCGCTGTGATGTGGCTGTTGGTGATCAACGGCCTCATCTACGTGCTGTATGGCCTGTTCACTCGGCATTTCAAACGCGACTTTCTGCCGGTTACCCCCACGGCGGTCAAGCGCGACATGCTTGACGCGCTGCGCTTTCGTCTCAAGCACGAGAAGGGCGTCTACAACGCCGTGCAGCGCCTGATGTATTGGCTGGTGCTGGCCGCAGGCGTGTTGATCGTGCTCACGGGGCTGGCGATCTGGAAGCCGATTCAGCTGCAGGAATTGACCGCCGTGTTCGGCGGCTATGACTTCGCCCGGTACGTGCATTTTGCGGCGATGGCGTTCATTGGCGCGTTCGTGGTGGTGCACCTGGCCCTGGTGCTGATGGTGCCGAAAACCCTGTTGCCGATGATCACCGGCGGCACGCGTGGGATTGAGAGCGGGAAGGTCGAGCATGATTGAGCCTAAAAAACGCGCCATTGCGCGCATCAAACTGGAGCCGGCCCAGCAGATCCAGCTTGAGAGCCTTCAGCGTCGGCATTTCCTCAAGGGCGGCCTGACCGTGGGCGCGATGGCGATGCTCACCGGTTGCAACCTGCAGGACGGCGATCAGGTGGATAAGGTGCTGTGGAGCATGTCGCGCTGGAACGATCGGGTTCAGGCCTGGCTGTTCAGCGGGCAGAAGCTGGCGCCGACGTTCAGCAAGGATCAGGTCCGCACTCCGTTTCCGTTCAATGCGTTTTACAGCGAGGATGATATTCCCGAGCTGGACACGGCGGACTGGAAGCTGGGTGTGTCGGGTCTGGTGCGGGACAAGGCGCCGTGGACGCTGGAGGGGTTGCGCAAGTTGCCGCAGCGCAGCGATATCACGCGGTTGATCTGCGTGGAGGGCTGGAGCGCGATCGGGCAGTGGGACGGTGTGCCGTTGCGTACGTTCCTGGAGCATGTGGGGGCGGATACGACGGCTAAGTTTGTCGGGTTCAAGTGCGCGGATCGGTATTACTCGAGTCTGGACATGCCGACGGCGTTGCATCCGCAGACGTTGCTGGCGCTGGATTTTGCCGAGGTGGCGCTGCCGCCGGAGTACGGTTATCCGTTGCGGGTGAGGGTGCCAACGAAGCTGGGCTTCAAGAATCCGAAGCATATCGTTGAGATTGTGGTGAGTAATGATTATCCCGGGGGGTATTGGGAAGATCAGGGGTACAACTGGTTTAGCGGGATTTGAGCCTGCGCTTTTCAGGATCAAGGTCACAAGCGTCGGCCTAACGGCCTCGGGTTTCGCCTTCGGCGAGTTACTTGGAAAAGCACCCCAAGTAACCAAGGGTGCTTGCTCCTGGTTTGGCCCGACTTCGTCGGGTTCCCTCACTCCGACGACGCTCCGTGGGCCCGCGCCGAACGGACATCCATGTCCTGACGGCGCTCTCGCCGCATCCATGCGGCTCGGCCCACTGCGCGTCGTCTACGTTCGGCCTGCACCCAAGTCTCGATTGGCGGCGTCTAGGCTTTCTGTGTATGAAGATCAAGATCAATATCAATAGCAGATCAAGAGCTTCCCGGCTGAAGCCGGGAAGCGTTTTAGCACGAATAGGACAGGTTCAAGTTTTTACTAAATACTTTGTAGCGCTGACTAACAATTTTCAGTTATTTCCGGCTCGCCAGGTCCGCGCCACGCTATTTTTCGGTATGGCCCAGTCAACAGGTGGTTATCTCTTAGGAATTCAAATACGTCGGCAGGACACCAATCCGGGCCAGCGGAAAAGCACACTCCTTCATCTCGTAGTTTTTCAAAAACCTTTATTTTAGCGCTTTGATTTGGGGTCGTTAAAGACAGCGCTCTCTGTCCCTTATCAGGCGCGGGGGAGAAACCCAATGCTTCGAGTAGGCCAATCACACTCTCATCTATGACTTTCACCACAACTTCTGATAGCGCGCCTTCCGCAACGTAGGCCTTAGTAGTGTGTTTGACAGAGTTCATTTCACAATCACCGTGCTAATAGTTTTAACATTTATAGAATCAATCGTCGGAATTGAATTGATAACCATCTCGGGCCCGCCCCCCGGAAGATGCTTACCTGCTCCTAAAAAGTATTCATTTCCTTGTAGAGGGCTGTGCGGAAGCATTTCTCTAATACCGTCTACTTGGCGCACCTTGAACCCATCAGCCATGGAACCCGGCTGCAAGCCCATCGCCTGCTCTAACTGTGTTGCTTGTGATTTAGTTATCACTGTTTCACCTCCTATATTTAGAGGCCCCGTGATGCTGGAAATCGCTTCTCTATCAGAGATATAAGTTCCGTTACGGCCTATTGTTGGGTATTCATCCCAGCCTATGGGGCTCACGTTGAAACCTTGATTGTTTTCAAGCATGGCGAGTTGGCGTTTGCGTGCAGCTTCGACGGAGTCGATATAGCCGACGGATTCCTCTCTTTTATCCTGTGGTGTGCGCAACGGCTGTGGTTCCGGCTCAGCACGTGTCAACGGTACTGGGTCCTTAATTTGTAGCTCTGGCTGAGACAGAAGCTTCTGCTCATTTTTTGCCAGCCAGCTTGCGAACTCTTTGTTAGTGATCTCCGCTTGAAGCTTGGCACTGCGAGCTGCAATGCTATCCAGGCTACCTATGACTCCAGACCGCAGCTGCCCCCGGGTTAGATAGGTCACGATCGCCATCAGCAATAGCATCACCAATTTCTCTTGGCCACTTGCCAATTGGCGCGCGGCTCTTTCAGTCCGCTCCTGAATCATCGCCGCAGAACCACCGCTGGGGTCCAGACCTGGCGATATCAAACCCTCTTCGGCTTGCCAAGCGGTGGTGAGGCCTTCTGAAATTGTTGCTAGGCATGGTCCTAGATTGTCGGAAAAGTAACCCGCAACCGAATACAGACCCAATGCTGCGAGAATCAAATTGCCTACCTGCAATCCTATACCACCACCTATGGCCGCGCCCGGTAACGCTCCCGCCCCAAATGCTAATGAACCCAGCACACCTCCCACGGCTGCACCAATCATCACGCTGCCTCCGACAATCATCACCACTTCCTGCACCAGCTTCAGTAGGACTGGTAGAATCTCGGCGATGTCGATGGAAGACCACTTCCGTGTCAAGTCCATACAAATGATTGGATAGGAAAGATTCATTGCTTGGCGAACATGATCTATTTGGTTGCCGCCTACGTAGCCATATCCCTGGATCGCACGGTTTGTGACATTCCGGGTAAAGCCGTGCCAACCATCATCGGCCGCCTGTATACCGCGATGAACAGCCTGATTCAGGTAACTCAGTTGCTGATCGAGGTTTCGCTCTATGTCATCCCAGCCGGGAACATCTGTTAGAAAATCCATTTACATACTGACCTAGGTGAGTTTTTCGTAAGTATGGTACAACCTCGACACAAAAAAATCTTTGAGTAAGTGTTCGGCAATGCCGTTTTTTCGCGCTGTGGGACGTTATCTGATCTGCCTCAGATCCAGCGATTGAAGTTGTTTGCGCAGGGTTTGTAGGGAGCATAAAGGTTGCTCAAAATCAGCACGTCAATGCGTTTAATGGGGGCTTGTTTATAAAGGGGAATGACTTGTTTACGGCGTTTCTCTATAGATTAAACAGACCCAAGGTGCCACTGAATGCACGCGGTGTCCTGTAGGACCGGCTTCAGCCGGGAAGCCCTTGATCTGCTCTTGATGTTGATCTTGATCTTCATACGCAAAAGGCTCAAACACCGCCAAACGCGACTTGGGTGCAGGCTGAACGCAGGTTTCGCGGAGTGGGCCGAGCCGCATGGATGCGGCGAGAGCGCCGTCAGGGCATGGATGCCCGTTCGGCGCGGGCCCACGGAGCGGGACCGGAGTGAAGGAACCCCGACGAAGGAGGGGCCAAACCAGGAGCAGGGCCTTTTTGGTTACTTTTTCGGCTGTTGGAAAAAGTGACCCGCCGTAAGGGCGGAACCATAATTCCAGCCCACACAAATGATGGATAGAGCTCCAATCGAACAAACGGCGTGCCCATAAAAAAAGCCCGCCTGCCAATCTCTCGGCAAGCGGGCTCTTGAGCACCTGAGGAATCAGTTCAGACCCAATTTCCCGCGCATCTGCGACAGATCTTCAGCCAACGTATTGACCGGACCCGCCAGCGCCTTGCGGTCCTGCTCCTTCACCTTATCGTACGTCTCGTAGCCGCCGTCCTTGGTCTTGTACTTCGCCAGGATCTTATCCACGGTCGCAAAGTTCTTCTCGACCTTCGCCACGAACGCCTTGTCCGACTGCTCCAGCTGTGGCTTGAACAGATCAACGATCTTCTTCGAACCGTCAACGTTGCCCTGGAAGTCATACAGATCGGTGTGGCTGTAACGATCTTCCTCGCCCGACAGCTTCGTCGCCGCCACTTCTTCCATCAGCGCAGCAGCACCGCCTACGACTTTCTCTGGCGGGAAGGTGATGCCGGCGATGCGCGACTGCAGCTCTTTCACGTCAGCCAACAACTTGTCCGCGAACACGCCCTGATCCTTGGTGGTGTTCTGCGAGAACAACGCATATTCCAGACGGTGGAAACCGGTGAAATCGTCGGCCTTCACGCCGTTTTCGTGATCGTCTTCGCGGGAGTCGATCGACGCGTCCAGGTCGCTGAACAGTTCGGCGATCGGCTCGATCGATTCATAGGACAGACGCGTGGTCGGGAACAGCTTTTTCGCCGTCGCCAGGTCGCCCTTCTTGATCGCGTCGGTGAACTTCTGTGTGTCGGCGGCCAGGGTGTCGACGTTTTCGGTCACGTAGATCTTGTAATCCGAAACCGGCGTGACCAGATCCAGCGGCGCGGTGGCGGCGAACGCGGACATCGATGTCTGCAACACGCCAAAGGTCAGCAACAAAGCGAGGGGCGACTTTTTCATAGAGCTCTTCCTGTGAGGTAAGGGTTGTCAGGCAGTTTTTGTTGTGTGGGCAGAGGCGGCCAGCAAGGACCGGCCAATGAAATCGTTGCTGTCGACCACGCCCGGCAGGGTGAAGAAATACCCGCCGCCCACCGGCTTGAGGTACTCCTCAAGCGGCTCGCCGTTGAGGCGCGTCTGCACGGTAATGAAGCCTTTCTCCAGATCCGCCTGATAGCAGATGAACAGCAGACCCATGTCCAGCTGACCGTTCTTGTTCACGCCGTTCGAGTAGTTGAACGGGCGGCGCAGGATCAGGTTGCGCTGGGTTTCGGCCGTACGCGGGTTGGCCAGGCGGATGTGGGAGTCCAGCCTGGTGACCTTGCCCTCGGGGTCATTCTGGAAATTCGGAATGTCGGTTTCGGTCTTGCCATGCATCGGCGCGCCAGTGGTTTTGATCCGGCCAATGATCGATTCCTGCTCCTGCAGCGGGGTACGGTCCCAGCGCTCGACGAAGTTGCGGATGATCCGCACCGCCTGATAGCTGCCGTTGGCGGCCCAGGCCGGTTCGTCGCTGCCCGGTTGCACCCAGACCAGCTCGTTCATGGTCTTCTGGTTGTTCGAATCCGGGTTGGCCGAGCCGTCGCGGAAACCCAGGAAGTTGCGCGCGCTTTCCGGCGGCTGGCCCGGTTTCAGCGGAGCCTGGGCGGGCACGGTGCCTTCCTGTTTCCAGCGCACCAGCAGCAGGTCCGGCAGGTTTTTCACGATGTCGCGCAGGGCGTGAATGTTGCTGTCCGGGGCGTTCGAGCAGAACTGAATGCTCAAATCGCCGTGGCAGCAATCGGCTTCCAGCGCGTCGTTGGGGAAACCGACCATGCGCTGCAGGCGCTTGGGCTTGACGGGTTCGAGGCCGAAGCGGTCGTCGAACAGCGAGTCACCCACCGACACGGTAATGGTCAGGTTGTCCGGCGTGACCACCGGGCCGAGGATGCCGGAATCCAGTGGCGGCAGTTTCGGGTCGACCTGGGGCACGGGGCCGCCGGTCATCAGGAATGCGATGCGCTCGTTCAAGGTGCGGAACATGCGCTCCAGGTCTTCGCGGTCCTGGGCCAGCACGTCAAACGAAACCATCATCCCGGCGGTCGGGCGCGGGGTGACAATGCCGCTCTGGTGCGTGCCGTGGAACGCGTTGTGGTCCTGGGTTTTTTCGCTTTTCGGTGCTTCGGTGACCTGCGCCGGCGCGGTGGCGGCGAACGCGTTCCCGGTCAGGCTGGCACCGGCCACCGCTGCGCCTGCAGCGCCAAGGCCCAGCAGGACGCGGCGACGGTCAGTGGAGATCGGCGCGTTTTTTGAATCGGAGTCTTTCATGTGAATGCTGTCTTCGCTCTGGTTTCAGGGCCGGGCGGGTGCATGGGGCACCCGCCTGGGCACGCTCACAGGCCTGAGAGGCCGAGGGCCGGATCGATTCCATCGAGTGCGTCGGCCAGTGCCTTGGCCTTGTCTGCTACTTGTTTTCGTTGTTCGGTGCTGACCTGGTCGTACGGCTTGAAGCCGTCGGCGGTCTTGAGCATCAGCAACTGGTCATCTAGGGCGGTGCTCGCGGTGTCGATCTTTTTCAGCACGTCGCCGGAGGACTTGGCCAGCAGCGGACGCAGCAGGTCGATAACCTTGCGCGTGCCTTCCAGGTTGGCGGCAAAGCCGTTCACGTCGAGGTGGCTGTAGCGTTCTTCTTCACCGTTGCTGCGCACTTCGGCGATGCTGCGCATGTTGCGCACGACCATGCTTGCGAGCTGTTCCGGCGCAATGCTCTGGGCCAGCAATTGCTGTTTCAGGCTGGCGATGTCGGTTTGCAGCTTCTGCACAACCGGCGTCAGGCCATCGACGGATTTCTGCGAGAACAGGCCGAATTCCAGTCGATGGAAGCCGCCGAAGCCCGGGTCCTGTTCGCGTTTTTCGTAGTAATCAGCGCGGGCGTTGATCGCGTTGTCCAGCTCGGACAGGCGCTGGGCCGCAGGAGCGATGCGCTGATAGGCAGCACGGGCCGGCGCGTAGGCTTTCTGCGCCTGGACCAGATCGCCGCTGTCGATGGCTTGTTGCAGATCATTGACCGCGCGGATCAGCGCGCTGCTCTGGGTGCTCAGGTAGACGCGGTATTCGGACAGCGGGCCAATGAAGGCGACCATGGACGGACGCGCTTTGGCAGCGGCATCCGATTCAGCGGTCGGCGTCACGTGCAGGGTGCCGCGCGGGTTGCTCAGCAGGCCGCAGGTGATGGCGTAGTCGCCCGGCTGCAGGTTGGCGTTGATGATCTGGCTCAGGCCCGGAACGATGTTTTCCCGCTCTTCCACCACGAACACGCCGTCGAGGATTTCCCACTCCACGGCGCGATCCGAAGCGTTGACGATGCGGAAAGCGTTCTTGCCAGCCGGCACGGTGATCGAATTCGGCTCGCAGCTTTTGGCGTTGATGGTCACGACGGTTTCATTGCCGCTGTTGGCGATGCGCTTTTGCTGCGCGGCCTGGGAGGCGAAATAAAACATGGCGCCGGCGGCGATCATCAAAATCACCGAGCCTGCAACGGCGAACTGCAAGGCGCGAGGGGGCTTGGCTTTCTTGGGAGGAAGGCCGTTGGCAGTGGAGTTCATGGGAGCCCTTATTTGTTCGTAACTGAATGCGTAACGGAAGAAGTGTGACCGTGTTCATGGGCCGGGCGGGTGGGCAGACTCACCACCCGCGCCTGGGGCTTGAAGAACAGGAACAGCGCAAAGACCAGGTACGCCAGGTACGCCACAAGGACGCTGACGGTTGGCGCATCCTGATAACCGAACATGCCGGCCAGCACCGAGCCGGTCGGGCCGTCCATCGGCAGGATCGCGCTGATGTCGAAGACCACGTCCTGGACGTGGTTCCAGACCCCGGCTTCGTGCAGCGAACGCACGGAGTTGGCCAGAATGCCCGCCGCCACGACGAGGATGAACAGGCCGGTGTAGCGGAAGAACTTGCTCAGGTTCAGGCGCATGCTGCCTTTGTAGATGGCGACGCCGATGCACACGGCGATGATCAGGCCGAACAGCGCACCCAGCGGGCCGGACACGCCTTCGCTCTGCTGGAACACGGCGAGCAGGAAGAACACGGTTTCGAGGCTTTCACGGGCGACGGCGAAGAACACCATGCCGATCAGTGCGTAGGTCTGGTTTCTCGACCCGGCCAGAGCGGCGTCCAGGGACTGGTGCAGGTCATGTTTGACCGAGCGCGCGACTTTGCGCATCCACACGACCATCGAGCTGAGGATCACCACGGCGACGAGGCCGACGATGCCTTCGAACAGTTCCTGCTGCTTTTGCGGGAACTCAGCGCTGACCATCTCCAGACCACCGCCGACGAACAGCGCCAGGGCGACCGCCAGAAACACGCCGATCCACACCGCAGGCATCCACTCGCCACGGCCGGTCTGTCTCAGGTAACTGGCAATGATGCCAACGATAAGCGCGGCTTCAATCCCTTCGCGCAGCATGATCAAAAAAGGAACGAGCATTTATCACCGGTGCATATCTGTTAGGGTGTGCGACGTGAATGCGTCGGGTAGCCATTCGCATTCCGCCACTGTGTAACATAATGATACTCATTATTGAATGGGCGCACTGGTTTTTTTGCAAAACCCTGCTTGGTATGCAGGTGTTCAGGTGCCATTCAGGCAGTGGGGGCGCTGGACGCTTCAGGCACGCAAGCGGCAAGAGGGTTTTAGCGTTCACAGTGCGGTTTTCAGGGTCTCGACAAAGCGCAGCGCTGCTGGGCTCAGGTCCGATCCGGAACGGGTAATCAGCCCGATCTCCCGACACACCCCAGGATGCTCGATGCGCACCTGCGTCAAATCGCCGCGGCCTTCGTCGGCGGATTCCGGCAGCAAGGTCATCCCCAGGCCGTGCCGCACCAGCGCCATGACCGTCGACATGTAGTTCGCTTCCAGCCCGGGCGTCAGCACAAGCCCCTCTTCGGCAAATAACTGTTCCACCCGCTCGCGCACGCTGCTGTCAGTCCCTAGACGCAGTATCCACCTGCGTCAACGTGATCCGATAACTTCTTAACTCATCTCCCTCCGTGACATATTCTTTACTGAAGTATCGGTAGACTGCGCCTTTCACTTTTATCCCTACACCATTGGGGGTGTCCTCGATAGAAACATCGTTTAAGGCACTGTCCGTGATCAGGAATTCACTTGCCTTATTAAGCTGTTTGAGGACTTCCAGGTCATCGCCATCGAGCGGTTTGCTAATAAAAAAACGCAAAGTGTCCACGTCAGTTGCCATCGCGCCATAGCGTGTAATGTATAACCAATCGCCCTGAGGCAGTTGCCTTTTGAGGACTAACTCATCAGCGCCACTGCCGAAGTTAAAAAAATCCCCAAACAGTGCATTGATAATCAAAAGCACTACAAGAGCCCAGAAGGAGTGCTTATAGGTGAGTCTGAAAATAGTAGCCTTTGGATTTTGCATACAAGATCCCCATCTTTATCCATTTCTGGTCTTTGGGGTCATCCCCGTAGGGAGGCAGCCAGAACCAGTAACCCCACTTGTGATCGGCTTTTTGTGTCTTGGCTGCTTTTTGCGCGTATCCGGCCGCCCTCAGCAACAGCTGTTCGGTAAGTTGCCCTGCAGTGCCAACAGCACCGTAGTGGAAATTGCCAAAGTTTTCCCATTCGGGATTTTGCTGTTTATAGTCCCACGGGGCGCGGTTACGCACTTTGTAGTAAAACCAGCTCATAAATGCACCGGTCGCCGGATCTCGTTTCCATTGATCGTTTGCAAGCTTCATATGGACGTCTACATTGACACCCGGACGAATAGCTGCTGGCATTTCGTAGTTCATCGCTTTTCCCTGCGAAATTTTGAGTGGTTATGAAAATATCTTATTGCTGATGGCATCCCACCCGCCAGCAATCTGCCCCGCGCTCTGTCCTGTCTTTCGATTTTGTTTGGAATAGATGAGTTGAATTCTTCCATAGTTCAAAGCGATAAGCTCGCTCGGGAAGCTGTTGTCCTGATCACCATTGCCTGTTAATGAAAATGAACTGATGATCACTTCTTCTAGTTTTATCTCGAGGTACTTAACTTTGGGGTCTCCGGCGCGGAATAGATGCACAGAAACCTGCTTGAAGTGCTTTCCGCTACAGCATGCTTCATGCAGCTTCGGCGTGGCGTTGTCGACAGCTTTTTTGACAAGCATGTCGCTCATGTAAGCTCGACCGGAGCTCGCGCCCCCAGATGAGGTGGAAGTAGCGGAGGCTGTCTGGCTGGCAGAAAGATCGAAGTCTTGCAGTTCAATCCAGTTTTCGTAGGCCTCCGTGAGCGCTTCACCGGGAACGCCTTCAATCTGCAGATATGCTTCGAGTGACATCGTTAATTCCTTTTAATACGATTTTGGGCTCCGGATGGTACACGGAAGCAATTCCTGATGGGAGTCTCGACGCTGACTCGAGACTTCGCTGCCACTGTCACTCTGGCCTGCTGTCTTCGGCGCATACGGCAGCAGTCCTCGTGCAAACCGCTCAAGGTTTTTGCGGTTCCAGCGCGTTTTTCATTGTTTCGACGAATCGCTGGGCTGCGGGGCTCAGGCTCACAGCCGTTCGGGTAATCAGCCCGATCTCCCGACACACCCCAGGATGCTCGATGCGCACCTGCGTCAAATCGCCGCGGCCTTCGTCGGCGGATTCCGGCAGCAAGGTCATCCCCAGGCCGTGCCGCACCAGCGCCATGACCGTCGACATGTAGTTCGCTTCCAGCCCGGGCGTCAGCACAAGCCCCTCTTCGGCAAATAACTGTTCCACCCGCTCACGCACGCTGCTGTCGCGACCGGTGAGGATGATCGGCTGTCCGGCCAGCGCCTGCAGGGTGACCGAACGCTTGCGTGCCAGCGGATGGTCAGCGGGAACGAACAGGCTCAGCCGGTCGACCATCACCACCTCGAACGCCAGTCCGTGACCCATGCGCGCCCGCACCCCCAGCCCGAAATCCACTTCGCTCTCGCGCACCAGCGCATCGATCCGCTGCGCGACCACGTCACGCAAGCGCACTTCGACGCCGGGGAACTGCTCGCGAAAGGTTTTAAGAATGGGCGGCAGCGTGCCGGAACACATCGACGGCAGGGCAGCGATGGTCACCACGCCCCGACGCAGCGCGGCCAGATCCCGCGAGCCGCTGACGATGTTGTCGAGGTCCAGCAGCAGTTTCTCCATGGGCCCGCGATTGTTCTGGCCCGCCGCGGTCAGGCTGACCTGGCGCGGGCTGCGCTCCAGCAGGGCAACGCCGAGCCATTCTTCCAGCTGCTGGATCTGCACGGTCAGGGCGGACGGTGACAGGTTCAGCTCCAGCGCCGCTTTGGCAAAGCTGCCGGTGTGGGCGACGGTCAGAAAGGCGCGGATGTGCTGAATCGAGTTCTTCATGGCTGAGTTTCCGGAGCGGTCGCCGTACGCACGTCATTCGGTTTTTCCGAACGCAGGGCGCCGAACATTTCAATTTACAAAGCTTAGCCTCGTTTTGATACTCGCTGAAAACAACAACAGCTCATCCCGCCGCCCGCCGGTCAGGGATGACGAAGGATCAAACCATGCTCGCCACCCTCGGTGTCATTACCATCCTCTGCCTGCTCGCCGCCGTCATGAGCAAGCGCCTCTCGCCCCTGGTCGCCCTGATTGCTTTGCCCATCATCGCCGCGCTGATCGGCGGATTCGGCCTGCAAACCAGCGGCTTCATCATCACCGGCATCAAGAACGTCGCACCGGTGGTCGGCATGTTCGTCTTCGCCATTCTGTTCTTCGGGGTGATGACCGATGCCGGCATGCTCGACCCGATCATCGACCGCATCCTGCGCACGGTGGGCACGCGTCCTACGCGGATTGTCGTCGGCACCGCACTGCTGGCGTTGCTGGTGCACCTCGACGGTTCCGGCGCGGTGACCTTCTTGGTGACGATCCCGGCGATGCTGCCGCTGTACACGCGGCTGGGCATCGACCGGCGGATTCTGGCCTGCGTCGCGGCGATGGCGGCGGGGGTGAATTTCCTGCCGTGGACCGGGCCGGTGCTGCGCTCCTCTGCCGCCCTGCATGTGCCGGTGTCCGAGCTGTTCCAGCCGCTGATTCCGGTGCAGATCGTCGGCCTGGCGTTTGTCTTCTTCTGCGCCTGGATGCTCGGGCGGCGTGAGGAAAAGCGCCTGGGGCTGGGCCGCTTTCAAACCACGGCCGAGCACATCGATGTGGTGCCGCAGCGGGTGCTGACCGAGCAGGAAGCGGTGCTGCGCCGGCCGCGTCTGTTCTGGCTCAACCTGCTGCTGACCATCGCAGTCATGGGGATAATGATCTCCGGCTGGGTCGACCCGGTGGTGATGTTCATGGTCGGCACGGTGCTGGCGCTGTGCATCAACTACCCCAACGTCGACGCCCAGCGCGCGCGCATCGATGCCCACGCAAAAACGGCCCTGACCATGGCCAGCATTCTTCTGGCCGCCGGAGTGTTCACCGGGATCATGCAGGGCACCGGCATGCTCAAAGCCATGGCCGAAGTGGCGGTGGCGCAAATCCCGGCCGGTCACGGCAAGCTGATTCCGATGGTGGTGGGCTTCCTGTCGATGCCCCTGAGCCTGTTGTTCGACCCCGATTCCTTCTACTTCGGGGTGATGCCGGTAATCGCTGAAGTCGGCCGCTCCCTGGGCGTCGATCCACTGCAAGTGGCCCAGGCCTCGCTGCTGGGCGTGCACACCACCGGCTTCCCGGTCAGCCCGCTGACGCCGGCGACCTTCCTGCTGGTCGGGCTGTGCAAGGTCGAGCTGGCCGACCACCAACGCTTCACCATTCCGTTTCTGTTTGCCGCATCGGTGCTGATGACCCTGACCGCACTGCTGCTGGGAGTGTTTTAAATGAAGACATTACGTATCGGCTCTGGCGCCGGTTATTCCGGTGACCGTATCGAGCCTGCGGTCGAACTGGCCGAGAAGGGCGAACTGGATTACCTGGTTTTCGAGTGCCTCGCGGAGCGCACCATTGCCCTGGCACAACAGGCGCGGCTCAGCGATCCCGAAGCCGGTTTCGACCCGCTTTTGAGCGAGCGCATGCGTCGCGTGCTGCCGTTTGTGGGGCGTGGACGCGAAGGCGGGCAACGGCGGCTTCGGCTGATCAGCAACATGGGCGCGGCCAATCCGCTGGCGGCCGCGCGGGAAGTGCGGCGCATTGCGATCGAGTTGGGGCTGCACGGGCTGAAGGTCGCATCGGTGACGGGGGATGACGTGCTCGCTGCCTTAAAGGCGAGTCCTGAACAGGTGCTGGATAACGGCGCGACGATTGCTTCGTTGGGTGATCGGATGATTTCTGCCAACGCTTATCTGGGGGCGCAGGGGATTGTCGAGGCGCTGAAGGCCGATGCCGATGTGGTGATTACCGGCCGTGTGGCAGACCCTTCATTGTTTCTCGCGCCGCAGGTCTTTGAGTTCGGTTGGGCAAAAAACGACTGGATGCGGCTGGGACGCGGCACGTTAATCGGCCATTTGCTGGAGTGCGCCGGGCAGATCACTGGCGGCTACTTTGCTGATCCGGGTGTGAAAGAGGTCCCGAACCTGGCGCGCCTCGGGTTCCCATTGGCGGAAGTCGACGCCGAGGGCAGGGCGGTGATCAGCAAGGTCGCCGGCTCCGGCGGGCGCATCGACACCGCCACCTGCACCGAGCAGATGATGTATGAAGTGCACGACCCGGCGGCGTACCTGACTCCTGACGTGACGGCGGATTTTTCCGGTGTGTCGTTCCATCCAGTGGCCGCCAACGAAGTGCGAGCTGACGGCGCTGATGGCCGCGCGCGACCCGAGACGCTGAAAGTGTCGGTGGGCTATCTCGATGGCTGGATCGGCGAGGGGCAGATTTCCTACGGCGGGCCCGGCGCACTGGCCCGCGCGCAACTGGCGCGGGACGTGGTGCTGGAACGTTTGCAGCTGACCGGCGTGGTCTTCGATGACGTGCGCGCCGAGCTGATCGGCGTGGACGCGTTGCACGGTGCTGCGCTGGGTTCGCGGGCAGCGGCCGAGCCGTGGGAAGTGCGCCTGCGCGTCGCGGCGCGCTGTGCAGACAAGGCCCAAGCCGTGCGCATCGGCAATGAAGTCGAAACCCTCTACACCAACGGGCCCTATGGCGGCGGCGGCGCGACCAAGGGCGTGCGGCAAGTGGTGGCAGTGGCGTCGCTGCTGATGCCGCGGGATGCCGTCAAGGCGCAGGTTCATCTGGAGGACGCATCGTGAGTACCGTGAAACTGCGCGAACTGGCCCATTCCCGGACCGGCGACAAGGGCGACACTTCGAATATTTCGGTCATCGCCTTTAAGGCGGAAGACTACCCGCGATTGCTGCAGGCGCTGACGGTCGAGCGGGTGGCTGAGCATTTCGCCGAGCTGCTGGGGGACGATGCCTCACGGGTGCTTCGGTATGAACTGCCGAACGTGCACGGGCTGAATTTTGTGCTGCCGGGAATTTTGAAGGGGGGCGTTACACGGTCACTGGCGCTGGATGCCCACGGCAAGGCGCTGGGGGCGGCGTTGCTGGATATCGAGGTTTGATTTCGCCGGATTCGAGGTGCAGTGGCCGACGCCTTCCCGGCTGAAGCCGGTCCCACAGGGTGCGCGGCGTGCCAGCCATACCGGTGTTTCCCGGCTGAAGCCGGTCCCACAGGGTGCGCGGCGTGCCAGCTATACCGGTGTTTCCCGGTTGAAGCCTGTGCTGCGAAGTGCACGCCAGTCCTTAGTGGGACCGGCTTTAGCCGGGAAGAGGCCACCGATCACACAGCATTGCTGCCGCCCTTGCATGAAACGCGGCCCGTTCACCTACTTCTGATTCAACAAAAAAACCACATACCCCCGAAACCAAGGGCTGTCCTGCAGATACCCGGGCGCCTGCCATTCCCCGCCCTGCACCAAGCCAATTTTGAACGGCAGGCCCATCCGGCTGATGCGCGGCAGGTAGGCGGCGTAGTCAGGGATGCTGTGGCGCCCCTGGTAGGTCTGCACCACCACTTCATCGACCACGCCTTTCAACTCGCTGATCGCCAGCGAATCCGCGTTACTGCTCCAGTCCATCAAACCGGTGATGCTCAGCTTCAGCTCAGGCGGCAGTCGCTGGCGCAGGTCCTTGAGAAACACCACGTAGTCCTGCAGATAACGGGTGCGCGCATCGAAATCGATCTGCACGCCAGCAACCGCCGTGCCCGTGTCCCGCCAGCGTTGCACCTGGCCCAACAGCTGTTTGTAAACCGGCTCGGGCCAGCGCAGGGTGTGGGCGCGGTAGACGATCCACACCTCCCGCTGGGGCAGACGCCTCACGCCCATCCCCTGGGCAATCAGCACCGGGATTTGTCGATCACGACGGGTTGCGCTGATCTGGCCCTGCAGCACGTACAGGGTCTGCGCCCGATCCAGCACCGGCTGCGTCGCCACGCCGCTCCACAGCCAGAAGGCCTTGTGCTCGCCGGCGTCCACCGCCGCCCAGGCCACGCCGCTGTTCAACCCGGTGATGAACAAACCGATCAACCCGCCGACAAGCATCCGCCAGCTAAATGGCGTTTCCATCACCAGTAATACTGCAGCGATTTGCCCCAACTGGTGGCGCCGTAAGTGGTTTTCAGCTGTTTGAACCAGCCTTTGCGCACGGCCGGGGCGACGTCCTTGCCGCCGCAACTGTTATAGCCGGAAGGCGCGTAGCAGTTGATCGCCCGAAACAGCGCGTAGGCCTTGTCGTCCCGCGCGGCCTTGCTGTCGGCGATCACCGTCTGATAGCCGTTCAGGCGAGAGAACACCTCACCCTTGAAGCCGGGCTCGCTGCTGCCCAAATCACCCGCGTCGGGCTTTCTGTCCAGCGGCATGCCGTCCAGGGCGTTGCGCAGGATGAACTCACCCAGGCAATTCAACCCTTTGGCGTCCTTGTCGTTGACCTGCAACGCGGCGGCGATCTCGCCGATGCTCGGGCAGGCGTAACCCGACTCGGCCTTGGCGCCGTTCCAGCGGAACAACTGCAGTGTCTGACCGGCGTCATAGACATAACCCAGGCTGGTGCCCAGTTTGGTGTCGGCGGGCAGCTCCGGCAGGGTTTTCAAATCATCGGCGAACGCGGCGTACTGGCTGTGCAGCAGCTCCTTATAGAGCAGGACGAACTGGGCGGTGGCCTTCTCGGTATCGCTGATGCCCTGACCGATCTGCTGGCGCAGCAGCGCCGCGTCGGCCACCTTGCCCAGCAGAATCAACCGCACCTGGGCGGACGTGATCGGCGAATCGCTGGCGAACACCTTCGTCAGTTGTCCGCTGCGCTCGTCGTTCATCGCCAGCGCCAGTTCCAGTTGTTCGCGCTGCAAGGGTTGCTGCGCCAGCGGCAGCAGTTTCAGCCACAGCGCCTGGGCGGCGGGCAGGTCGTTGCCGGCTTCCAGCGCGAGGCCGCGCAGGGTCTGTTGGCTGAAAGCGAGGTAATCCAGTTTCTCGGGGACCTCGTTCGGCAGGCGTTTCAGCGCTTCGGCCGGATTCTTGTCGACGAAGAACGCGAAGGCGGCCTGCAAATAGTCGAACATCGCCGGTTGCTCTGCGAACAGCGCTTTTTGCGCCGCGAGCTTTTCGCGGGTCAGCCGGTTTGGCAGGTCCGGGCGCATGATCATCAGGTCATGGGTCGCTGTCATCAACGGCGATGACGTGGCGTCGGTGAGGGCGGTCAGCAGTTTGTTGTCGGCCTCTTGAATCAACGCTTCGGGCGAGTTTGACGCGCGGGCTTCGCCGGCTTCCGTCAGCTGCCAGGTGTAGTCGGCCGCCAGTTTGTCGGTGTCTCCCGACAGCCAGTGGACCCGGCGCAGCAAGCCGGTGGCGGAGCGGCTGTAGCGGCCGTCGGGGTAAGCGCTGAGGTAACGTTCGATGGCTTGACCGCCGCCTGCGTAAGCGGCGCGATCGCGGTCTTCCTTCAGGCTGCCGTATTCGTCGAACGCGTCCTGCTCGGCGGCGTTGATCCGGGTGCGGGCGATCATGTACAGCGACGTTTCCTTGAGCCACGGCTGGGTGCTGTCGGCGAGGCTGTTGAACCCTTTTTCAGCGTCGCTGAAGCGCCCGCTGTAAAAGTCCGACGCCGCGCGAAGGTAAACGACGAACGCTTTGGCCTCGAGCGACTGAACATCGGTCGGCAACAGGCTGGCCTGTTTTTCCGCCTCCCAGGTGCACGCGTCCAGCAGTTGCAGACGGGCGCGGGCCAGGGATTGGCGCTCAGTGGCGGACAATCCTTCGGTGTCGAGTAACTGGCCGATGAAATCGGCAGCGCTCTCGTCGCGGTTACTGCGGCAGCGGCTGCCTTCGCCCTGCAAGAAGCCCTGGCCGGCGGTGTCGGTGCTGTCGCGGCTGAGGCTGAGTTTGCCCAGCAGGTCACCCATGGCGGCGGCGCCTGACTCCTCGCTTTCGTCGCCCTCGATGTCTTCATTCGCCAACCTGAACGCCGCAAACGGCACCGGGCCATAGCCCTCGACCAGTTCCTGCTCGGTCAGCGCGTTGGGCTTGAGCGTTAGCGCCTTGCGATCGGCCAGCAGCAGACGCAGGTTGACGCGGCTGTCGTTGCCGGGGGTGAGGAAGGGCAGGTTGTTGCAGACGTCCAGTGAATCGCGCAACAGTGACCAGGTGGGGTAGCAGGAGTTGTCACTGCTGGCCTGGGCCTGGCCGCCCATCGTCGCGCCAATGATCAAAGCAAGAGGAGTCAGGGAGCGGATACGCATGAACAGTCCTTGATTTCGTTACGTAAGAAGAGGGTAAGCGCAGCGAATGATACAGGGTGTTTCGTGCGATCCACCGAGGGACACGGGCACCTGATTCACAATTATTTTCAAATTGATGTGAGGTAAACCAGGTTGGCATCCGTGTAGTGAGAATCAGATGCGTTTCGTAACGGCCGCATCGCTTATCGACGCCTCAGGTTCTTGCTTCCATGACAGCTCAATCCGGTCTTCCTGTTCTTCGTCCCACCTCCCTGTTGGGCATGTGCTCAGCCACCGCGCTGCTGTGCTCGCTGGGCATGAGCCCCGTCGCCTGGGCTGAAGAAATGCAGCTGGACGCGGTCAACATCGACGCCACGTCCCAGCCCGAGGTTAGCGAAACCGAGCACAGCCGCGACAGCTATCAGGCGCGCAAGGCGACCGTAGCCACGCGCACCGAAGCACCGTTGGTGGAAGTCCCGCAAAGCGTCAACGTGGTGACCAACCGAGTCATCGAAGACCGCCAGCCGTCTAGCCTGGACGAGGCGATCAATGCGGTCAGCGGCGTCAAGCAGGGCAACACCTTGGGCGGCACCCAGGACGCGATTCAGAAGCGCGGCTTTGGCACCAACCGCGACAACTCGATCATGCGCGACGGCATGCAATCGGTGCAGGCGCGCAACTTCACGCCGACCACCGAGCGCATCGAAGTGCTCAAGGGCCCGGCGTCGATGCTCTACGGCGTGCAGGACCCGGGTGGCGTCATCAATGTGGTGACGAAGAAACCGCAATTGGTCGAGGCGCGCTCAATTTCGGCGTTTGGCAGCAGTTTTGGCGGCGGCGGCGAGCAGATTGACCTGACCGGCCCGATCGGCACCAACGGCCTGGCCTACCGCGTGATCGCCGACAAGCAGAACTACGACTACTGGCGCAATTTCGGCAGCATCGATCAGTCGGTCATCGCGCCGTCGCTGGCCTGGTATGGCGACGACACCACGGTGTCCGTTGCTTACGAGCACATGGAATACTCGGTGCCGTTCGACCGTGGCACGCAGCTCAACACCAAGACCGGCAAGGTGCTGGACATCCCGCGCAGCCGGCGTCTCGACGAGCCGTTCAACGTCACCAGCGGGCGCTCCGATTCCCTTGACGTGCGCATGGATCATCGCCTCAACGACACCTGGACCCTGCGCACCGGTTACGCCTACAGCCGCAATTACTACAACGACTACCAGTCACGCTTCATCTCGGCCAACTACAACACCGGTGCCGTGACCCGTCGCGGCGACGCCACCCGCGACGCCGTGCAGTTCGCGCACACGGCCACCGTCAGCGCTCTCGGCAATCTGTACTGGGGCGACGTGCGCCACGAGCTGCTGATCGGCGCCGATTACATGAAGAACGACCGCGATCTGGGCGATCTGTATCGCAGCGCCAACAAGGTCGATTTCAATTACAACGCGCCGGTGTATGGGGTGACTCAGGAGCCGAGCACGGTCAGTGCCGCGCAAAGCGACCAGACCGATCACCTGCGCACCCATGCATTCTTCGTTCAGGACGCCATGCACCTGGGCGAGAAGTGGATTCTGCAGACCGGCCTGCGTTATGACGCGTTCGACGAGCTGACCGGCAAGGGCCGGCCGTTCGTGGTCGGCGCCGACGTGAAGGACAGCAAGGTCGTGCCCCGCGTCGGGCTGGTCTACCTGATTCAGCCGGACTGGTCGGTGTACGGCAGCTACACCGAGTCGTTCCGCCCGAACACCTCGATTGCTTCGCCGATTGGCGATCTGCCGCCGGAGGAGGGCAAGGCCTACGAGATCGGCACCAAGTTCCAGAACGAGGCCATAACGGCGACGGTGGCGCTGTTTAACATCAACAAGCAGAACGTACAGACCAGCGAAGCGTGCGGCACCGAGACCTGCACGCGGGTGTCCGGCGAGGTGCGCTCGCGCGGGCTGGAAGCGGACATCACCGGGCAGTTGAACGAGTTCTGGAGTATCACCGGCAGCTACGCCTATACCGACACCAAAGTGCTGGAGGACCCGATTCTCAAGGGCGAGCCGCTGGACGGTGTGTCGAAGCACACCGGCGCGGTGTACCTGACCCGTGACTTCGGCCACGTTGGTGTGGGTGATCTGCGCGCGGGCGCCGGTGCACGGTTTGCCAGCCGGTGGGGTGTGAATGATGGCGCGGGGAAGGAGTATTACCTGCCGTCTTCGAAAGTCGCGGATGCGTTTGTGGCGTACAAGGTGAAGCTGGATGAGCGGGATGTGACGCTGCAGTTGAATCTGAAAAACGTGTTCGACGAGAAGTACTACACCTCGGCGAGCGGGTTGGGTTCGCCGGCGATTTCCATCGGCGAGCCGCGGCAGTTGGTGGCGCGGGTGAAGCTGGATTTTTGATTTCTCAAGATCAAGATCAGGAGCGTCGGCCTAACGGCCTCGTGTTTCGCCTTCGGCGAGTTACTTGGAAAAGCCCCAAGTAACCAAGGGCTTATGCTCCTGGTTGGGCCCTTCGTTCCTCAGGGTTCCTTCACTCCGGTCTCGCTCCGTGGGCCATCCGCCATCCATGGCGGGGGCGGCTCTCGCGGCATCCATGCGGCTCGGCCCACTCCGCGAGACCTGCGTTCAGCCTGCACCCAAGTCGCGATGGGTGTCGTCCGGAATTTTTGCGTAGGAAGATCAAGATCAAAGGCGCTGCGCAGATCAAGAGCTCCCGGCTGAAGCCGGTTCTACAGGGGGCGCCGTGAACTGGTGCCACTGACTGCACGCGTTGCTTTTAGTGGGACCGGCTTTAGCCGGGAATGCGTCAGGCGTCACCCTGCAGCATGTCGATCGTTCCCACGCTCTGCTTGGTAAAGCCGCCCCGGACGCTCTGCGTCCAATAGCGATGCACATTCAATCTCAGGGATGACGCAGAGCGTCACGGGATGCATCACCACGCAGAGCGTGTGGACGATCAACAAACCGGTTCGCCAGCAAGCAGGCTCCTACAAATCCGTGATCTTCACCACCCCAATTGCTACCCGCGCGGGCAGTTTCAATTGCGCGCACAGCCCGCCCCCTTCGCGGTTGGTGAGGCTCAACGTGCCGCCCAGTGCGATCGTCAATTGCTGCGCGATCGCCAGGCCCAGCCCGGTACCGCCGGTGTCGCGGTTACGTGAGCTTTCCACGCGGTAGAAGGGTTTGATGACTTCCGACAATTCCCCTTCGGCAATCCCGGGGCCGCGGTCCAGCACTCGCAGCGTCAGGCTCTGGTCGGTGTGGGTCTGCACTTGAATCTCCGCCGCTCCGGCAAATTTCAACGCATTGTCAGTCAGGTTGACCAGCACCCGGCGCAGGGCGTGGGGGCGGGTGTCGATGACCGCGCCGGTTTTGGCATAAAACTCGAATCTCTCGAAAAGCTTGTTAATCTGCGGCACATTATGCAGGGCTAGGATCTCTGCATGGAGCAATTGCCGCATGCATCCGGGGTAATGACTATGGTACCGGTGCGGCTTGAGGCATTCGACCTCTCCGGCTAAATGGTTTTCTAGCTCAGGCGTAGGCTTTCGGTAAATTCAAACCCGCATTGGAGGCAGTTACCACTCTTTGCGAAGGACTGAGGTAATAAATGGATCTTCTAAAAAACGTTCCAAGTTGGGATGACGTGGAGCGAAACCTCGATCATAGATTCAACGAGATAAATCAAAGCATCGATCATGGTTTGCAAAGCGCAAACGATAGCTGGGACGGATTCACTCGTCGTATCGGCAGTGCCGCTACGACGGCTTACGGCTACGCGGGCGGTAGCCACATTGACTCTTTACGGCTCGCAGTGGCCATGTCTTACCCGATTGTTCATGCTGACCTGACGCGAAAGTGGGCATCGATCGAAATCGAAAAGATTCTTCCGGTCTTGATGCAGTTAATTCGAGAAGTCGTAATGATTGTGGGTGGGAGCGTCGCGGTCGGGACGCTTGCAGGCGGCATCGCAGGGTCGATGGCGTTTGGTGCAGGCGCGGCGCCTGGAGCCATGATCGGTGGGAGCATTGGCTTGCAGGTGGGCAACCTAATCCTGATGGCTCTCGGCTTGGCAGCCATAAGTGAATACTTTTGCCGGGGACTGATGCCTTGCGTAATCGCCTTGTACGAAGGCGTAACTATGGCGTGGTGCGCCGAGGATGGTTTAACGCCAGCGGGGTTAGACCCTACAGGTGGTTCCGCAGCCATGATAGACGAACGCCTTGGTCGTGCAGCGCGGCAGCTCGCAAGTGGTCAGGAACAACTGGTGTTGCTTCTCTTCACGGCTATCGTCAGTTACCTCAATCGCGGGCGGATAGTGGGTGGTGTGCTCAACACCATGGAAACCGTCGCCACACGAAGTGCAAGCTTGCGGGCCGGAATGCCTAACAGAGAGCTGGCGGCTTGGCTTGAGCGAAATCAGCAAAAGATGCTTTCCAATCCCGAGTTGCGAGTCGATGAGACGAATCCTTCAGGGAAAGTCGCAGAGCCGGATATCGAGCCTTCAAAGAACATTGCGCCTGGCAAGTATGCCAAAAGAACAGATATTGAGTTTCGCTCCGCAGCTGAAGTGAACTCGACGTTTCCTGAAGGTTGGTCGCCACCTTATAAGCCTGGGACCCGAGTCACGGAATTTACATCCACTGTTGATGACGTCTATGTAAGGGTACATGGAGAGACGAATATGGCGCGCTCCTGGATGATGAAATCAGAGGCCATAAAGGGGCTTACAGCAGCGGAAATCAAGTCTAAATTTGCACTTCCTGAGCTCCCCACCTTCATGTCAGAAGTATCTGTTCCAGCCGGAACCCGGATTAGGACCGGAGTAGTAAATCCAGTGTTTGGTGGGACGGGAAATGCCACGCAGTACGAGCTGCTTCAACGACTGCCCACCTCCGCGTTTAAAAACACTATAAGGCTTGGCCAATGAATAACATTGCATTTTTGATAGTCCACGGAAAACTTACCATCGGTGACCGGACATTCGATCTTCCGCATCCTGTCGAAGAGGCACTTACTTATCATGATTTGATTATCGTTCGCGTCGAACCTCCAGCCGGTGTCATTTTCAACAGGAATGTTTATGGGATTAGCCATGAGGGCGAAGTCCTCTGGCAGATAGAAGAAAGCCCCCATGGAACTCAAGATGACAAACCGTATGTGAATATCAACATAGGCCAGAACCACGATCTTATTGCGGGCAACTGGAATGGAGTGAGTTATTCCGTGAACCCTGAGAATGGAAAAATCACGGTTGTATCGTTCGACAAATAGTCAGACCGTCATAATGCGCATCCCTGATCCCGATCGCCCCCACGCCCTGCGTCCCGCAGACGCTGCGCACTCAAGCCTGGAGAAGTGACGCGGGGCGTGGGGACGATCAAGCTTGCTAAAAATCCGTGATCTTCAACGCCCTCGTCGCTACCCGCGCGGGCAGCTTCAATTGCGCGCACAACCCGCCCCCTTCGCGGTTGGTGAGGCTCAACGTGCCGCCCAATGCAATCGTCAATTGCTGCGCGATCGCCAGGCCCAGCCCGGTGCCGCCGGTGTCGCGGTTGCGCGAGCTTTCGACGCGGTAGAAGGGTTTGATCACTTCCGACAATTCCCCTTCGGCAATCCCCGGCCCGCGGTCGAGCACGTGCAGCGACAGGCTCTGGTCGGCGTGGGCTATGACCTGAATCTCCGCCGCTCCACCGAACTTCAACGCGTTGTCGGTCAGGTTGACCAGTACCCGGCGCAGGGCGTGGGGGCGGGTGTCGATGATGGCGCCGGTCTTGCCGTTCAACTGCACGTCGCGGCCGACGTCCTGGTAGTCGAACACCATGCTGTCGAGGAATGAATCCATGTCCACGCGCCGCGCTAACTCGGTCGAGGTGTCCATGCTGCGCGCGTACGCGACGCCTTCCTGGACCAGGTGCTGCATCTCGCTCAAATCGCTCCAGAGTTTGTCTTTCTCGACACCATCGTCCATGAACTCGGCGCGCAGTTTCATGCGGGTGATCGGGGTTTGCAGGTCGTGGGAGATCGCCGCCAGCAGTTGCATGCGCTCTTTCACGTAGGTGGAAATCCGTTGCTGCATGGTGTTGAACGCCACGGCAGCAAACGCCACTTCGGTCGGGCCGTTTTCATCCAGCCGGATGCCTTCGCCGTTCGGGTCGAGGTTGTCGACGGCGTGGGACAGGCGCGTCAGCGGACGAATGGCCGTGCGTACGGCCAGCCAGGTGCAGACAAACAGCAGCACGAGTTGGCCGATCAACAACAACGGCAGCCAGGGCGACAGCGGCGTGATCTGCGGGCGCACGTCGATCGTCAGCGGGTTGCCGTCCTTCAGAGTCAGATGCGCCTGATAGTGGGGGCGGCTGTCGGCAATGTTATTGAACGTCAGTTCGTAATCGTGACCCAGGCTGTCCTGCATCGAATGCACTGACATCGGCGCCTTGTCCATGTCCACCGGCGTCCCGGTCTGGCCGGCACCGAGGATGTAGCCGTAGGTCGGGTGTTCGAGGCGTGGCAGCCAGGCCTGACGTTCGTCGGCCGGCAGGCGCTCGAGCACGGCGACCGTGATGCTGAGGTCGCGCTCCATATTGCCGAGCATCGTGGTCATCGCGCTTTCATAGCGCTCATAGAATTGCAGGCCGAACGACAACCCGTGGGCCAGCACCAGGCTGATCAGAAAAATCAACGAAAGCTGTGACGCCAGGGTGCGCGGCCATCCGAAGCTCAGCTTCATGGGCTTTCCCCGAGAATTTCCACGGCGTAAGTGAACACGTAACCCTCGTTGCGCACGGTCTTGATGTAGGCCGGGTCGCGGGCGTCGTCGGCCAGGCGCTGACGCAAGCGGCTGACCAGCAAGTCGATGGAGCGGTCGAACAGATCGGCGTCGCGGCCCTGGGTCAGGTTCAGCAGTTGATCGCGGCTCAAGACCCGCTGCGGGTGATCGAGGAAGGTGCGCAGCAGGCGGTATTCCGCGCCGCTGAGCGTAACGACCGTGCCTTGGGCGTCGAGCAGGTGGCGGGCGGTGGTGTCCAGCTTCCATTTGCCGAAGGCCAGCAAACGCCCGGCTTCGGTGACGATCAGGTTCGGCGGCAGCATGCGGGTGCGGCGCAGCACGGCGTTGATCCGCGCGAGCAATTCCCGGGCGGCGAAGGGTTTCACCAAGTAGTCGTCGGCGCCCATTTCCAGGCCGATGATGCGGTCGGTTTCGTCGCTGCGGGCGGTGAGCATCAGCACGGGCGTGGTCTTGTGTTTGCCGGTGCGCAGCTCGCGGCACAGCAACAGGCCGTCGTCGCCCGGCATCATGATGTCGAGCACGATCAGGTCGACGGGCGTCGATTCCAGAAACGAACGCATCTGCCTGCCATCCGCCACCACCGTGGTGCGCAGGCCGTTCTTCTTCAGGTAGTTGCCCACCAGCTCTCGAATCTCGCGATCGTCATCGACAATCAGAATGTGATCGACGTGCTCCATTGCCGCAGCTCCCGTATTCATGTGTGTGGCGCATCTTAACCAGTCGCGCGTGACTTGCCTGCCGGGGTTTGTATTCCACTGTATCTGGCGCTGCCGGGCATACATGCGCATGCAAAAGGCAGGTTTTTCGGCGCGAATGTATCGCTGTGTATCTGCAGCGCGCTCTGACACGTAAGGATGATTTTCCGGCGGTTCGCGACACAAGCGAGATACCTGCGGGGCGTTCAATGGGACCCATCGAGACGACAGACACACACCGCCTCGAACCCCAACCGAATGACCCTTTGAATACCGGAGAACACCATGAACTGGAAGAACCTCAGCATCGCCACTCTGTTTGCCGCCCTGAGCCTCGGCGCTCTGACCGCACAAGCCCAGCCCGTTGCCCAAGCGCACACTTACATGTACGGCGATCACCTGGACATCGCCAAGGCCCTGTCCACCGAAGTCGACTCAACCCCGACCTGCGGCGTGGTCAACGCCCACCTGCGCTACCTCGATTCCCAGGGTCAGCAACGGACCCTGAACTACGAAACCGTTGCCCAGAACTGCCCGCAGGACAACTGAGGCTGGCAGGTAACGGCGACACGCAAGTGGGCGGTGATCGGGCGGCAGGAGTAAGCTGTGCTCCTTTTTGACTGCCCGCGCCCACGCGCCGCTCAGGACCTGACGCCCGCAATGAGATCACCCGCTACCTTCGCGCCACCGCCATCCCTGTTTTTGCCCCTGACCGAAGAGGTGTGCAAGGGCCTGGCCGCTGGCGAATCGCTGGACGATTTCCTGAAGCAGGCGGGCCGGCCGCAACTCGCCGCGCTGATGCTGCTGCTCAATCTCAACGCGCTGGTCGCGCAAAACACCGCCGTCGAACAGCTCGAACGCATGCTCGATGATGTCCTGCGCGCGGCCGATTCCGTTGAAGAAGCCGGCGGGCGTTTTGCCGATCTGGTGCGTGGCAGGTTCACCGCCGACCATATGGCCGCTGGGCTCTCGGTGCTTGAAGTTGCCGGCGTCAGTCTTCTCGAAGACGCTGATATCGAGCAGCAGGATTACCTCGACGGGGAAGGGCAGTGGGACTTCGGTTTCGGCCTGCGCCATCGCGCCAAACTCGAACCCCTGACACGCGAGGTCGTGATGCCGTCCGGCGATGTCCTGCGTCTGAGTGATCAGCAGAGCCGGATCTTCGACGAGTTCAAGGTCTGCAACGAAGAGTCGTTCCACCTGCAGGCCTATGCCGGGGTGGGCAAGACCTACCTGCTGGCGAAGTTCTTTGAGGTCCTGGTCCCGGAAAAGACCTTGCTCATGGCGACCTTTCCGGGTCAGGTGAGCGCGCTTCAGGCGCGGGTGCGTCAGGCCAACCCCGACGCGCGGATCAATGCGTGCACCTTCGGCCACATGGCCAACCTGCTGCTTAACCGCGACATGACGGCGCGCGGCTGGCGCAACACCGACATTCAGCGCACCGGCGCCAGCTCGCTGGTCGATGACCGGCAAGTGGCGCAATGGCTGAACCTGCAAGCGGTGGGCAAGCTGCAGCCCCGTGATGTGGCGCGGGTCTGCCGCAGCACCGTGCACAGTTTCAGCCTGTCGCCGCTGGCCAATATCGAAGCGCGGCACTTGCCGTCGTTGGGCCACGCGGCGAGTCAGGCGGACATCGCCCTGCTGCTGGAATACAGCCGCCTGCTCTGGCGCGAAACGGTCAGGCCGTCGGCGCCGCAGATTCGTCTGCCGATCCGCAACAGCCACCGGATCAAGTTTCTGGCGCTGACCAACAAAGTGATCCCCGAGAACTACAGCCACATCATCATCGACGAGAGCCATGAACTGACGGCGCCGATGGTGCAGATCCTCGATCGCAGTCCTCAGGCGGTCATTACGTTGGGCGACGAATTCCAGCAGCTCAGCGGCAAGACCCCGCGCCACGGCGGCTTTATTCGCCAGCGTTTCATGACCCAGTCGATCCGCGCCGGCAAGCAAATGGCCGACGTGCTCAACCCGATGATTCAGTTGCACCCCAGCGACATAAAGGAAGGTTTCGTCGGTCGCGCGCCCCACCCGACGCGGATCATCGGCCACGGCGTCATGCCGATTCCAGAAAAACCCACGACGATTCTGGTCGCCAACGAATGGGGCCTGTTTGCCTGGTTCAAGCGCCTGACCGAAGCCGGCGCGCGTTTTCAAATGCCGCCACGCACCCTCGAAAACCTCACGCTGTTCGTCAAAGGCCTGGACCTGCTCTACCGCGAAGACCTGCGCCCGCAGCACCGGCTGATCTTCCGCTTCGCTTACTGGGACGCCCTGGCCTCGGCCATGGGCGGCAGTCACGAATTCAAAGCGATGCACGAGTGGCTCGGCCAGGGCAACCGCCTGCAGGACTTCGTCGAGACGACCCAGCGTTTCTGCAACGACCCGGCCGCCATTCTCAAACTGGCGAAAGTCGAAGACGTGAAGAATCAGGAATTCGACTCGGTGCTGCTCTCCCGCGACCTCATGCGCCCACCTCGTGAGGGCTCGACGCATTCACTGGCCAGCGTGTGCTCACTGCTCTACACCGCCAGCTCCCGCGCCCGGCACGAACTGCTGCTGCCGGGAAACATGAATGACTGGTTGCAGGATTTGGGGCGTAAGTAGGGGGCGGACAACTCTCTCGGTAACGATCCGTTTTAAGCGGGACTGCCTTCCCTTATTTCCGGCGGCTCCTACACACAGGGACGATCCACGCTGACTTCGTACCAGCTTATTCATCGGTAAATTTCTGATCGACCTTTTAGCGATCCAGGGACGAACCGTGAACAAGAACGCTGCTTATGATGTACGGCCTGCCATCCTTAATTGCGAGACCGCGTTGGGAAGAGCATTGGTGGCCATGTTCAAGTTGGTTGAGAGCGAACTGACTTGTGAGAAGGCCCCGCCTGCGGCGCTTACCGTCGTTATCTTTGGTGGGTGCGCGGTGCATCTGTATACAAGTCATCGGGTTTCCAGTGATGTCGATGCAGAATTCTTTGCGTCGGAGCTGCCTTCGAGCCTGGATTTACAGACTATGCTGGCGGCAGTCCCCCAGACATTCGTGGATGAGCAAAGCGGTCGAGTGGTGGAATTGTCTTACGACCTCAACTTCACGTCTGGATTGGGCCCATTGCATGAGGACTATCTGGAACGCGGAGTGCCGCTTGATTCCTTCGGGCCGCTGTCGCCATTGCGAGTTCTGATAGCGTCGCCGGTCGATCTTGCTATTTCCAAGCTCGGACGCGGGACTGAGCAGGACGTCAGCGATATCTTCGCCCTGTTGCGTACCGGCTTCATCCTTGCTGCCGAGTTTGAGCGTTTGGCCCTGCAGGCCATTGATTGCTATGTTGGCAATCACGAACCTCCCACATCCATCCTCACCAATATTTTGCAGGACTACCTGGAGACCGCCGATGGACAGCCCGGCTGAGCGCCACTTACTTTCCGAAGCGATGGCCAGACTCGCTGATCAACCGCTAAGTCAGGCCGATGATTGCGCGTTGGTGAGTCTGGCTCAGGAGGTCTGGTATGAGCACTCGAGCATGGAGTCAGAATTGCGCAGATTTCTCGCCAGCAATCCTGGCGAGCTGGCGGCGCGCCGAGTGGGGTACCTTCTGGAAAAGCTGACCCGGTTCCCCTGTGCGACTGACGAGCGGGTGCGCGAGACCTTGCACGCGCTGAGTTTGCTGATGCAGCGTTTTCCGCGTCAGGGCGACGACCAGCAAATAGCGGAGACTCGCCTGCGTGACCGTCGGGACGAGCTTGCAGTGTCGTGGGGACTTAGCGAGGGGTTAGGGTTGAAAGTGCAGACCCTGCTGCCGTATCAGACGCGGCATTACGCAGCGGGACGTAACTCGGCTTTCAGATAACCGACATTTGGTTTATCACCGCTGAAATCCGGCTTTCAGCCGGGGGCGAGAATCCGGACAATGACTTTTTAAACCCGGCAATCCCCACCACGCCACTGCTTCGGACTCACCCCAAACCATCGTTTGAACGCCCGTGAGAAGGCGCTGGTTTCCGAGTAGCCGAGCAGCGAGGCGAGTTGGGTGATGCTGAGGTTCTGCTGTTTCAGGTGATTCAGGGCCGAGTCCTGGCGGATCTGGTCGACCAGCTGCGTGAAGCTGATGCCCTGTTCGCGCAGTTTGCGCTGCAGGGTCCATTCGGACAAACCGAGGGCGTGAGCGATGTCGTCCAGTGCCGGTTCGCCCAGGTGCAGGGTGGCGAGGATGGCCTGGCGGGCGCGGTCGAGGAGCGTAGCCTCGGGACCGTTGCCTGTGCTGCTGCCGTTATCGCCCAGCTGGCGGATCGCGTCCTTGATCAGCATCAGCAGAATCGGGTCGCTGCCGGGCATGGCTTTGCCCACGACATCGCGCTTGGGGATCAGCAGTGAATTGCAGCTCTGCCCAAAACGCACGTCAGCGCGGAACACGTCGCGGTGTTCGTGCCAGCCCTGGGGTTGGGCGTGTTCGAAGGCCACTTGCCGAGGTGCCCAGTCCGGGCCAAGTACATGGCGCACCAGGTTCAACGCCATGCCCATGGTCAGCTCGGCGTCCTGGCGGCGTTCGTTGATCGCGCCGTGGCGCACCTGGTAATCGAAACGGTAGCACTTGCCTTGATCGACCAGTTCGATCAGCGTGCTGTGCTGATGGAACGGGAAGGCGGCGGAGAAATTGATCAGGGCGTCTTCCAGCGTTGCCGAGCACAGGCCAATGTAGCCCAGCAGGCCCAGCGCTTGGGGCCGGAATTGCTGGCCGTAACGCAGGCCGAAATTGTCGCAGCCGGTCTGGCTCGCGGCTTCTTCCAGCACTTTGCAGTAGTTGGTCAGCGGCAGGCTCAGGGTCGGGTGCAGCAGCTGCTCGGGGTCGATGCCGGAGCGGCCGAACACCCGGTCCAGATCACCGCCGTGCTGCACGATGAAGCCATCGAGCCCGTTGGCTGCAGCCGACAGCACGCCGCGATTGCTGGCGGCGGGCGCGTTCGATGCGGCGGCGGGTACGAGGGTCTGGAGCATGGGGGTGAGGGCTCTTACGGTGTGTAGGCAAAGTGTGCAAGCAAATGTCATACCTTGTGTCAGCCGCATGCATCGTCGGGGGAAATCAACGGTCCTGTGGGAGGGACCGGGGTAGCGCTCCACCTTGCTCGCGAAGACTGCATTCCAGCCGCTGCATACTCGGCGAATGTACCGACCTCTTCGCGAGCAAGGTGGAGCGCCACCCCGGTCACTCCTACATGGGCACCGGTGCTACTCGACGACTCATCTGCTGCCCAAGCTGTTGGGAAGTCTGGTGCCACTGCGGTCAGCAAACTCGGGCATTGCGTGACCCCCAATAAAGCACCGGGCCGTTTTTACGCGCCAGCGTGGCGCACCCCCGGCAGATACCCGGAAAACTTGACCGCAGGCGACAGACCGCGCGCCGTACGGTCAAGCCTTGGCCTGTCGCCTATGACTATGCTCGACGTCAGACAAATACCGTCGCCTGGCTACCGGGGTACACACTCATGACTGCATCACAACTCAAACCGACCTTGGGAACCCTGCATTTGTGGGGACTGGCCGTCGGCCTGGTGATCTCCGGCGAATACTTCGGCTGGAGTTACGGCTGGGGCACCGCCGGGACGCTGGGCTTTCTGGTGACCACGCTGATGGTCGCGGTGATGTACACCTGCTTCATATTCAGTTTCACCGAGCTGACCACCGCGATACCCAACGCGGGCGGGCCGTTTGCCTACAGCCTGCGTGCCTTCGGCGTGACTGGCGGGATGATCGCCGGGCTGGCGACGCTGATCGAGTTCGTCTTCGCCCCGCCGGCCATCGCCATGGCGATTGGCGCCTACCTCAACGTCCAATTCCCCTCCCTTGATCCAAGGGTCGCGGCCATCGGCGCGTATTTCGTGTTCATGACCCTGAACATCCTGGGCGTGAGCATCGCAGCGACCTTCGAACTGGTGGTCACCATTCTGGCGGTCGCTGAACTGCTGGTGTTCATGGGCGTTGTCGCGCCGGGCTTCAGCTTCAGCAATTTCGTCCTGGGCGGCTGGGCCGGTTCCGACACCTTCGGCCTGCCGGCCATCAGCGGCATGTTCGCGGCGATCCCGTTTGCCATCTGGTTCTTCCTCGCCATCGAGGGCGCAGCCATGGCGGCCGAAGAAGCCAAGGACCCGAAACGCACCATTCCGCGCGCTTACGTGGGCGGCATCCTGACGTTGGTGGTGCTGGCGATTGGCGTGATGATCTTCGCCGGTGGCGTGGGCGACTGGCGTACGCTGGCGAACATCAATGACCCGTTGCCCCAGGCGATGAAAGCGGTGGTCGGCGGCAACTCCAACTGGATGCACATGCTGGTGTGGATCGGCCTGTTCGGTCTGGTGGCGAGTTTCCACGGCATCATCCTCGGTTACTCGCGGCAGTTCTTCGCCCTGGCCCGGGCGGGCTTTCTGCCGCCGAGCCTGGCCAAACTGTCGCGCTTCCAGACCCCCCACCGCGCCATCCTCGCGGGCGGTGTGATCGGCATCATTGCGATCCTCAGCGACGGCGTGATCAACCTGCAGGGCATGACGCTGACCGCGGCGATGATCACCATGTCGGTGTTTGGCGCTATCGTGATGTACATCATCAGCATGCTCAGCCTGTTCAAGTTGCGCCGCAGCGAACCGCACCTTGAGCGCAGCTTCCGCGCCCCGGGTTACCCGATCGTGCCGGGCATTGCCCTGGTGCTGGCGGTGGTGTGTTTGGTCGCCATGGTCTGGTTCAACCTGCTGATCTGCGCCATATTCATCTGCCTGATGGCCGTGGGCGCGCTGTTCTGCAAAATGGTCCGCGGGCGCAGTGCGGCGGTCGCGGTCGCCGGTTAATCACGCGGTTCGAATAAAGAGGTGTGCATGAGCTTTTCCCACAGCATCGGTGGCATGGTCTGGCGCTTCGACAGCCTGCGGGAACTCATGGCTAAGGCCAGCCCCGCACGCTCCGGTGACTTTCTCGCAGAAGTCGCCGCCAGCAGCGATGCCGAACGTGCGGCGGCGCAAATGGCCCTGGCCGACGTGCCGCTCAAGCGATTTCTCACCGAAGCGCTGATTCCCTACGAAGAAGATGAAGTCACCCGCTTGATCGTCGACAGCCATGACCGCGCCGCCTTTGCTCCGGTCAGCCATCTCACGGTCGGCGGCTTTCGCGACTGGCTGCTGGGGGACGACGCCACCGAGGCCAGCCTCAAGGCCCTGGCGCCGGGGTTGACCCCGGAGATGGCGGCGGCGGTGTCGAAGATCATGCGCGTGCAGGATCTGGTGCTGGTGGCGCAGAAGATTCGTGTCGTCACCCGCTTTCGCAACACCGTCGGCCTGCGCGGACGCATGTCGACCCGGCTGCAACCCAATCACCCCACCGATGACCCGGCTGGCATCGCCGCCAGCGTGCTCGACGGTCTGCTGTACGGCAACGGCGACGCCATGATCGGCATCAACCCGGCCACCGACAGCGTCAGCGCCATCAGCGAACTGCTGAAGATGCTCGACGGCGTCATTCGTCATTACGAAATTCCTACCCAGTCCTGTGTGCTGACCCACGTCACCTCGTCAGTGGCGGCCATCGAAAAGGGCATGCCGCTGGATCTGGTGTTCCAGTCCATCGCCGGCACCGAAGCGGCCAACAGCGGGTTCGGCATCAGCCTGGAAATCCTTCGCGAAGGCTACGAAGCCGGTCTGAGCCTGAAGCGCGGGCCGCTGGGCGACAACCTGATGTACTTCGAAACCGGCCAGGGCAGCGCTTTGTCGGCCAACGCGCACCACGGTGTCGATCAACAGACCTGCGAGGCCCGGGCCTACGCCGTCGCGCGGCACTTCAATCCGTTTCTGGTCAACACCGTGGTCGGCTTTATCGGCCCGGAATACCTGTACAACGGCAAGCAGATCATTCGCGCGGGGCTTGAAGATCACTTCTGCGGCAAGCTGCTTGGCGTGCCCATGGGCTGCGACATCTGCTACACCAACCATGCCGAAGCCGATCAGGACGACATGGACGTGCTGCTGACCTTGCTCGGCGTCGCGGGAATCAATTTCATCATGGGCATCCCGGGGTCCGACGACGTGATGCTCAACTACCAGACCACCTCGTTTCACGACGCTTTGTATGCGCGCAAGACCATCGGCCTGCGTCCGGCGCCGGAGTTCGAGGAATGGCTGACGCGCATGGACATCCTGCGTCAGGACGACGGCGGCGTGCGGCTGGGGCAGGGCGTGCCGCCGCTGTTCCGCAAGGCGCTGGCGCAGTTGAATTAGTCGCTTGATCAGCAGTTCAGATAAGGGCTTGAGCCATGAGCGATGACAAGAAATCACCCGCACACGCCGATGCCTGGCAGCAGTTGCGCTCGCTGACCTCGGCGCGAATCGCCCTCGGGCATGCGGGCACCAGCCTGCCGACGGCGGCGCAGCTGGATTTCCAGTTCGCCCACGCCCAGGCCCGCGACGCCGTGCACCTGGCCTTCGATCACGGGGCGCTGGCCGAGCAACTGGCCGGCCGGTCCCGCGAAACGCTGACCCTGCAGAGCTCGGCAACTGACCGCCATACGTATCTGCAACGGCCTGATCTGGGGCGGCGTTTGTCAGAGGCGTCGGCTGCCCAACTGAAGGACCACGCGTCTGCGCATCCTGAAGGATTTGATCTGGCGCTGGTGGTCGCAGACGGCTTGTCTGCGTTGGCGGTGCAACGCCACAGCCCGGCGATGCTGGAACGCATCGACGAAATGGCAGCGGCGGAAGGCTGGAGCCTGGCGCCGGTGGTGCTGGTGGAACAGGGACGCGTCGCCGTTGCCGATGAAATCGGCGCACTGCTCAAGGCGCGCATGGTGGTGATTCTGATCGGTGAACGGCCGGGCCTCAGCTCGCCGGACAGCCTCGGCCTGTACTTTACGTACGCACCGCGGGTGGGCCTGAACGACGCTGCGCGCAACTGCATTTCCAACGTGCGCCTTGAAGGCATGAGTTACGCGATGGCGGCGCACAAGTTGCTGTACCTGATGCGCGAGGCCTGGCGCCGGCAATTGTCCGGCGTGAGTTTGAAGGACGATGCGCAAGTGCCGGTGCTGGAAGCGGGCGAGGGCAGCCGGCCGGGGAATTTTCTGCTGGGACCTTGATCGTGCCCACGCTCTGCGTGGACATGCCTCCCGTGACGCTCCGCGTCAGCTTGTGCACGGCTTGAATATTCGGTGTGTTCTTTGACGCCTTCCCGGCTAAAGCCGGTCCCACATTTTAGGTGACAGCCAGTTTGACTGGAGGCACGCGGTGCTTTTAGTAGGACCGGCTTCAGCCGGGAAGAGGCCAGTGCATCCGCTGAATCTCTACCGACAGAGACGCAGCCTTCGCGAGCAAGCTCGCTCCCACAGAATCGTGTTCGACCCTGTATCTGAGCCATCCTGCAGAACGTGTGGGAGTGAGCTTGCTCACGAAGAGGCCCGTGCATCCGCTGCATATCCACCGGCAGAGGCACCGCTTTCCCGGCTAAAGCCGGTCCCACATTTTAGGTGACAGCCAGCTTGACTGGAGGCACGCGGTGCTTTTAGTGGGACCGGCTTCAGCCGGGAAGAGGCCAGTGCATTCGCTGCATCTCCAACAGCAAACACGCCGCCTTCGCCCCCCTTTTCAGACTCTTTTGCTAGGCTGCTCACACCACTTCCGAGAGCGCTGCCCTATGCCGATTGCCCAGTCCGACACTGCCTGCACGCATTTCCTGCGCGAATTCTGGTTGGCCCTCGGCGGGCCGCCTCACTATCTTGGCCATCTCCAGACCATCGGCGAAGGCGCGCTGGCGTCGGCATTCCCGGTCACCGATTTCGCCACTGCCGCCATCGCTGCCGCGCATCTGGCGGTGGGCGAATTGATCGATCAGGCCCACGGCACGTTGCCGCCGATCACGGTTGATCGGCGCCTGGCCTCGTTCTGGTTCGCAACGTCCCTTCAGCCCCAAGGCTGGTCGCTGCCGGCGCAGTGGGACGCGGTGGCAGGGGATTACCGCGCGGCAGATGGATGGATCCGGTTGCACACCAACGCGCCGCACCATCGTCAGGCCGCGCTCGCCGTGCTGAAAACCGCACCCGAGCGCGATGCCGTCAGCCAGGCGGTTCTGGGCTGGAAGGCCAGCGAGCTGGAAAGCGCGGTGGTCGACCATCACGGTTGTGCCGCCGCCATGCTCAGCGCTTCGGCCTGGCGCGAACATCCTCAGGGTCGCGCCGTCGCCGCCGAACCGTTGCTGCATCGTGCGCAGGCCACTGCAGCACCGGCTCCAGCCCATCAGTCACACCCCGCACGACCCGAATGGATCGTCCCCTGTGAACGGCCCTTGCGCGGCATTCGCGTGCTCGACCTCACGCGTATTCTGGCCGGCCCCGTGGCGACGCGGTTTCTCGCCGGTTTCGGCGCCGAGGTGTTGCGCATCGATCCCCCTGGCTGGGACGAACCCGGCACCGTCCCGGAGGTGGTGCTTGGCAAACGCTGCGCGCGGCTGGATTTGCGCGACCCTGCCGACCGCGCAGTGCTGGAGGGCCTGATCAGCGGAGCTGACGTGATGATCCATGGTTACCGCGCCGATGCCCTGGCACGCCTCGGCCTCAGTGCCGAACGCCGCCGCGCGCTCAATCCCGGTCTGGTGGATGTATCGCTAAACGCCTACGGCTGGACCGGCCCGTGGCGCGAGCGACGGGGTTTCGACAGCCTGGTGCAAATGAGTTGCGGCATCGCCGACGCCGGCAGGGTCGCAGCGGGCAGTGATCGGCCGGTGCCGCTGCCCGTGCAGGCGCTGGATCACGCCACCGGGTATCTGATGGCGGCGGCAGCGGTGCGCGGTCTGACCGAGCGACGTATCACCGGACGAGGCGTTCAAGTGCAGGCATCCCTGGCGCGCACCGCGTTATCGTTGATGTCGCTTACCCCAACCGAGGCCCAGCCTGCAGCCCTGCAACCGCGGAATCCGAGTGATTACTCCGATGACATCGAGCACACCGCCTGGGGCCCGGCGCTGCGCCTCAAACCCGCCGGGCAGATCGACGGCACGCCGACCCACTGGGATTTACCGGCGAGCGCACTGGGCAGTGGCGACGCGAGATGGCTGTAACGCGTGTCAGCCACCCGCAATCATCAGATCCAGATTCTGCACCGCCGCCCCGGCCGCGCCTTTGCCCAGGTTGTCGAACACGGCGGCCAGCAACACATGCCCGTCGTTCTCAAACACCATCAGCCGCAGGTTATCCGTGCCGTTGAGCTGGCGGGGGTCGATCCCGCTCAGCGCGCAGGATTGCTCCATCGGCAGCACTTCGACAAAGCCGCTGCCTCGATAATGCTCAGCCAGCGCCGCGTGCAGCGTCGTGCCCGTCACGCCGTGGGGCAGCAAGCGCGTTTGCAGCGCGATGGTCAGCACGATGCCCTGACGAAACGCGCCATAGGCCGGAACGAACACCGGCCGCTCGCTCAGCCCGCTGTACTGCTGGATTTCCGGGACGTGCTTGTGCGTGAGGCTAAGGCCGTAGACCTGAAATGGAATCGCCTGGGCAACGTGCGGCCCTTCGAATTCGTCGACCCCGGCGCGGCCTTTGCCCGAATAGCCTGACACCGCATTGATGCTGATCGGGTAGTCGCGCGGCAGCAGTCCCGCCTCCAGCAACGGCCGCAACAAACCGACCGCACCGGTGGGATAGCAGCCCGGATTGCTGACGCGGCGGGCGCTGGCGATGCGTTGTTTTTGCGCTTGGCTCATTTGCGCGAAACCGTAGACCCAGTCGGGGTGGGTACGGTGCGCTGAGCTGGCGTCGATCACCCGCACGTCCGGGTTGGTGATGCTCGCCACTGCGTCGCGGGCGGCCTCGTCGGGCAGGCACAGCACCGCGATGTCGCATGCGTTGATCGCGGCGGCTCGGCTTTCCGGGTTTTTGCGATGCTCGGCGGGCAGCGTCACCACCTGCAGGTCGGTGCGGCCTTGCAGACGCTGGTGAATTTGCAGGCCGGTGGTGCCTTGGTCGCCGTCGATGAAAACGATAGGGAGGGGCGCTTGTTTTAAAGACATGGGATTTGAATTCCGCAGAAGGTCGTCAATGTCGGCCATCTTCCAGCCCGCTCATGGATAGAGAAAGTTGAATTTATTGACGGTAGACTTCAGCTTTTCTGAAGGAGGATCATCAGGGTGCGGGAAATCAGTCTGGATCGTTTGCGCACCCTGGTGGCCATCGCCGACTACGGGTCGTTCGCCGAAGCGGCACGGGTGCTCAACCTCGCGCCGCCGACGGTGAGCCTGCACATCGCTGACCTGGAGCAGCGAGTGGGCGGCGTGTTGCTCTCGCGCACCCGCGGTCGGGTTCAGCCCTCGGCCATCGGCGACACCCTGATCGCGCGCGCGCGGCGCTTGCTGGCCGATGCCGAGCAGGCGCTCGAAGACGTCGAGCGCCAGGTTCAGGGACTGGCCGGGCGGGTGCGACTGGGTGCTTCGACGGGCGTCATCGCGCAACTGCTGCCCCAGGCGCTGGAAACCCTGGAGCAGTTACACCCCGGCATCGACGTGCAGGTCGCGGTGCTGACGTCGCAACAAACGCTGCAAAAGCTCGCGGACGGCAGCCTGGACATCGGCGTGATTGCGCTGCCCCAGGCGCCGGTGAAGGGGTTGTCGATTCAGCCGTGGCGCCGGGATCCGGTGATGGCGTTTCTGCCGGCACGCTGGGACTGCCCGTCGGTCATCACGCCAACATGGCTCGCCGGTCAGCCGCTGATTCTCAACGACGCCACCACGCGGCTGTCTCGTCAGGTGGCCGAGTGGTTTGCCGGTGAGGGGCCGCAGCCGACGCCGCGCATTCAGCTTAATTACAACGACGCGATCAAGAGTCTGGTGGGGGCGGGCTATGGCGCGACATTGCTGCCCCATGAAGCGTCCACGCCCGCGCCGGAGAGCCGCATTGTCATGCGTCCGTTGCAGCCGGCGTTGTGGCGGGAATTGGGCGTCGCGCACCGGGCCGGAAGCGTCGAACGCTCGACCCGCTATGTGCTGGAGGTGTTGCAGGAGTTGGAAGCGTTGTAGCGCAACGGAAGTTGAAAACAGACGTGTAGCCGACCGGGGCTTGATCCTGTCAGGCGCCCGGTCGGTTACAACGTTGAAGTCATGCCATCAGAATTTAAACGCTTGGCGCCCGATCAGCAGCCAGTGGCCTTTCTGTTTCTGCCAGACCTGAAAATTTTCGATCTCGGTCGGCACGACCTTGCCGCTGTTCACGGCTTCGGCAGAGAAGTGGTTGCGCACCAGGGCCGTGTCGCCGTTCATGTTGATTGTCTGGTTTTTCATTTCCAGGGTGTTGAAGCCGCTGCGACCGGTTTCGATGTCGGCGATGAATTCATCCTTGTTCTGCACCTTGCCGCTGGAGTGGCCGTAGGTGACGTTGTCGGACGTCAACGCTTTGAGGCCGGCGATGTCCTTGTGCAGCATCGCCTGGGTCATGTTGTCGACGGCCTTGGCGACGGCTTGTTCATCGGCAGAAGGGGCGGCGGCCACGAAGCCTGAAAACAGGCACAAGAAACCGAGGGTCAGTTTGAGTTGGGTCATTAGTGCATCCTTCTTTATTGTTGATGGAGGCGTCATGCAGGGTCATTCCTGGAGAAAATGACTTTGTACGTCGTCGTACAACTGCGCCACTCAGGCTAGCCCAGAATGGGTGTATTGGAAAGGGAGGCTCTGAACGTGGTGGAGCCATCGCCGAACAGGGCGATGCAGGCTCCCCAGGCTTGCCGGGATCAGGTCTCGGCGTCTCAGTGGTCACCGACCAAATGCCGACGCCTGAACGCGTCTGATCGGTGCTCGGCATATTGCCGGTCACCCGCGCGCGTACCAGACAGTCGCTGCTGCTGGCGGTCGAGCATCTTGAAGTACGCTGTTTCCAGATGAGCGTCGTTGGTCTTGCGTATCAAGTCCAGCGTGCTGCGCCCATGGCCTGAACTGCCCTTGATCACCTCTATGGCATCTGTAGGGCGCAAGCCGTCCAGTAAGGCATTGAATGCGGCGCTGACATCCGGGTCGTCGCCCGATATGACCCGGCAGACGGCGTTGCTTTCTACGTGGCCTGGCGTGAGCACCTTGTGTAGCGTGCGCGGATCCAGGGATAACGCGGCGATCCCGTCGAAATAAGCCACCAGCATCTGCTTGACGTTAGTGATGGCAATCGGCGTCCAGCCACCGCTCGGCGCCAGACAGATGTCCGGGATGATATTAGGCTGGTCCTGCTCGGGGTTGCCGAGCAACGTGCTCAGTTCTCGTGGGCTGAAACCGCTGCTTCGCAACGCACTCAAATATGCGCTGATGCATCCCGCGTCTTCATAGGCGGCGGCACGCTGAAGGCAGGTATCGGCGTCGCTGTCCTTGCCCTGCAGCAGACGATGTTTCTCCTGTTTGTCCAGCGCGCTGCTCTGACTCACTCGCTCGACGAAGGCGGCGACCATCGCAGGATGACCGAACGATGCGGCGTCACCCAACGCAGTCCCGCCGCTCGATGTTCTGGAACCCAGCAGCCCGGCCAGCTTGCCTTTGTCGAGACGCAACTTTTCAAGCTCGTCAAACAGGCGATGAAATTCATTCAGTTTCTGATGCTCCATCGCCACTGCCACATTGTTATCGCCGGGATCGCCGCGGATAACATCGAACCGGTCAGCGCTGCGCAGCCCTGCATCGCGCAATAACCTCAGGTAGTCGGTGACAAACTCGGGATTGCTCCCTTGTGAATGCAGTGCGCATCCTATCGGGTTGCGCGCACCTTCTACTTTCGGCGCGAGAATCTGTCTGGCCACCGAAGGGGATACTTTCAGGGTGCTCAACCCGGTGGCCATGATCATGAAGCTGCGCAGCTGCAGGTCGTAGTTCATGGTTTCGGCGCTCACGCCTTGCGCAAACGCACGCAGCCGTTCCGGGCTGGCCCGCAGATACGGCACCGCCTTATTGCCAACCAAGCCTTTGCGACTCATGTACTCGCACAAACCCAGAAACGCCTGGCTGGAGCTGACGTTCCAGAGGCTGAACAGCAATTTCCGGTCGACTTCCACAGGCAACCGGGAGCCACTGCGAAAGTATTTCATGTCGTTCGCCGGATGGCCCACATCCGCGCTCACCGCTTGGATGAAGGGGTATCTGCCCGTCTGGAAATAGCCTTCGTTGTCGGGAAACGCCTGGTCGAAGGTGACATCGGCAATGCTTTTGTCGGGATACCGCTCGATCCGGCGATGCACGTTCGTGTCGTTGGGATCGTAGAACGCTACGGTAATCCGGTGATCCTTGTTCTGAATGTGGACCGGCAAATCATGGTTAAAGGTGCGTAGCATCACTCGCGCCTCAGGCAGGCGCTTGTCGACGACCTGCCGAACCATATCGTCCAGCCAGCGTCCGAAATGCGCCGGGGTCAGCAACGGGTTGTTACGCCCGGTCATGAACTCCAGTTCATCCGTGCCATTGTCGGCGCGGGCGTGAGGGTCGCTGCGGTGATTGTAGAAGTGTTGCAAGTCGGGTTTGGACTTCGCCACGCGGTCCAGAAAGTGTTTGCCCCCGCGCAACCCCGTTGGTTCGTCTGCGAACAGATAGTTGAATGCCAGATGGCGGCATTTCACCATCGGTGTGGTCACTTCCATGTTCAGATCGATGACCGGGCCGCGCTTGTCAGACAGGTAAATCTGATCCTTGCCCGGTTTGATGGGGTCCGGACGTTTGCGAGGTTCTGGCCGCGGTTCGTTGGTTCTGGTGCGTCGATGACGGGATGAGGAGGGGCCGGGTTGAGCGCGACTTTCCTCCTGGGGCGCATTCAGGTTCGGGCGCAAGGGAAGGGAGGAAATACGGTTCGATGGCATGACGAAGTCTTTCGCAGGTAAATCTCCTGTGTGGCGCGCTTCGGGCCTGCGGTTCCGTTGGCGCTCGCGACTCGCACCGCCCGACCGAATTCGCTGGCCTGGGCTATGTATGCTCATCGGCAGAGGGTGCAGCGGCTACGCAGCCCGAAAAACAGGCTTGGCCACGACGGTTCTGTAGAACACCGCGCCATGGCCTGAGTCACAGAAGGCAGGATGTGTTTCGCAGCCTCGGCAAACACTGCTTTACTGAGGGCTCGCTGCCGCACGTTCAGGCGTTCGGTTCTGCGCCATTGACCGCTGTCATACCGATGAGGATGCGCACAGATGACCCGTCTCACCGCCAAAGACTTCGCCCCGGAATTGCTTGAGCTCTACGACTATTACGTTCACGGCAAGATCAATCGCCGGGAGTTTCTCGATCGCGCGGCGGTGTTCGCCGTGGGCGGGCTTGCCGCGACGACGATTCTGGCTTCGCTGAGCCCCAATTACGCGCTGGCCGAGCAGGTCAAGTTCACCGACCCGGACATCATCGCCGAGTACATCACGTATCCGTCGCCCAAGGGCAATGGCCAGGTGCGCGGGTATCTGGTGCGGCCGGCGAAGGCCGATGCCAAACTCGCGTCGGTGCTGGTGGTGCATGAGAATCGCGGCCTCAATCCCTACATCGAAGACGTCGCCCGGCGTGTGGCTAAGGCCGGTTTTATCGCCCTGGCGCCTGACGGTTTGTCTTCGGTCGGGGGCTATCCGGGCAACGACGACCAAGGTCGCGAGCTGCAGGCGAAGGTCGATCCCGAGAAGCTGATGAATGACTTTTTCGCCGGCATCGAGTGGCTGATGGCTCACCACGCTTCCACCGGGAAAGTCGGGATCACCGGGTTTTGTTACGGCGGGGGCGTAGCCAATGCTGCTGCCGTGGCTTATCCGGAGCTGGCGGCGGCGGTGCCGTTTTATGGCCGTCAGCCCAGGGCCGAGGATGTCAGCCGGATCAAGGCGCCGTTGTTGTTGCATTACGCAGAGCTCGACAAGCCGATCACCGATGGCTGGCCGGCGTATGAGGCGGCGCTGAAGGCGGCGGGCAAGACGTATGAGGCGCATATTTATAAGGGCGCCAATCACGGTTTTCATAACGATTCGACGCCGCGGTATGACGATGCTGCCGCGACTTTGGCGTGGGACCGGACGGTGGATTGGTTCAGGAAGTATCTGGTCTGAGGTGAGGCTGGGAGAAGGTCAAGAGCGTCTGCCTAAGGGCAGACATTTCGCCTTCGGCGAGTTACTTGGAAAAGCACCCCAAGTAACCAAGGGTGCCTGCTCCTGGTTGGGTTCCTCCTTCGTCGGAATACCCTCACTTCGACGACGCTCCGTGGGCCCGCGCCGAACGGACATCCATGTCCTGACGGCGCTCTCGCCGCATCCATGCGGCTCGGCCCACTCCGCGTCGTCTGCGTTCGGCCTGCACCCAAGTCGCGTTTGGTGGTGCTTGGGCTTTTTGCGTAGGAAGATCAAAAGCAGATCAACAGCTTCCCGGCTGAAGCCGGTCCCTCTGACTGCACGCGTTGCTTTTAGTGGGACCGGCTTTAGCCGGGAAGGGGCCAGTGTGTTCACCACCAACTTTCCGATCGTTCCTCACGCTCTGCGTGAGAATGCATCCCCCGACGCTCCGCGTCCCGGTCTGGCTGAAGGAACGCGCTCTCATTGTGGGACCGGCTTTAGTCGGGAAGAGGCCGGTGTGTTCGACATCACTTTTGCAGTATTGCGCTCGACGTCTTCCCGGCTAAAGCCGGTCCCACTAGGTGATCGCGGTGTGCCAGCCAGCACCAAAACCCGGCACGCCGCGCTTTTTTGATGCGCACGATTGCTCCTCTAATAATCTGAAAACCACCCGCACCCTACGCCTACCTGGCCTCCCATCCCCATGGCCCAGCTTTTGCTTTTATTGAATCCAAACTTGGATACAAGATGGAAGCCTCCCATGCATGACCTCCAAAACCCTCAGTTCGGCTGGACGATTAACGAGTGGCTGACGGCTTATCAGACCGGGCAGTTGTCGCCTGAAGTCCTGCTCTCGCTTCCCGGCGCTTACCCGGAAACCGACACCGCGTGGATCGCCCGTGCCAGTCAGGCGCAGATCAGCGAGCAGCTCGAAGCCCTCGCCGAGCGGCGCGGGGCGTTGAACGGCGATATCACCCTACTGCCGCTGTACGGCGTGCCGTTCGCGATCAAGGACAACATCGACGCAGCCGGCTGGCCGACGACGGCGGCGTGCCCGGAATTCGCCTACACCGCAAGCAAGGACGCGACGGTGCTGGCCCGACTGCGCGCGGCGGGGGCGATTTTGATGGGCAAGACCAACCTCGATCAGTTCGCCACCGGCCTGGTCGGTACGCGCTCGCCCTACGGCGCCGTGCCCAACAGTTTCAACTCCGATTACGTCAGCGGCGGCTCCAGCTCTGGCTCGGCGTCGGTGGTGGCGCGGGGGTTGGTGGCGTTTTCGCTGGGCACCGACACCGCAGGCTCTGGCCGGGTGCCGGCGGGCTTCAATAACATCGTCGGCCTGAAACCGACCAAGGGCCGTTTGCCTAACACCGGGCTGGTGCCGGCGTGCAAGACGGTGGACTGCGTTTCCATCTTCGCGCTGACCGTAGACGACGCGCAGAAAGTCGCCGGCCTCGCCGAAGGCTTCGACGGTGATGACGCCTATTCCCGCCACAACCCCGGCACGGCGCCGGTGGGCTTCCGGGCGGCGATGACGCTGGCTGTGCCGGACACCTTGGAGTTCTTCGGTGATGCGCAGAATCAGGCTGTGTTCGAACAGGCGCTGCACCGCTTGAGCGGCATGGGCGCCGAGATCACCCGCATTGACTTCGCCCCGTTCAAGGCCTTGGCCGAGCAGTTGTATTACGGCCCGTGGGTCGCCGAGCGCACGGTGGCCCTGACCTCGATGCTGGAAACCAACCCCGACGCCATCAATCCTGTGGTGCGTGGCATCGTCGAAAACGGTCTGGCGTACAGCGCCTGTGACGCCTACCGCGCCGAGTACTTGCGCGCCACGCTGAGCCGGCAGATCAACGACGCGCTGGCCGGTTTCGACGCGTTGGTCGTGCCCACTTCCGCGACCCTGCGCACCCAGGCGGAAATGGCCGCCGAGCCGGTGCTGTACAACTCGCAGTTCGGCTTCTACACCAACTTCACCAACCTGGCGGACCTTTCGGCCCTGGCATTGCCTGCCGGTATGCGTGCTGATGGCTTGCCGTCGGGCATCACCTTGATTGCTCCGGCCTGGCACGACACCGCGCTCGCCCGGTTCGGCCAGCGTTGGCAGGAAAGCGTCGGTTTGCCCATGGGCGCAACCGGCCGCGCAATGCCCGCGTCGCCAGCGCCGACACTTTCCCCAGCGCCCGCACCGCGCGGCAGCGTGCGGGTTGCCGTGGTGGGCGCGCACCTGACCGGCATGCCGCTCAACGTCCAGCTCACGAGTCGCGATGCCGCGCTCGTCGAGCAAACCCTGACCGCAGGCGACTACCGGCTCTACGCCTTGCCCGGCACCGTGCCGCCCAAGCCGGGGCTGGTGAAATCCCCAGGCGGAGCGTCGATCATCGTCGAGCTGTGGGACATCCCGCTGGCGCGCTTTGGCGAGTTCGTGGCCGAGATTCCTGCGCCGCTGGGCATCGGCAACCTGACGCTGAAAGACGGTCGTAGCGTCAAGGGTTTCATCTGCGAGCCTTGGGCGATTGATGGCGCGCTGGACATCACCTCGTTCGGTGGTTGGCGCGCGTACATCGCCAGCCTGAAAAAAGCCTGAGCCGCCGCCTGACGCGGTCCGAGAAAAACGACTGCGTCACGCCCCCACCATTATTCGAACGAGGACCCCCGCCATCATCCCTTCACAGAAACCCAAACTGCGCCCGGAGAACATGGCCGAGCGCATCTATCAGCAGCTCAAGGAAGACATCTTCGAGTTCCGCCTTCTGCCGGGGGATCGCTTCAGCGAAGGCGAGGTAGCCGAACGCGTGCAGGCCAGCCGCACGCCGGTGCGGCAGGCGCTGTATCGGCTGGAGCGCGAAGGCTATCTGGAGGTGTATTTCCGCAGCGGCTGGCGGGTGAGGGCGTTCGATTTCAATTATTTCGAAGAGCTTTACGACGTGCGCATCGTGCTGGAATGCGCGGCACTGGCGCGTCTCGAGGCATTGGATCTGGAGCAGCACCCGGTCATCGACGAGCTGAAACGCACCTGGCTCGTCACGCACCCCGAGCGCCTGCAAGATGCCCAGCAGGTGTCAGCGCTGGACGAGCGTTTCCACTGCGCACTGCTGGAGGCGGCAGGCAACACCGAGATGGCGCGCCTGCACCTGGAGATCACCGAGAAGATCCGCATCATTCGTCGCCTGGATTTCACCCAGGCGGCGCGTATCGAGGCGACCTATGACGAGCACGGGCAAATTCTCGACGCCGTGCTCAACGGTCACACCGGGCAGGCGCAGCAGTTGCTCGCGCGGCACATCGAAATCAGCAAGCAGGAAGTGCGCAAGATCACCCTGCACCGGCTCCATGTCGCCCGGGCATGAGCTGACGTTTGCACCTCACAGCAACGGTAAACGCAAAAGGACTCAGCGCGGGTTGCGTCGCTCGGCCACTTCGGCCAACACCGCCAGGTCCATCTCGCCCTGACCATGGTCGATGGCGTCCTGCAAGTGGGCGCGAATCATCTCGGCGCTCGGCATCTGCACGGAGACCTGACTCGCCGCCGCCAGCACCAGATCCACGTCCTTGAGCCCAAGCACCGCCTTGAACGCGGCCGGCTCGTACGTGCGTTCACCGATCAGCGCGCCATAACCGGCGTACACCGGGCCGGGGAAGATCGTCCCCGCCGCCAGTTCCACCAGATCGGCCGATTTCAGGCCGTGGCGGGTGACCAGCACGGCCGCTTCGCTCATCGCCTCGATGGCCGAAACCAGCATGAAGTTCATGGCCAGTTTCATGGCATTGGCGCTGGAGGGTTTGTCGCCCATGCGCCAGGTCTTGCTGCCGATCAGGTCGAGCAACGGCTGCACTTTCTCGATGGCTTCAGCGGAGCCGGCAGCCATGATGTTCAGCTTCGCGGCGGCAGCCATGTTGGGGCGGCCCATCACCGGCGCGGCGATGTAATCGATGCCCTGTGCGGCGTGCAGCTCGGCCAGCTCGTCGGCGAAGGTCACGGAAATGGTCGCCATATTGATGTGGATCAGCGGGCCCTTGAGTGACTTGAGCAGACCGGAATCCAGCAGCACCGCGCGCATGGCCTTGTCGTCGGCGAGCATGCTGAACACCACGTCGGCGGCGAACGCTTGCGCAGGCTCGGTGACTGCCGTGGCGCCTTGCTCGACCAATGGCTTCGCCGCGTCGGGAGAACGGTTCCAGACCAGCAGTTCATGACCGCCTTTCAACAGATTGCCAGCCACGGCCTGACCCATATTGCCGAGGCCCAAAAAGCCGATTTTCATGGGGATGCGCTCCAGTAGAAGGTGGGGTGTGCGGCGCACACTCCTATCATCAAACTGAGAGCCATTCACTTAAATCCTTGGCCCGTATGTCGGAATTGATCCGCTGCAAGTGGTGCAGATCAAGGGTGCCCAGTGGCTTATCTCCCGCCTGTTCGGCCACTTCAGCCGCCAGCTTCTGCCTGAACAGCGCGGTCTGGGAGGCGTCCAGGTACAGGGCTTTTTCACTCTTCTGGGCTTTCACTCGCACGACCAGATCGGCGGGCAGTTCGACACCTTTTATGGCGCAGCCCAGGCACACCGTGGCGAAATCATCCAGGCCTCGCACTTCCATTTCCTTGAGTTTGCCACCGTTTTCCGGGCTGCCAGAAAGCGGATGCTCCTTGTTCTGATAGGAATATTGCTTGGTGTCGGAGGTGTACTGAATGGCGTGGGTGGACAAGTTGTTGATCTTCTCGAAGCCGAACACCAACGGGACAATGCTGCCCCGATTCAACACGCCAAGGTACGGGGCCTTTCCATCCTCTAGAGAGCGCAGCAGCTCACTGGCGGCCTGATGATAGAAACGGTTCAGGTCATCACCCCGCAGCTCGTTGACCTGTCCGCCCGTCCTCAAACCGATGGACCCCGGCATTTTCAGGTCACCCAGATGTTCGTCCAGTGACGCGCCGATGAATTTCCTGCCGACGGGCCTGTTGATATAGCTGGCGTGCAGGAAACGCTGCAGCCATGCCGCACTTTCGCCCGGCAGCTGCTCGGGATCGGCTATGTCGAGGGTGGGGGCCATGGCGTTACTCGGCAGTGCTTTGCCGTTGTTCAGCGCATGCAGAATTACTTGCGCCATGCGGTGTTGCAGCGCCCGCGAGTGCGCGTTACTGGTGTTGAGTCCTTTGCCTGCCGCATAGACGCGCGCCTTGCTGCGCAGGTTGGGCCGGGTGGTCGTGTCGGTCGAGCTCTCCCGGGTGCGATCGGAGAAAAACACCTTGCCTTCCAACGACTGGGTGCCGCCTTTGGCATCATTGACGCCGCCCTTCAGCGCCCCGGATTGCAGGATTTCCAGTCCCCACGGGGTGCCGTGCAACGCCTCCGGCTTGGCATAGGGCAAGGGCGCCGTCGGGTTGAGTGACTGCAGCAGGGCCATGCGCAAACCTGAGCGGCTGCGCTCGTCGATGTCGCGCATTTTGTCGAGCACATCCAGCGGCGAATGGCCTTCGGCGTTCAAGGTGTTGGCGCGCTGGCCGTCCTTGCGCAAGCGCGCCAGCGCCTCGGCGTCGCGATTGGCCACGGCCGCGTGCAGCGTCGGGCTGGCCTCGGAGGTTTCAGCGTTGGCCGAAGGGCTGTGCGAGGTGACAGCCGGGATGAAAGGCGAAGAAGTTCGGATAGGAGTCATAAGGGCGCGCTTATGGTTAAAAATGCCTGAGTGGACCCGGCGCGCCTAACGGTTCCACATCACCCGTGCCTTGCCGCCTGCCGTGCCTCGCCGCGTATCACCAGACCGATGCCGAGCCCCGAGACCGCCATGCCCAGGGCCATCAGCCACGACAGCGGTTCGTCGAACATGGCCCAGGCCAGCAGCAGCGTCAGCGGCGGGCTGAGGTAAAGGACACTGGCGACCCGCGTTGGCGTGGCCCGGCGCAGGCACATCCAGTACAGCCCGTAACCGCCGACTGTCGACACCGACGTCCACAGCACACTCATCGCAAAGCCTGAATCGGGGACGGGGGCGAGACTCCCGTGCAGTCCGGCAATGAGGGCAAACACGAAGGTCGAGACGAAGCACTGCAGCCACAGGTTGGGCAGCAGGCCCAACGCCGTCGGGTCCGGGGAATGTTTTCGCCACAGCGTGGCGACCGCCAGCGACAGCATGCCCAACACCGGCAGGGCGTAGGCCCATGGAGGTGCGTTGCCCCAGGCCAGCGCGTCGTGGGTCGCCAGCATTACGCCCGCCAGGCCGATGAGCAAACCGATCCATACGCTGTGGGTCAATCGCTGGCGGAGCACCACGGCCGCGAGCACGGCCATGCCGATCGGCAACAGATCGGCGAACAGCGCCGCCAGCCCGGCGGGCACTCCCAGGGCAATCCCCTCGGTCACGCCGAACAGATAACCGGCCATGGCCAGCAGGCCGATGCCGGCGTTTTTCAGCAGCACCGCGGGCGGTGTCTGGCGCAGTTGCCGGGCGACGAAGGGAAACAGAATCAGCGTGACCAAAAGGCAACGCCAGAACACCACCAGCGACGCCGGCGCGAAATCGATGGAGAAGCGCGCGCCAATGAAGCCCGAGCTCCAGATGATCACCAGCCCGGCTTCGAGCAGCGGCAAGGGCATCGCCCGGCGTCGCGACGGAAGGGGAAGGCTCACGTTGGTCAGTTCGTTTGAAGTGTTCATGGACCCAACGTACCCAACCGCCGTAGTCTAATAAATCAAAATAAACGACAGCAGTGCTTCGGGATCAGTGAATCATGAGCGCCATTCTTGATATCGAACAGGTCCGCACCTTTCACGCCGTGGCGCGCATCGGCAAGTTCAGTGCGGCGGCGGAACAGCTGCACAAAAGCCCGGCGGCAGTCAGCGTGCACGTGCAGCGGCTGGAAGCGGTGGCGGGCGGGCGGCTGCTGAATCGCGACAACCAGTCGGTGTCGCTGACGCCGCTGGGCAAGCGTTTTCTGACCTCCACCGCCGCGCTGCTGAGCACCCACGATCAAGTGCTGGCTGAGCTGCAGGGCACGCAGTTGGCGGGGCGTATCACCCTTGGCGTGCCGGATGAATACGCCACGCACCTGATTCGCGACGTGCTGCCGATTTTCACCGCCGCGTGGCCGAACATCGTTCTGGAGCTGAAGACCGCGCCCAGCTTCATCCTGCGCGATCAGGTGCGGCGGGGGCGGCTGCAGGTGGCGGTCATCGCCCTGCCCGAAGGCCAGTTGGGTGCGGACGATCAACTGCTGGTGCCGACGACGCCGGTGTGGGTCGGCGCCGCACATCACTCGGGGGATTTACCGGACCCGTTGCCGCTGGCCGTGCATGCTGCGCAGTGCTCGTACCGGCAAGCGATGATCGAATCGCTCAAGCGCAGCGGTCGCCGCATGCGCATCGTGCTGGAGAGTTCGTCCAATCAGGTGGTCAAGGCCTGCGTCGAAGCAGGCTTGGGGATCAGCGTGATCGACCGCGCCCGGGTCACCGACGGCATGCGCATCCTGGACGGCCTGCCGCTGATCGCCGATCACGACATCATCGTCGTGCGCTCGTCAGCCTCCCACGGCGATGACGCGGTGGACCTGCTGCGGCGGGCGATCGGGCAGTATTTCCGCCTCTGACGGCGGCGCGTTTCAGTCCTCGGAGCGCTCGCAGAAGCGCAGGCGATTGCCGAACGGGTCGGCGATTTCCATGACCTTGCCCCAGTCGAGGTCCTGAATGCCGGGGCGTGAATAGCCGTAGTTTTTCGCCAGCAGTTCACGCTGCAGTTCGGCGATGTCGCTGACCGGCACGAAGATCGTCGAGCCCGGCGTCGCGTCGCCGTGGTGTTCGGTCAGGTGGATGACCAGGTTGTCGCGGCGGGCCTGGGCATACAGCGGCAGACCCGGTTCAAAGCGGTGCTCCCAGTCCAGGCTGAAGCCGAGAAAATCGACGTAGAATTCTTTCGCCTTGGCTTCGGAAAAAATACGAATCAGCGGTATTGCCGGGGACATCTGCACAGGGGTTCACTCCTTGATGGTCTGAGCGGGCGATTCTAGCCCAGAGTGGACACGCCTCACGCTGCAAAATCGAGGGTGTTCACACTGGCCTCTTCCCGGCTGAAGCCGGTCCCACTGACACAGCGCGTGCACCTAGTGGGACCGGCTTTAGCCGGGAAGGCGTCGGATGCCACGCTGAGAAATTGATAGTGTTCATACTGGCCTCTTCCCGACTGAAGCCGGTCCCACTGACGGGAAATGCGCGCAGCAGAAACAAAAACGGCGCCGTGCTGAAGATCAGCAACGGCGCGCGTCAGAGAAGCGGGGGGTAGAGCGAATTAGCTGCGCAGGTCTTTCTTGATTTCGTCTTCGTCCTTGTGAGGCGCCGCTGTCGGCAGCTCGGGAGGAAAGAACTCGCCTTTGAGATTCAGCGCGGCAATGCGCGTCTTGAGCTTTTCGATGACCAGGTCGATGTCCTGTTGATCATCGAGGTCGTCCACCCGCAGCCACAGGTGCGGAAGATTTTCAAAGTACACGCCGTCGATTTCCACATCAGAGGTCATCTCGCGGTCCTGGCGCCACAGGCACTTGCGGTGAACGGTCGCCGGGTCCTGCGGCCAGGTTTCCGAGGTGGTCAGCCAGACCTCGTGGTAATCCTGCAGATCAATTTCTTCAACTTTGTCCAGTGGGATAAAAGTATTCACATATCACCTGTCAGCCAAGGGGACCGGGCAAGGTCGTTGCGCTGCTGCCTGCCCCAGATCCAATACCGTTTCAAAAAGCGCACACCACTATGGCCGCCGTTTCGCTGACGAGTTCAACGCCCGCGCGCTATTGCCGCACGGCTAAGCCCCGTCAACGCAGCCCCGTCACTGCCCCGTCACTGCGGCGTTGATTCGCGACTGAACGCGTCAACTGCACGCACCAATCCTCTGGCGGCCAGCGCCACCAGCTCGCCGCCTTTTTCAGGCGTGGCCAGCGCAGGGTCTGAGCCCATGCGCCCATCGGGGAAGCGCGCGCGAAAATCCTTCGCCTCGCGGATCGGGCCGGTCGGGGCAATCTGCGGCGAGTAGTCCGCAGACTTGATCGACTCCGGGTAGGCCCACTGGGTCACCGCTATCTCGGACGGCGTCGCGTGGGAACCGTGACCTACCGGGAACTGCCGATGCGCGAGTTCGCCAACGCCTTCCAGGTCCCACCAGTTGGTCAGCTTCAGGGCGAAGCCGGCAGACCGTCCGGCGAAACTGGCCTCGGCATACAGCTCGGAAAACGCCGCCTCGATCGACGCGACGTTGCCACCGTGACCATTGAGAAAGAGGATCTTTTCAAAGCCATGACCCGCCAGCGAGCGAGCCCAGTCGCCAATGGCGGCGATGAACGTCGAGGGGCGCAGCGAGATCGTCCCGGGAAAGCCCAGATGGTGCTGCGCCATGCCGATGTTGAAGGTCGGCGCGATCAGGATGTCGGCGCTCTTCTGCGCTTCGTGGGCGATGATCTGCGGGCACATCCAGTCAGTGCCGAGCAGGCCGGTGGGGCCATGTTGTTCGTTCGAGCCGATGGGCACGATGATCGTGCGGCTGCGTTTGAGAAACTGCTCGATCTCGATCCACGTGGACTGGTGCAGAAGCATGTCAGGTGCTCTCCTCAGGGAAGGGGGCTTCAGAAAACCGGGTTATGGCGAAAAATCAATGTGCGCGCAGCGCTGCCGGGTGGGCGCGCCGAAATCGTCAATCGGCGCTCAGGCGGGCGGCTCAGAAGGAAAACGCGCGATGAAACAGGTGCCCAGTTCGGCCGATGAGCTCACGGTCAGGATCCCGTCATGGGCGGTGGCGATCTGTGAGGCGATATACAGCCCAAGGCCCAGGCCCTCTCCGCGACCACCGGCTTCGGACCGGGTGAAGGGCTCGAACAGCAGCGGCATCAGCCGTGGCGAAATGGGCGCGCCATGATTCATGACAGAAATGATGACCTGATCGCATTCCTGCCAGACGTGCAGATGGATCGGCGTGGTGGGGGAACCGTGGGTGACCGCGTTGCCCAGCAGGTTGGACAGCAACTGACTGATGCGAAGCGGGTCGCAGTAGACGGTTCCGCTGAGGGTGATGGCCTCGATGAAGCTCGCCTGCGGGTGCGACGCGCGGATCTCGTCCACCGTCGATTTCAGTACGTCGGCAAGATCGTCGGTGAGGTGGCGCTTCACCGGAATGCCGCTACCCATTCGGCCGCGGGCAAAATCCAGCACGTTCTCGATCAGCACGCCCATGCGGATCGAGCTCTGCCGTATGGCGGCCACCAGCCCCAGCGAGCGCTTGTCTTCGGTTTTGGTCGCCAGCAGGTCGGCGCTCATGCGGATCGCACTCAACGGCGTGCGCAGGTCGTGGCCCAGCACCGCCATGAATTGCTCGCGCAGCCGGCCGTTTTCAGTGGCGTCGCTAAGTTCGGCGCGGGCGCTCTCCAGGTGACCCTGGGTGTCCAGGCTCATGGCGATCAATTGCGCAAAGAGGGTCAGCGTCTTGACGATGGCGGGGTCGCCCAGGTTGGCCGGCACCGAATCGATCGCGCACAGCGTGCCGAAGAATCGACCGTCGGCCAGAACGATGGGGATCGAGATGTAGCTTTCCAGGCCGTAGGTGAGGGGCGTGTGGTGGGTGGCGAAGTGCGGGTCGGCGCTGGCGTGGCCGAAGACCACCGGGGTGTGGTGCTGGCGGATCTCGTGGCAGATGGTCGACTCCAGAACCAGTTCGCCGCCCGGCTTGAGGCCGAAATTGATTGAGTCATCGACGGCGCACGCCACCCAGTGATGTTCCGTGACCCTGGCGATTGCCGCAAAGCGCATGCCGGTGATGTGCTTGACCATGCTCAGAATGACGGGCACGGCAGGGATTGCACTGATCGCCTCAACATCCAAAGCAAACTCTGGGCGGGTCATCGGATCTGGCTCTGGGGTGGTGGGAGGGCAGCGTATCTAAAATCCGCCAGCATGGCTAACCCCTAGGCCCTGCGTGCGACGTGTCGGCGCGGATTATTGAACCCTGACGCTCACGCAGTGGTCGTTTTACTAGTGCCCTGAAGGCAAATGTCATTTGCGTCCCATGAGCTGTTTGCTGTCGGTCGACGTGGCGATACTTGTCAGCCTTATGTCCCTCGAAGCTTCTGCTTCCCCAAGCTTTCTGTTTCTCAGCGCTTCTTATTTCTTAAAACAATGGGCCCACGGATGGCCGCCGCGAGGTTGAACGATGATTGCGATGCACCGATTTGCACTGCTGATGACCACTGCTGCGATGCTCAGTGCCTGCGGCGAGACCGCCAAGCTGCCGTTCCAGGCCGGGGTGGGCGCGCAGCCGCAACTGCCCGAGCCGAACAGCACGTTGATTCCGACGGTCAAGGTGTCCAAGGCCGTCGGCTGGAAGGGCACCGACACGCCCAAGGCCGCCGAAGGCTTCAAGGTCAGCGCGCTGGCCGAGAACCTCGACCACCCGCGCTGGCTGTACAGCCTGCCCAACGGCGACATTCTGGTGGCCGAAAGCAACAAGCCGCCGAAGCCTGAAGGCGCGACGGACGGCGGGCCTGGGGTGATGGCCTGGATCAAACGCACCGCCACCGGAATCGTGATGAGTCGGGTCGGCGCCGAAGCCGAAAGCGCCAACCGCATCAGCATCCTGCGCGATGCCGACGGCGATGGCCGTGCGGAGATGAAGAAGGTATTCATCAGCGGCCTCACCTCGCCGTTCGGTATGGTGCTGGTGGGCAATGACCTGTTCATCGCCAACGCCGATGCCGTGGTCAAAATCCCGTACAACGACGGCCAGACTGAAAGCACCGCCACGCCGGTGAAAGTCACCGACCTGCCAGCAGGCATCAATCACCACTGGACCAAGAACATCATCGCCAACCGCGAAGGCACCAAGCTGTACGTCACCGTCGGCTCGAACAGCAACGTCGGCGAGAACGGCCTGGAAGCCGAAGAAGGCCGCGCGTCGGTCTGGGAAGTGGACGTCAAGACCGGGCAGAAACGCCTGTTCGCCAGCGGCCTGCGCAACCCCAACGGGCTGGCCTGGAAGCCTGGCAGCAACGAGCTGTGGACGGTGGTCAACGAGCGTGACGAAATCGGCAGTGACCTGGTGCCGGACTACCTGACCTCGGTCAAGGACGGCGCGTTCTACGGCTGGCCGTGGAGCTACTACGGCAATCACGTTGACAGCCGCTTGCAGCCGCCGCGCCCGGACATGGTCGCCAAGGCCATCGCCCCGGATTACGCCCTCGGCACCCACGTCGCGCCACTGGGCCTGACCTGGTCCGACCCGCGCGGCATGCCGGCCAAATTTGCCGACGGTGTGTTTGTCGGCGAGCACGGTTCGTGGAACCGCAATCCCCAGGCCGGCTACAAAGTCGTCTTCGTCGGCTTTAAGGATGGCCGCCCGACCGGCCTGCCGGTGGACGTCCTGACCGGCTTCCTCAACGCCGACGGCGACGCGCAGGGCCGTCCGGTCGGCGTCATCCTCGACAAACAGGGCGCGTTGCTGGTGGCGGACGATGTGGGCAACAAGGTCTGGCGCGTCAGTCAGGCCAAGTGATCCCTTAGCGATGAAATGAAAAATGCCGGTGATGATCACCGGCATTTTTCGTTTAGGCGGCCCCTTGGCCGTGCCTGCAGCTAGCGTGAAAACCGACGCGCGCCCGCCACGCACGCGATCACCCCGACGGTTACGACCAGCATGCCCACGCTGACGCGTTCATGCAGAAGGGTCGCGGCCAGCATCAGACCAAAAAAGGGCTGCAGCAACTGCAGTTGTCCCACCGCAGCTATCCCGCCCTGGGCAAGACCGCGGTACCAGAACACGAAGCCGATCAACATGCTGAACAGCGACACGTAGCCCAGGCTCACCCAGGCGGGTGCGCTGATGGTGGACAGCGATGGCGGCGCGCTGAACAGGGTCAGGATCAGCATGAGCGGCAACGCCAGCACCAGCGCCCAGCAGATGACCTGCCACCCGCCGAGGGTTCGGGACAGCGTGGCGCCTTCGGCGTAACCCAGGCCGCAGACAACAATCGCCAGCAACATCAGCAGATCCCCCGCCGGTGACGCCGACAGCCCTTGAGCACAGGCGAACCCGACCACCAGCGCACTGCCCAGCAACGAGAATACCCAGAACACCGGACGCGGACGCTCGCCGCCGCGCAGCACGGCGAACACGGCAGTCGCCAACGGCAACAGGCCGACAAAAACGATGGAGTGCGCCGACGTGACGTATTGCAGCGCCAGCGCGGTGAGCAGCGGGAAGCCGATCACCACGCCACTGGCGACGATGAGTAGCGGAATGACTTGGCCACGCTGCGGGCGCTTCTCTCGCAACACGAGCAGCAGACAGACAGCGACCAAACCGGCAATCGACGCTCTGGCGACCGTGAGAAACAGCGGCGTGAACTCCAGCACGGCGAGGCGCGTGGCAGGCAGAGAGCCGCTGAAAATGATCACGCCGATCAGGCCATTCAGCCATCCGGCAGTGGAGGATATGGCCGCCACGGGATGGGGCTTTGAAGAGATTTCCATGCGCGTCGTACTCGTGGGGGCTGGGTAGTGAGGCTGTCGGCTTAGCCTGGGTCTGGCGTCGGCTTGTTGGTTGCTGTCGAGCCAGCGTAAGGGGCAGAATCAGCACAATCAAAAAATTGTCATGGATACAGCCCTAATGCCCCGCGCCCGCTACAAAAACCTTGTCGACCGGTTCGCCGCGCAGATCGCGTCTGGTGAGCTGGCGCCCGGGACGCGCCTGCCGCCCCATCGTCAGTTGGCGGCAGCTGAAGGCCTGGCGCTGGTCACGGCGTCCCGGGTCTATACCGAGCTGGAAGCCATGGGCCTGGTCAGCGGCGAAACCGGGCGTGGCACTTTCGTTCGGGAAATCGCCCTGCCGCTCAGCCATGGCGTTGATCAGCAGACCAGCGCGCCCGGCGTACTTGATCTCAATTTCAACTACCCGACCCTGCCGGGGCAGGCCGAGCTGCTGCGCAACGGCCTTCGCCAACTGGCGTTGTCGGGTGATCTGGAGGCACTGCTGCGCTATCAGCCCCATGCCGGTCGAAGCCATGAGCGCGCGTGCATGGCGCGGCACCTTGCTGCTCGGGGTTTGGTGGTCGAGGCCGAGGAGGTAGTGATCGTCAGCGGCGCGCAGCATGGCCTGGCGGTCACGGTGATGGCGTTGCTCAAGCCGGGCGATGTGGTGGCGGTGGATGCGCTCACTTATTCGGGCTTCAAAGTGCTGGCCGACGCGCACAGGCTGGAACTGATCGCGATCCCCTATGCCGATGACGGCCCCGATCTGAACGCGCTTGAGAAGCTCTGCCAGCGCCGACGGATCAAGGCGGTCTACACGATGCCGACGCTGCACAACCCCATGGGCTGGGTGATGGACCTGGTGTGGCGCGAACACTTGGTGCGCATCGCTCGCCAGCATGGGTTGCTGTTGATCGAAGACGCAGCGTATGCGTTTCTGGCCGACGAGCCACCCGCGCCGTTGAAGGCCCTGGCGCCGGAGCTGACTGTCTACGTCTCTGGGTTCTCGAAAAACGTCGCGACCGGGCTGCGGGTGGGTTACGTGGTCGCGCCGCTGCAAGGGGTTTCGGCCATCGAGCGGGCGATCCGGGCGACGGTCTGGAACACGCCGGGGGTGATGACGTCGCTGGTCTGCGGCTGGATCGAGGACGGCACCGTCGCGCGCCTTGAGGCGGAAAAACGGCTCGACGCACGGACCCGACAGACGCTCGCCCGGGAGCTGTTAATCGGGTTGAACGTCATCAGTCACCCGGCGTCCTATTTTTTATGGGTGCAACTGCCGGAAGATGCCAGGGCCGATCAGGTGGCCATGGCGCTGCTGGCGAACAAGGTGGCGGTCTCGACTGCCGAGCCCTTCGCCACGTCCAGCGTCGTCCCCCACGGGATTCGCCTGGCGTTGGGCTCTCTGGACCTTGATACGTTGCGGGTTGCGTTGCAGGAAGTATGTCGAGCGGTCGGCCGGTACGTGTATTGAAGGGTGCGAAAGGAAAGGGCGGCAGCGGGCTTTGTTGAAGCATCGGTAAAGGTGTTTCTCACTCCGCCTACCATTCCTGAAATCGATAGTGACCATCACGGTAGGCGAGTTCTCTTTTTCACGGAAGAGAGGAGGATGGCCCCATACCGAACTGGCTTGAGAAGGACGCCACGCGATGAAAATTTCAACCCTGCTGACCCTCGTCGCCGTGCTGTCCAGCGGATTCGTCGCTACGGGTTCTGCTTGCGCGGCGGTTACTGTTTCGGCGGCAGACGCCGAGGCGTGCCATTTGCTGCCGGTGGTTGAAAGCCGTGTGGCGCTGCAGTCCTCTCAAAGCGTTGGCGTGCTCTACAGCGAAAACACCGTCAGCACCCTCGAATACCTTGAGCGTTATCACGCCGTGGCGCTGAAAGGCGTCAAGAACGGCGGGCTGGATTCGCGGATTCGTGAAGCGTTCGTCAGCAGCTCCGATCCGAAGCTGGCGATGGACTGGCTGAAAGGCTCGTTGCAGAAGCAGTTCGCGTCGGTGACCGTGTACGACAATCTCGACGCGCTGATGCAGGCGCGGCCGGACGTGGTGGTCATGCTCGACACCTACAGCCGCCTGGTGTCCCAGCGCAATTCTCAGGTGGAAGCGCGCTTCATCGCGAAGTTCTACGACTCGAACCTGCAATACATCGGCAAGGCTGAAGGCCTCGGCGCCAAAGAGCTGACCTCGGTGTGGGTCCACGACAAGGCCGCTCCAGAGATCGCCGCGCAGATCAACCAGCAGCGCGACCTGCAGATCAATGCCCTGAAGCAGTTCGATGCCTCGCTCAAGGCGCTGGTGACCACCGGTAATTCGGCGGAAGTGGCGAGTAATTGATCGCTGGATTTACGCAGGGCTTTGGCGGGACTGCGCGCACACTGTAGGACTGGCTTTAGCCGGGAAGGAGCCAGTGTAATCACCCTGGATTTGCAGTGTGACAACCGACGCCTTCCCGGCTAAAGCCGGTCCCACGAGTTGAACGCGGTTCGATAGTGGGACCGGCTTTAGCCGGGAAGAGGCCGGTCTGATCACCCTCGATTTTGCAGCGTGACGCCCGACGCTTTCCCGGCTGAAGCCGGTCCCAAGGTGAATGCAGTTCCATAACGTAAATCCGGCCTGAGCCTTTCCCCTGATACAACAAAAAACCGCTGCGCCCCTCATCAAGGCGTCAGCGGTTTTTTTGTGGGTGCGTTTACTTGCCGTCAGGCAACGCGTAGGCAATCACAGAATCACCACGATCCGCCGACTGGCGGGCGCCGCCGGCGGTGATGACGATGTACTGCTTGCCGGTCTTCGGCGACACATACGTCATCGGGCCGCCCTGACTGCCGACGGGCAAGCGGGCTTTCCAGGCTTCTTCGCCGTTGGCGCTGTTGAACGCGCGCAGGTAGTAATCCTGGGTGCCGGCGATGAACACCAGACCGCCCTGGGTCGACAGCGTGCCCCCCAGCGTCGGCATGCCGATCGGCAGCGGCAGGTGCATTTTGATGCCCATCGGGCCGGTGTCCTGAACGGTGCCCACCGGCACTTGCCAGGCGATCTTCTGGGTCTTCATGTCGATGGCGGTCAGCGTGCCAAATGGCGGCGCCTGGCACGGGATGCCGGCCACGGACAGGAAGCGGTTTTTGTTGACCGCGTACGGGGTGCCTTTCAGCGGCACGGCGCCCATGCCGGTGTTCAGCGCTTCACCGCCGGACGCCGCAATGGCGTCCTTCAGCTGCGGCACCATCTGAATCCACAGGCCCAGGCGCATGTCATTGACGAAGATGAAGCCGTGCACCGGGTCGGTCGACAGGCTGCCCCAGTTCATCCCGCCCAGGGAGCCCGGAAAGCTCAGGGAAATGTCGGTGCCCGGCGCGGTGAACAGGCCGTCGTAGCGCATCTTCTTGAACGAAATCCGGCACAGCAACTGGTCGAATGGCGTGGCGCCCCACATATCAGATTCGGTCAGGGTCTGCGCGCCGATCTGCGGCATGCCGACAGATTTTGGCTGGGTCGGCGAGTAAGGTTCGTTGGGGATGTTCGACGCCTTGACCGGGACTTCCTTGACTTCGGTCAGCGGCTGGCCCGTGTGACGATCGAGGACGAAAATCTGCCCGGCCTTGGTGCCGATGACCAGCGCCGGCACCTTGCTGCCGTCAGGCTTGGCGAAGTCGATCAGGCTCGGCTGCATCGGCAGGTCGAAATCCCAGAGGTCGTTATGGACCGTCTGATACACCCACTTCTGCACGCCGGTGGTGGCGTTTAATGCCAGCACCGAGGCGCCGTAGGTGTGGTCGAGCTCGGTGCGCTTGACGCCATAAATATCGGTGGACGAACTGCCCATCGGCAGGAACAGCGTGTTCATGGCCGGGTCGTAGGACATCGGTGCCCAACTGTTCGGCGTGCTGCGCACATAGGTTTTGTCGGCGGCAGGGGCCTGCTTGTCTTCGGGATTGCCCGGATCGAATGCCCAGCGCATCTGCCCGGTGACCACGTCAAAGCCCCGAATCACGCCGCCCGGCATGTCGGCCTGAACGTTGTCGGCTACGCGTCCGCCGACCACCACGGTGGTCCCGGCCATCAGCGGTGCCGATGACAGTTGATAGTAGGAATCGGGCACGTTGCCCAGACCGGCCTTGAGGTCGATCTGGCCGTTGTTGCCGAAGCCCTGGCAGAACTCGCCGGTGTCGGCGTCCACAGCAATCAGGCGCGCGTCGATGGTGTTGGTCAGCAAACGACGCTGGCAGTTGGCGCCGGCCGGCACTGCGACCGGCGCGGCTGGGGTGCTGCCATCGGTAGGTGGCGCGACGGCGGCGCTGGCATCGAAATAGGCCAGCCCGCGGCAGCGTTGCCACACGGCGGACTTGGCGTTGATTTCGTTTTTCCACAGCTGCTTGCCGGTGTCGGCGTCCAGCGCGATGACGTTGTTGTGGGGCGTGCAGATGAACACCTTGTCGCCGACCTGCAGCGGTGTCATCTGGTCTTCGGCGCCATTACCGTCGCTGATGGCGACGTCGCCGGTGTGGTAGGTCCAGGCCGGCACCAGCTTGCTGACGTTGTCGCGGTTGATCTGGTCCAGCGCGGCGAAGCGGCTGCCGCCTTCATCGTTGCCGTAATGGGCCCAGTCTTTCTGCGCGTGGGCCGGATCGACCTTGGTCAGCGCCGGGCCATCGCCCGTGGGCGACACAGAGGCGTGGGGCTGAAACATCCCCCAGAACCCGGCGACCATCGCCACCGCCAGCACACCGCCAACGAGGTAACCGCCGCGACCGGCTGCGAGGCCATTGGCCTTGCGCAGGGATGGGTAGATCAGCGCGACCAGCAGACTCAGAACGCCGAGGGCAAACAGGCGGGAAACCAGCGGCCAGAACACCAGCCCGGCGTCCGCCAGCGCCCAGATCAGCGTCAGCAGCATCACCGCTGCAAACAGCCAGGCGCCTGACAGGCGACGCCGGAACAGCAGGACGGCCGAGATAATCAGGCCCAGACCGGCCATCAGGAAATACGCGCTGCCGCCTAGCGTGACGAGGTAGCCGCCCCCCGCTGCAAACAGTAATCCGAAAACCAGCACGCCCAGCGCGACGACCCGGATGGGCCAGCGGCTGACGGCTGCCGAAGGTTGTGAGTGATTCATGAGACATTCCTGCTGACGCGAAGAAGGGTCGGGGACGACCGATCAAGTGAGGTGAGGACAAGGGTTCAGAGCGTGATGGCTGCCAGATGCGATTCTTCCGGCGTTATCCGGCGCGTAATTAACCGGTTAGTTAATTCCGGCGACGATAGCAAAAAAACGCCATGCCTGCGTCAATTTGTCTCTGTTTTGGTGGATCGGGGCGGGCGTCCTTCGGGGCTGGACGTGTCAACGCTGCTGATCCATGAACTCGCGTAAACGGTGTTGCAGGCGGTCAACCGCATTGTCCATCGCAAGAAACGCCTCGACCGTCATCACCTGCCAGCGCTGGCCTTCGTCGCCGAACACCACCTGATCGAACAGGCCGTCAGCCACTTCAGCGACGAAGAACCAGGTGTCGAGCCCGTTGACGCCCTGACCCGGGTAGACCCGTTTGTGGATGAATGAAGCGGGGTCGAGGACGATGCCGAATTCCTCCATCGTCTCCCGCACGGCGCACTCTTCCGGGGTCTCGTCCCCCTCACGCCCGCCGCCGGGCAGGTCCCACAGATTCGGCCACGGGATCTCGGGTTTGTCATCGCGTTGGTACGTCAGCAGCGAGCCGTTGCACAGAATCGCGACTTTTGCGCCGGAGAAAGGAGGGTGGGTGGACATGATTGCGCCTTCATTGAGTTAGTGCGGATAACCTAGCACTTCCTGGCTGAGGCATCGTCTTGCAGCCAGTAGCGCTGACACTCCGCAGTCATTCAGTGGGACTGGCTTCAGCCGGGAAGGCGTCAGTGGTCACACTGCAGGATTGAGGGTTATCACGCGGGCCTCTTCCCGGCTAAAGCGGGTCCCACTGAAAGCGTCGCGTGCATCCAGTGGAACTAGCATTCGTGCGAGCCATTCACCCCCGGGAGAAACAATGAACAACCCAACACTGAAAGATGCCTACACCGGCTACATCGCCTGCCTCAATCGCCAGGACTGGGCTGCCTTGGGAGACTTTGTCGGCGAGGACGTGCGTTACAACGGCGAGCGCGTCGGCCTGGCCGGCTATCGGAAGATGCTGGAGCGGGATTTCCGCGCGATCCCTGACCTGCGTTTCGTCATCGATCTGCTGATCGCCGAGCCACCGCACATTGCCGCGCGGCTGACGTTCGATTGCACGCCGGTGGGCGAGCTGTTCGAGGTGGCGGTGAACGGGAGGAGGGTGCAGTTTACGGAGAACGTGTTCTACACGTTTGAGGCGGGGCGTATCGTCAACGTCGCGTCGGTGATAGACAAGGCGGCGGTGGCGGCGCAGGTGCCGAAGCCCTGAACCGCCGAATGGCCTGGCAGCGCGGCTGACTCAGACGAGAATCAGCAGCGCCACGCCTCCATCAATGCAACGCGCTGGCGCGGTTTTTCGCGACGTCTTCGGCTTTGACCTCGCCGTCGCTCTGACCGAATCGACGCAGCACGAAGGTGCTCACGGCCGCCAGTTCAGCGTCGCTGTAGCTGCGGGCGAAGTCAGGCATGCGCTGGTCGACCCGTGCCGCCGTTGGCGTGTGGCCTTCCAGTAGCGTCGCCATCAGGTTGCGACCTTTGGGGTCGTTGACGGTTTTCAAGCCGGCCAACCCGCCCGCCGGTGATTGCCGGCCACTGCCATCGATCTGGTGACAGGCCACGCAGGTGTCGTTGAACAGCTTCTGGCCGAGCCCTTTTTGCAGCGCCGCATCGTTCACCGCCATGCTTGGGCGAGGAATGCCTTCGCTTCTCGCCGGCGTGCTCTTGAGGTACACCGCGATGGCCTTCAGGTCAGCCGGGTCGAGGTAGCGCAGGCTGTGCTCGACGGCGTCACCCATAGGCCCGCCCGCGGCGCCGAAACCGGCCGCGTACCCCTTCGACAAGTAGCTGACGATCGCTTCTTCCGGCCAGGCGCCGATGCCGTATTTCGCGTCGGAGCTGATGTTGTAGGCCATCCAGTTGCCCAGTTCCGCACCCGCCAGCGAGTTGCTGGAGCTCATCGCCTGGAAGATGTTGCGTGGTGTGTGGCATTCGCCGCAGTGGCCCGGGCCCTGCACCAGATACGCGCCACGGTTCCACTCCGCCGATTGCTTGCTGTCGGGGACGAAGCGCTCGTTGCCCGCAAAAATCGCGTTCCAGAACATCATTCCCCAGCGCTGATTGAACGGGAACGAAATCTTGTTCTCAGGCGGCATCTGCTTCACCGGCTCAAGGCTGAACAGGTAGCCCTTGATGGCCAGGATGTCTTCACGGGACATCAGCGTGTACGAGGTGTAAGGGAAGGCCGGATAGTAATGCTTGCCGTCCTTGCCCACGCCTTTTTGCAGGGCGTCGACGAACTCGTCGTCGGTCCAGTTGCCGATGCCGGTTTCTTTGTCCGGGGTGATGTTGGGCGAATACAGGCTGCCGAACGGCAACTTGAATTCCAGCCCGCCGGCGTACGGCTTGCCGCCCGGCACGACGTGACAAGCCACGCAGTCAGCCGCGCGGGTCAGGTATTCGCCCTTGCTCATCGCCGGGGTGTCGCTCGCGTAAACGGTGCTGGCCAGCAAACCGGCCACAAGTCCGAGCGCAGTGTTGAAAACGTTCATGACGCGCTCCTTAAACAGTGAAATAGCCAAAGCGGCTCAACGGCAAACGACGCTCACGGACACCGGTCGCGGCGTACACGGCGTTGACCAGCGCGGCTGCGGCCGGCACGGCACCGGTTTCACCGACACCGCCCGGGGTCTCGACGCTGTCGACGATGTGCACCTCCACCGGTGGCGCGTCGCTCATGCGGATCTGCCGGTACTCGTGGAAGTTGGTCTGCTGCACCTGACCCTTCTCGACGAGGATTTCGTTGAACAGCGCGGCCGACAGACCGAACAGCGTGCCGCCTTCCATCTGCGACGCCACGGAGGTCGGGTTGGTCGCGAAGCCGCAGTCGATGACCGTCACCAGCCGCTTGATGCGCAGGCCTTTTTCGCCCTGCTTCTCCAGCTCGACGATGGTTGCGACGAAACTGCCGAACACCGCCGTCACCGCCACGCCACGGCCCGAACCGGCCGGCAGCGGCTTGTCCCACTCCACCAGTTGCGCGGCCTTGGTCAGCACTGCCTGGGCGCGGGGTTGCGACTGCATCAGCGCCAGGCGGTATTTCACCGGATCGACCTTGGCGTTGTGCGCCAGCTCGTCAATGAAGCACTCGATGGCGTAGGTGCTGCGCAGCGGTCCGACGCCGCGCCACCACGAAACCGGAATCACCTCCGGGTCGTGACGGATGTAGCGCACCTCTAAGTTGGGCAGGGTGTAGATCGGGTCCTTCGCCACTTCGACGGCATCGCCATCGACGCCGTCAGCCGGCAATGCGCCGATGTAGGCCGCGACCACCGAGGCACCGGCGATGCGATGCTCCCAGCCCAGCGGACGCAGGTCCTTGTCCAGCGCCGCATTGAGGCGGTCGACGTAGTGCGGACGATAACGGTCGTGGGTCATGTCCTCTTCGCGGCTCCAGATCAGCTTGATCGGGTAGCTCAGCTGGCGCGCGATGTCCACGGCCTGGAAGATGAAGTCAGACTCAAGGCGACGGCCGAAACCACCGCCGATCAACTGGTTGTGGATCACCACCTTTTCCACGGGCATGCCGCAGACTTTGGCGGCGCCCGCCTGGGCCATCCCCGGCGCCTGACAGCCGACCCACAACTCGCACGCGTCGGCGCGCACATGGGCGACGCAGGTCATCGGCTCCAGCGGCGAGTGGGACAGGAAGGGTTGCTCGTAGATCGCTTCGAAGCGGCTGGAGGCGTTTTTCAACGCCTCGGCGATGTCACCGGACTGGTGCGCGAACACACCGTCGCCAGCGCTCGCGTCGAACAGCGATTTGTCCAGCTGCGCTGAATCCAGACCAGCATGGGGGCCGAGGTCCCAGTCGATGTCCAGCGCCTTGAGCGCTTGCTGGCAGGACCAGAAATTGCTCGCCGTCACCGCCACCGCGTTGTCCAGACGGACGATATCGCGCACGCCGGGGACCTTGCGCGCAGCGTCTTCATTCTTGACGCCGCGCAGCTTGCCGCCATGAACCGGGCAGGTGAGGGTGGACGCAATCAGCATCCCCGGCACTTGCAGGTCGATGGTGAATTTCGCTGTGCCGTTGACCTTGTTCGGGGTGTCCAGTCGCTGGACCGGCTTGCCCAGCAGCTTGAATTCGCTGACGGCTTTGAGCGGGATGTCGGTCGGCAGCGGCAGCTTCGCCGCAGCATCCACCAACTCACCGTAACCGGCACTTTGACCGTTCGGGCCAATGACCCGGCCGTTCTCGGCGTGGCACTGGCTCGGCGCGACTTTCCAGCGCATGGCCGCGGCCTGGATCAGCACAATGCGCGCACCGGCGCCGGCCTTGCGCAGGGGCTCCCAGCTGTAGCGGGTGGAGGTCGAACCGCCGGTGGCCTGAAAGCTCAGCAGCGCGTCGGTGTACAGCGCTGCATTGGGCGGCGCCTCGGTGATGGTGATCTGGCTCAACGGCACTTCGAGCTCTTCGGCGACCATCATGGCGATGCCGGTCTGCACGCCCTGGCCCATTTCGATTTTCGGTGAAATCAGGGTGACGGCGCCGCTGTGGTCAATGCGCACGAACGCGCCATAGCCCTGCTCGGCGTTGTCACCGAGGCTCGCGCCCTGGACCAGATCGGCGGCGAAGCTGCGGGTAATCGTCGCCGGCAGGTAGGTGCCGATGACCAGGCCGCCCAGCAGCGCACTGCCCTTGAGCAGCCCGCGACGCGAGAGCATCGCGGCGGGTGTTTGTGATTCGGACATGATGACTTCCTTCAGGCCTGGGTGACGCTTTTGATGGCGGCGCGAATGCGGGTGTAGGTGGCGCAGCGGCAGAGGTTGCCCGACATGGCGTTGACGATCTGTTCGTCGTTGGCTTTGGGGTGTTCCTGCAACAGCGCGACGGCGGACATGATCTGCCCCGACTGGCAGTAGCCGCATTGCACGACTTCGTGGTCCAGCCAGGCTTTCTGTACCGCCTGACCCACGGCCTGCTCACCGACCGCTTCGATGGTCGTGACCTTGCGGCCCGCCACGGCGCTGACCGGCAGCACGCATGAACGCACGGCCTGGCCGTCCAGGTGCACGGTGCACACGCCGCACTGGGCAATGCCGCAGCCGTACTTGGTGCCGGTCAGGCCCATCACATCGCGCAGGACCCACAACAATGGCATGTCGTCGGCGACATCCAGGTCGTGCTCCTGGCCGTTAATCATCAATTTCTGCATCACAACCTCAGACGGTCATCACGGTTGACGCACTGCGCCACGAGCAGGCTCGTGAGGCGGCATCAAGGCTTCGGTTTGTTTAAAAAAAATAGCGCCGTGCCAGTGGCCAGCGCTTTATATAGGTCTGCTCGGACATTTTGGTTCGGGACGAGTCAGCGGGATGAATGGTAGTACGTTCATCATTGGAAATGTTTGATTGCGCTGAAAATATTTCCCGAGGCACCGTTAAATGGCCCGCGACAACATGACGCGCTCCGGGAAAGTGCAGTCCCTGGATCTGCCGCTCAGAAAAGGTTATTTGCGCAGGGCCCACCCGTCGCGCACAAAGTTATGGGTTAACAGAATGCGCAAAAGTCTATTACTGAAGTTGATGTAATTAAATCGCGCATCAATGACAGTGATGGGTCTTATCGATTGGAAGTATTTATCATCTGCGCCGATCACGAACAGAATGGCCCCAGAAGCAAACGACAAGCGCTTTGCTTAATCACTACTCAATGAACTTCTGGAGAATGACCATGAAAGTATTAGCCTTCGCTGCTCTGTCCCTCGTCAGTGTTTTTGCCGCTGCCGGCGAACTCCCACCCACCCACCAGCAGCCCTTGACCCAGGTTGAACAATACAACCGCCACAAAGGCATCGACGTCGCTAAAGTGATCAGCATCAAAAACGCCCAGGACCCACAGAAAGTTGATGGTCCGGTGCAATCCACCATGGTTTATATTGACCACGCCGGCGTGACACATAGCCTTGACTACACCATCATGGGTTACGGTCGTCAAAATGGTTGATCGCCAGTGCCCTGGCGGCTTCAACTACAAACGCTATAAAAGAAACGCTGCATTGAATGCAGCGTTTTTTTTGCCTGAATATTTAGGTGGAGCCTATACCGGCATGAACTAGCGCTGGCGGCCGACATATTTAAATGACCCATTTATGCCTTAGCGTCGATAAGCATCACGCCCGCTGCTGGATGAAGTCCAGGAAGGCTCTCAGCGGTGATGGGACATAGCGCCGTCCCGGGTAATACAGAAACGGCCCGCTGAAACTTGGCCACCAGGGTTCGAGCACCGGTTCCAGCGCGCCGCTGTCCAGGTGGGGGCGCAACCAGTCTTCGAACAACGAGACGATGCCCAGGCCGTCGATGGCGGTTTGCACGGCGAGGTCAAATGCGCCGCCAATCCGTACAGTCAGTGGTCCGCTCGGGTCGACACGCACATTTTCTCCGTCACGCTCGTACTCCCACAGCGGAATAGAACCGCTGGGGAATTTGCCGGGCAGGCAACTGTGGGTCAACAGATCCCGTGGATGCTCAGGCCGGCCCCGGGCGTCGAGATAAGCCGGCGATGCTGCCGTGGCGAAACGCTGAACGCGCGGGCCGATGGGTACGGCAATCATGTCCTGTTCCAGGCGGTCGTCGTAGCGAATGCCGGCATCGCAACCGGCGGCGAGCATGTCGACGAAGCTTTCCTCCGTGACCACTTCCATGCGGATGTCCGGGTGCGCTTGCAGGAACGGGGTGATGATCGCCGGCAATATCAGGCGGGCGGCGCTGACCGGTACGTTGAGCCTGAGCGTGCCGGAAGGGCGGTCGCGGAAATCATTGACCACGTCCAGTGCCGATTCGACTTCGCCGAGGGCGGGGACGATCCGCTCCATCAGCCGCGCGCCGGCTTCTGTCGGCACGACGCTGCGGGTGGTGCGGTTGAGCAAGCGTACGCCCAGGCGCGATTCCATGCGTCGAACGGCGTCGCTGAGGCTGGACGCCGACTTGCCGCTCAGCCGCGCGCCTTCCCGAAATCCGCCCGCGTTGACCACGGCCACGAAGGCCAGCAAATCCTGAATGTCTGTCGCCATTGTCCGCTCGCTCGTACAACCCGTGCCGATTGCACCTGATTATCAGCGCATCGGTCAACGCCTATAGTCGCTGCACACACTTGATCACGAGGCGTCACCCATGAGCCAGGCCAGCAAGGCAGGACACTTTCCATTAGGCGGTCGCACCGTCAACCGCATGGGTTACGGCGCCATGCAGCTGGCAGGGCCGGGCGTTTACGGGCCGCCGAAAGACCACGCGGCCGCGATTGCCGTTTTGCGTGAGGCGGTCGCTTCCGGGGTCAACCACATTGATACGGCCGACTTCTACGGCCCTCATGTCACCAATCGACTGATCCGTGAGGCCTTGCACCCGTACGCCGACGAGCTGTTGATTGTCACCAAGGTCGGCGCCTCCCGAGGGACCGACGCTTCATGGAATCCCGCCAACAGCCCGGCGGAGTTGGTGAGCGCGGTGCACGACAACCTGCTCAATCTCGGCCTGGAAGCGCTGCACGTGGTGAACTTCAGGGCGTGGGGCACCGGGCATTCACCGGATGAAGCGTCGATAGCCGAGCAGTTCAGTGCGCTGGCTGAATTGCAGCGTCAGGGGCTGATTCAGCACCTGGGCCTGAGCAACGTCAGTGCAAAACAGGTCATCGAGGCGCAGAGCATTGCCGAGGTGGTCTGTGTGCAGAACCACTACAACCTGGCCCACCGGGATGACGAGCAGCTGATCGCAGAACTCGGCAAGCAGGGCATCGCCTATGTGCCGTTCTTTCCATTGGGTGGTTTTACGCCGTTGCAGTCGCAGACGCTGTCGGACGTCGCCACACGCCTCGACACCTCGCCGATGTGCGTGGCACTGGCATGGCTGCTGCAGCGTGCGCCTAATCTGCTGCTGATCCCGGGCACCTCCTCAGTGGCGCATCTGCACGAAAACCTGACGGCAGCCGAGCTGGTGATCCCCCAGGAAATGCTCGCCGAACTCGACGGGCAGAGCGCCTGAAGCTGTCCCGGCTTACGCCGGCCCTACGTCTGGCGCATGGGGTCCCCCTGGAGGAACGCATGCTTTAGTGGGACTGGCTTTAGCCGGGAAGAGGCCGGTGTGAACACCATCAATTTGCGGTGTGACGACCGACGCCTTCCCGGCTGAAGCCGGTCCCACATTTAGAACACGCGGTGCAACTGGATGAATGCGGTGCCCTTGTGGGACCGGCTTTAGCCGGGAAAAGGCCGGTGTGAGCACCATCAATTTGCGGTGTGACGACCGACGCCTTCCCGGCTGAAGCCGGTCCTACCGGGATTTGCAGCCTATCAATCCAGGTCCGACGCATCATGCCGTTCCGGCACTTGGGTGGCTTCGTCGCCCCAGGTCCGGTTGACGCGCATGCCGCGAATCACTGCCGGCCGTTGCGCAATGGTTTCAGCCCAGCGCTGCACGTGGGTGTATTCGTGGGCAGCGAGGAATTCAGCGGCGCCGTACACGGTGTTGCGCACCACTTGCCCGTACCACGACCACACGGCGATGTCGGCGATGGTGTAGCTGTCGCCGGCCAGATAAGCGCTTTCGCTGAGGCGGCGATTCAGCACGTCCAGCTGACGCTTGGCTTCCATGGTGAAGCGGTCGATCGCGTACTCAAACTTCTCCGGCGCATACACGTAAAAGTGCCCGAAGCCGCCGCCCAGATACGGCGCAGCGCCCATCTGCCAGAACAGCCAGTTCAGGGTTTCGGTGCGTCCGGCCAGGTCCTTGGGCAGCAACTCGCCGAATTTCTCCGCCAGATACAGCAGGATTGAACCGGACTCGAACACGCGAAGGTTGGGTTCGACGCTGCGATCCAGCAGGGCGGGGATTTTCGAGTTGGGGTTGATGTCGACGAAGCCGCTGCCGAACTGATCGCCCTCATTAATACGGATCAGCCAGGCGTCGTACTCGGCGCCGCTGTGGCCGAGGGCAAGCAGCTCCTCAAGCAGAATCGTCACCTTGACGCCGTTTGGCGTGGCCAGCGAATACAGCTGCAACGGGTGCTTGCCCACCGGCAGGACTTTCTCGTGGGTCGGCCCGGCCGTCGGGCGGTTGATGCTGGCGAACTGGCCGCCGGAGGGCGCTTCGTGTTTCCACACGGTAGGCGGGACGTAAGGTGCCTTGCTCATTGAACACTTCTCCTGAGGGTCAGTTTTAGCGGGAAGGATCGAGGCGCGCTGGCCCCGACCCTTTAACACTGTTTATCGAGCAGAAGCCAACGGCGGTGTGCGCGGTGGAATCAGGCGCTGGCTGCCGATGGATTCGAAAGCAGAAGCGAAGCGCAGCAGGGCGGAATCGTCGTAAGCACGGCCGGCGAAGGTCAGGCCCACGGGCATGCCAATGTCGGCCATCACGCCCATCGGCACAGTGACGGTGGGCACGCCGAGGTGGCGGATCGCAAGATTGCCATTGGCGACCCAGACCCCATTGCTCCAGGCGATGTCCGCCGACGCCGGGTTGACGTCGGCATCGGCCGGGGCCACATCGGCGACGGTCGGGAACAGCACCGCATCCAGCCCGAGCCGCTGCATCCAGTCTTCGAGGTCAATACGGCGGGTATGTTCCAGGCCGCGCAGGCCGTCCGGCAAGGTGTCGATCTGGTCCCACGGCGTGATGCCGCGCTGGGCCATCTTCACGTACTCGTCCATGCCCGCAGCGAGATCGCCCTCGCGGTTGGGCAGGGTGCCGGGGTCATGGGGGAAAATCAGCGGGCCGTTGACGTCGGCCAGGCGGTTCAGTTTCGGGTCGCCGTTGGCTTGTAGAAAATCGTCGAACGCCCAGGCGGTGAGGTCCCACAGTTCGTGGTGCAGGAACTCTCTGGACACGATGCCGCGGTTGTACACCGTCGGCGCGCCGGGACGATCGCCCTCGCAGTTGGAGACCAGCGGGAAATCCACCTCGACGACTTCGGCGCCTTGGGCTTCGAGTGCCTGGCGCGCCTGTTCCCACAGGTCGATCACCGAGCCACGGGTGATGATGCGCTGGCCGGTGGGACCGCCAATGCCGGGCGCTTCGGAGGTGCCCGCTTCAGGGTCGGCATTGATGTACATGCGCGGCACACCAAAGCGTTTACCGGCCAGGGTTTGCGGGCTGGCGGCGAGGTCGGCGTAGGAAGCCGGGCGCACCGAGTCAACCGAGGGGATGGGCACCCAGGGCTGCAAGCGCCACAGGTCGCCGCGGGTATCGGGGTCTTCGGCGACCACCACGTCCAGCACGTCGAGCAGATCGGCCATGGTCCGGGCGAAGGGCACGACCACGTCCATGGTCGGCGTCAGCGGCCAGTTGCCGCGCACCGAAATCACCCCGCGCGATGGCGTGTAAGCGCACAGGCCGTTGTTCGACGCAGGGCCGCGGCCGCTCGACCAGGTTTCTTCGGCCAGCCCGAATGCGGCGAAACTCGCGGCCGTTGCAGTGCCGGCGCCGTTGGATGACCCGGACGCAAACGGCGCCGTCAGGAAATCCCCGTTGTAAGGGCTTTCAGCGCGGCCATAGACGCCGCGCTGCATGCCGCCATTGGCCATCGGCGGCATGTTGGTCTTGCCCAGACAGATCGCACCGGCCCCACGCAACCGCTCGATGGTGAACGCATCACGGTGAGCGACCAGTTCGGCAAACGCCGGGCTGCCCGATGCTGCCGTGAGGCCTTTGACCAGATAGCTGTCTTTGGCTGTGTAGGGAATGCCGTCAAGGGGGCCAAGGGTTTCGCCTCGCGCGCGACGGTCATCGGAAGCTTGCGCTTCGTCGAGGGCCTGGGGATTGCGCACGACCACGGCATTGAGCGCGGTGTTGGTGTCGGTGCCGTCATAGGCGTCGATTCTGGCGAGGTACGCCTGGACCAGTTCGACGGCGGTGGTCTGGCCCGCTTCAAGGGCCGCGCGCAACTGCGCGATGGAGACTTCGGTGACTTCGATCATGACTGCGACGACCGTGAGCCGGGGAGTAGAGGGCAGGATGTCTGAACAAGAATGGGCATATCGCTTCCCGTTGCGCGGCAGGGCCGGGCTGGTTTGAAACCGACTGAGGCGTGGGTGGGCAACGCAGCTCAGGTCGGCAGGCGTATTCGTGTGGCGCACATTATGCCTCCGCCATGCCTTTGCCGCGAGGCTTGCGCAGGTGCTCTACATGCGGAGCGTCAGAGGGCCGCCGCCCATGCGGTATAGCGAAAGGCTTACACGCTCTGGAGCAATGTCGCCCTGTACAGCGAAGCGCCACAAGCGCAACCTTGGATCCATCAACCGAGGCGCTGGATGTGCTTCGCAGGTCATGGATGATCCACCATTTGCCGGGACGGCTACTGACAGGATGTTGGAATGGTGTTGAAAGAAAAGAACCCGCTCAGGCGGGTTTTTTATTGCCCGCGATTAAGTCTGCGGGGCGCTTGGGCGAGGTGCGCGGGTGCTTGGTCAACGTGCGCAAGGCGCCTGGGCCGAGTTCTGTGGTTAACTCCTGCGCATCATTTTCTGTGGCAGGTTTTGCAATGACTCCCCATCACAGCGCGCACCGGCAAGTCATCGGCATGTGGTTGATGGCGGGCGTGGCGCTGACGTTCGCCAGTCATGATGCGATTTCCAAGACGCTGATCTATTCCCTGCCGGTGATCTTCGTCGCGTGGGCCCGCTACCTGGTTCACTCGACCCTGGTGACCACCGTGCTGCTGCGCAACGGCGGGGCAAACGTTTTCCACACCCGCCGGCCCTGGCTGCACCTGCTGCGCGCGGTGGTGTTGCTCGCCGACAGCCTGTCTTTCCTGTTCGGCCTGACCCACGTGCCGATTGCCGAATCCACGGCGCTGGTCTTCCTTGCCCCTGCTTTTGTAACGATCCTGTCGCCACTGATCTTCGGCATCAAGGCGGACCGCTGGCAGTGGCTGTCGGTGGTGCTGGGCTTCATCGGCGTGCTGGTGATCATCAACCCGGCCAGCGACACCTTCTCGCTGTGGATGCTGTTTCCCCTCGCGACCGCGCTGTTCTTTGCGCTGTACCAACTGCTCACGCAACTGGCAGGGGAGACCGACAGCCCCTCGGTGTGCAGCTTCTACGTGGGCGTGTTCTGCACCCTGATCCTCAGCGCCATTGTGCCGTTTTACTGGGCCAAACTTGACTGGTTGCAGATGGGGTTGCTGCTGGTGCTGGGCGGTCTGGGGCTGTGCGCGCACTTTTTGATGGCCACGTCTTATCGTTATGCTTCTTCGTCTGTGCTCGCACCGTTGGGTTACCTGCAAATCATCTTCGCGGTGGCTTACGGGGTTCTGCTGTTCGGCAATTTCCCGGGCACCGCCTCGCTGTTTGGCATCGGACTTATTTTCCTCAGCGGTCTGATGGTTTACGCCAGACGCCAACCCGCGGCGCCTGTCAGTGAGGTCTGATCAGGACCTATCTGACTGTCAGGCGTTTTCATTGCCCGGACGGGTGAAGGAGAAACGGTGGATATCGACCCGCAACTGCCAGCCCTGATTCGCCCAATAGGTTGCTGCGGCCGGGTTGGTCTTGAGCACGTCGATATGGCATTTGTGAATACCTTCCGCCTCCAGACTGACCAGACAGCGCTCGACCAGCGCCTGCCCGATTCCCTGCCGCCGATACTCAGGCAGCACCAGCAAATGCTGCAGATACCCGCGCCGGCCATCATGGCCCGACATCACACACCCGCAGATGAGTGAACCGTCTTCCGCCACAAAACTCAGTCCGGGGTTGCGCAGCAGATACCGCTCGGTGGACTCGCGGGAGTCCGCGTCACGCATGGAGATGCCCGGCGTGTCACCCATGAGTTGGGTGATGGCGTCGTAATCGTCCAGGGTCATGGGGCGGATGATGGGCATGGCTGGCGCCTGAAGTGGAGAGAGGACAGGGAGCGTAGCAGCGCGATTGGTGGGGTGTCATGTCAGCCGCAAGGTGACGCGGAGCGTCACGGGATGAACTCCCACGCGGAGCATTGGGACGATCGAACATCGTGTGACGCTCATGCCGGCCTCTTCCCGGCTGAAGCCGGTCCCACTAACAGCAGCGCGTGCATTCAGTGAAAGCGGTGGAAACCCCCTACCGTAGGATCGGCTTCAGCCGGGAAGCTCTTGATCTGCTTTTGATCTTGATCTTCTTGCGCAAAACGCCCAGACGCCGCCAATCGCGACTTGGGTGACGTGTGCATAACCCTGTATCTGATCCGTATTTATAAGCCTTACCTGAATCTGTACTGAAACAGCGACAACCCGCAAAATCACTTCACTCCCGGCAGACCGATCAAGCCCGACCGGTCCGCATCATCCGGCCCGAAATCCCTAGTACTTCAAACTTGCGTAGGAGAAACCCATGGCCAAGCTCGCCATCTTCCTGTTCGGCTTTCTTGCCCTGACCCTTATGATCGGCGCCCTCGCCACCATCTCCCCGACCTGATCCCGACCTGACACCCCCCGCGCTCCCCGCAACCTGACGGCAGACACACGCTCTGCCGTTTCCGCGTTCCCCTGAAAAACGTGAAACCTCAAACCCCCAAACGCCATTCATCCGCCAACCCCCATCCCCACCCTTGACGCCCATTTGTAACGGGACAATACTCAGCGCAGATTCATATAGATGACTACATAACTACAACAGCGAAGCGCCTCCATGAACCGACTTTCCAGCGATGTCCGCTTGCCGCTCTACCAACGCTTGCGAGACCAGCTCGCCGAACAGATCGCCAATAACCGCTGGCGCCCGGGCGAAGCCATTCCCACCGAAGCCGCGCTGTCCAGCGAGTACTGCCTGTCCACCGGCACCGTGCGCAAAGCCATCGACATGCTGGTCAACGAAAACATCCTCGAACGACAACAGGGCCGCGGCACCTTCATTCGCCGCCCGCAGTTCCAGTCCTCGCTGTTCCGCTTCTTCCGCTTTCAAAGCGTCTCCGGTGAACGCCAGGTGCCTGAAAGCCGCATCCTCTCCATCGAAGCCGTGACCGCGCCCTCGGCCGTTTCCCACGCCCTGGGTCTGCCGCTGGACGCGCCGGTGATTCGCCTGATCCGCCTGCGTCTGCTCGACGCCCAGCCCGTGCTCGCCGAAGAAATCTGGCTGCCCCAGGTGCAGTTTCAGACGCTGCTGGAAATCGACCTCAGTCGCCAGGGACCGCTGCTCTATCCGATCTACGAAGAGCAATGCGGCCAGGTCGTGGCCTACGCCGAAGAAACCCTGACCGCCGAAGCCATCAACGACACCCACGCCCGCTTGCTGCAGGTGCCGGTCAACAGCCCGGTGGTGGTGATCGAGCGTCTGGCGCGCAACTACGCCGGACAACCGCTGGAATGGCGACGGTCCCGCGGTCACGCCAGCCACTTCCGCTACAGCGTCGACATCCGCTAACCCGCGCCGTCGACTGCCGAAATCTGCACCCAAGCCCGTCACTCAGAACGGGCTCTACAGCACCTGCTGCTTCACACTTATAAGGACAAAAACCATGTTCAACTGGTATCGCCACGTCACTCCTCGGGAGCGCAAAACGTTCTGGGCCTGCTTCGGCGGATGGTCGCTGGACGCCCTCGAAGTTCAGATGTTCGGCCTGGCGATTCCGGCGCTGATCGCCGCCTTCGCGTTGACCAAGGGTGACGCCGGGCTGATCAGTGGCGTGACGCTGATCACCTCGGCCCTGGGCGGCTGGGTCGGTGGCACGCTGTCCGACCGCTACGGCCGGGTGCGCACGCTGCAGTGGATGATCCTCTGGTTCTCGTTTTTCACCTTTCTGTCGGCGTTCGTCACTGGCTTCAGCTCGCTGCTGATCGTCAAGGCGCTGCAGGGTTTTGGCATCGGTGGCGAGTGGGCCGCAGGCGCGGTGCTGATGGCTGAAACCATCAACCCGAAATACCGTGGCAAGGTCATGGGCACCGTGCAGAGCGCCTGGGCGGTGGGCTGGGGTTTGGCGGTCGGCGTGTTTACCTTGATCTATTCGTTCGTGCCCCAGGACATGGCCTGGCGGGTGATGTTTCTGGTCGGCCTGCTGCCGTCGCTGCTGATCATCTGGGTGCGCCGCAACGTCGAGGAGCCGGACAGCTTCCAGCGCCTGCAAAAAGACAACGCCATCCCGCAGAGCTTCTTCAAATCCCTGGCCGGCATCTTCCGCCCGGAATTGATCCGCGTGACGCTGCTCGGCGGCTTGCTCGGCCTCGGCGCCCACGGCGGCTACCACGCCGTGATGACCTGGCTGCCGACCTTCCTGAAAACCGAACGCAATCTGTCGGTGCTCAACTCCGGCGGCTACCTGGCAGTCATCATTGTCGCCTTCTGGTGCGGCTGTATCGCCAGCGGCTTTCTCATCGACCGCATCGGCCGCCGCCTGAACATCGTGCTGTTCGCCCTGTGCTGTGTCGTCACCGTGCAGTGCTACGTGTTCCTGCCGCTGACCAACACCCAAATGCTGTTCCTCGGTTTCCCGCTGGGCTTCTTCGCCGCCGGCATTCCGGCCAGCCTCGGCGCGCTGTTCAACGAGCTGTATCCGGCTGACGTGCGCGGGGCAGGGGTGGGCTTTTGCTACAACTTCGGCCGTGTGCTGTCCTCGGTCTTCCCGTTTCTGGTGGGCCACATGAGCGAATCGATGTCGCTGGGTTCAGCCATCGGCATCGACGCCGGGATCGCCTATGGCGTCGCCGTGATCGCCGCGTTGTGCCTGCCGGAAACCCGCGGTCGCAGCCTGGAAGCCAGCCCTACTGCCGGCGCCGTTGCAGAGACACGCAGCGAAACCGCCCGCGCCTGATGTTCCCTTCCGCGCGGCGCCTATTGCGTCGCGCATCTTTTGATAGATGAGATCCATGTCCGACCTCTTTTCCGTCTCCCCCGCGTCGATCCTTGGCATCGACGGTCACGCACACGTCTTCAGCAGGGAGCTGGACCAGACATCGGCACGACGCTATTCACCGGACTACGACGCCACGCTGGCGATGTACCGGGATCAACTTCACCAGCACGGCCTGAGCCATGGTGTGCTGGTGCAACCGAGTTTCCTCGGGACCGATAACCGCTACTTGCTCGACGCCCTTCAACAGGCGCCGGATCAACTGCGTGGCGTGGTGGTGGTCGACCGCGATATCAGCCGTGCCGCGTTGGAAGAAATGGACCAGTTGGGCGTCGTCGGCGTGCGTCTGAACCTGATGGGCAAAGCGCTGCCGGACTTTTCCGAACCGCAGTGGCAGGTGTTCTTCGGGCACATCGCCGCGCTCGACTGGCACGTAGAAGTGCACCGGCAAGTCGCGGATATACCGATGCTGCTGGCGGGACTGATGCCGTTCGGCATGAAGATCGTGATTGACCACTTTGGTCGGCCCGATGCCCGACTGGGCCTCGATCAACCGGGCTTTCGCCAGATGCTGGAACTGGGCCGCAGCGGGCAACTGTGGATGAAAGTCTCGGGCATTTACCGTCTGGAGGGCAGCGCACAAGAAAACCTCGATTTCGCTCGTGCCGCGCTGCCGTTGCTGGTCGACGCTTTCGGTCAGCAGCGGCTGGTCTGGGGCAGTGACTGGCCTCACACCCAGCATGAAAATACTATCAGCTATGGCTCTGTGCTCGAGCAGCTGCAGGCGCTGGGCTGCACTGCGCCATTGATGCGCTCCTTGCTCATCGACGCACCCCAGGTGCTGTTTGATTTCCCGCCGACCGAGGCCTGATCCGGCTTGAGGCGCGCGTTTCTCTCCGCTGATCAAGGCCGGCTGATGTGCGGCCGGTCGGGATCGTCCTCGGGGCTGTGAATGCTGATCCGTCTGGCCTTGGCCCCTTGGGGTTCGACACGCAGCAGGAAGACGATCAGCAAACCGTTCTTGAAGGTCGCGCCCTGCACCTCAATGTGATCGGCCAGATGGAAGACCAGCCGGAATGGCCCATGGGCGATGCCCTGATGCAGGTACGTCACGCCGCCATCGGTGTGGGCTTCACCTCCGCAAACGGTCAGCACATTTCTTTCCAGGGTCAGGTCAAGGTCGGCGGCGGCAAGCCCTGCCGTGGCGATCACGATTCGGTAATGGTCAGTGCCGTACCGTTCGACGTTGTGAGGGGGGCCGCTGGCGTTTATTTCGCTGTGCAGGGCAGATTCAAAAAAGTCGTTGAAGCGGTCAAAGCCCACTGATTGCCGGAACAACGGGGCCAGTGAAGCGGTGGTGGCCATGCCTGAATCTCCTGGAGATTGCCACGGTGATCAAGACGCCGGTCGACGCCGGCTCTGCACTTGATGCTGTCGTTAGAGTTGAGCTCAAGCGCCAGAAAATACAAGCACCTGCGTTAAATACTCCGCCAACAGAACCACTCTATCGTCGCCCAAACATTTGCCTATTAGACGGCTGGCCTGAGTCGTCTAGTCTTGTGCGAGTGCTACCCTGGGCTGTCTCGCTGATGGCCGAAAAGTAAAAAGTAAACAAGAAGGTGAGTAGACCATGTCAACTGAATCGAAATGCCCGATCAACCACGCAGCCGGAGGCGGAACCACAAACCGTGACTGGTGGCCGAACCAGCTGAACCTGAAGATCCTGCACCAGCACTCGCCATTGACCGATCCGATGGGCGAGGGCTTCGACTATGCCAAAGAATTCAAGAGCCTCGACATTGCCGCCGTCAAACGCGACCTGCTTGAGGTCATGACTCAATCCCAGGACTGGTGGCCGGCCGACTTCGGTCACTACGGTCCGCTGTTCATTCGCATGGCCTGGCACAGCGCCGGCACCTACCGCACCGCTGACGGTCGTGGCGGCGCAGGGGCCGGGCAGCAGCGCTTCGCACCGCTCAACAGCTGGCCGGACAACGTCAACCTCGACAAGGCGCGCCGACTGATCTGGCCGGTGAAGCAAAAGTACGGCAGCAAGATTTCCTGGGCCGACCTGATCGTGCTCACCGGCAACGTCGCGCTGGAATCCATGGGCTTCAAGACCTTCGGTTTTTCCGGTGGGCGTGCCGATGTCTGGGAACCGGACGAGGCCGTTTACTGGGGCGCTGAAACCACCTGGCTCGGCGGTGAAGACCGCTACGGCGCGCACAAGGACATGCAACAGCCGGGCGAGGGCACGCTGGTTGCCGAGCCGGAGCACCACAGCGAAGAACAGACCCGCACCGCCAACGGCGAGCGCAATCTCGAAAACCCGTTGGCCGCCGTGCAGATGGGCCTGATCTATGTAAACCCTGAGGGGCCGGAAGGCGTGCCTGATCCGGCGGCCTCGGCGCGGGACATCCGCGAGACCTTCGGCCGTATGGCCATGAACGACGAGGAAACCGTTGCCCTGATCGCTGGCGGCCACGCCTTCGGCAAGACCCACGGCGCCGGGCCCGCTGACAATGTCGGGCCTGAACCGGAAGCTGCAGGCCTTGAAGCACAAGGGCTGGGCTGGCGCAGCACTTATGGCTCCGGCAAGGCCGGCGATGCCATCACCAGCGGGCTCGAAGTGACCTGGACCTCCACCCCAACCCAGTGGAGCAATGAGTACCTGGAAAACCTGTTCGGCTTCGAGTGGGAGCTGACCAAGAGTCCGGCCGGAGCCCATCAGTGGAGGCCAAAAAATGGCGCTGGCGCGGGCAAGATCCCCCATGCCTTCGACCCTGCCAAACGCCAGGAACCGCGCATGCTGACGTCCGATCTGGCGCTGCGCGTGGACCCGGCTTACGAGCAGGTCTCCCGACGCTTCCTGGAAAACCCTGACCAATTGGCCGATGCCTTCGCCCGCGCCTGGTTCAAGTTGACCCACCGGGACATGGGCCCGCTCGCCCGTTACCTCGGCCCGGAAATGCCAGGGGAAGAGCTGCTGTGGCAGGACCCGATTCCCGAGGTCAACCACCCGCTGGTGGACGCCAACGACGTGACTGCGCTCAAGGAAAAAATCCTGGCGTCCGGACTGGCGGTCTCGCAGCTGGTCGGCACGGCCTGGGCGGCGGCGTCGACCTTCCGGGGCTCCGACAAACGTGGCGGTGCCAACGGCGGCCGTCTGCGTCTGGCTCCGCAGAAAGACTGGGCGGTCAACCAGCCGGCCAATCTGGCGGGCGTGCTGCAAACCCTGGAGCGGATTCGCGATGAATTCAACGGCGCCCAGTCCGGCGGCAAGCAGATTTCGCTGGCTGATTTGATCGTTCTCGGCGGCAGCGCGGGTATCGAGCAGGCCGCGAAAAATGCCGGTCATCACGTCACTGTGCCGTTCACCCCGGGCCGTATGGATGCTTCTCAGGAGCAGACCGACGTCGAATCGTTCGGCTTCCTTGAACCCATCGCCGACGGTTTCCGCAATTACCTCAAGGGCCATTACCGCGTCTCGGCAGAGAAGCTGCTGGTCGACAAGGCGCAGTTACTGAACCTGACGGCGCCGCAGATGACCGTCCTGATCGGCGGCTTGCGCGTTCTGGATATCAACGCCGGGCATAGCCAGCACGGCGTCCTGACCGAGAAGCCGGGTACGCTCAGCAACGACTTCTTCAAGAACCTGTTGGACATGGGCGTCGAGTGGAAAGGGGTGTCGGGCGGCGACCAGCTGTTCGAGGCCCGTGACCGTAACACCGGCGCCGTCAAATGGACTGGCACCCGGGTCGACCTGGTGTTCAGTTCACACGCTCAATTGCGGGCCGTGGCCGAGGTCTACGCCAGTGCGGACGGGCAAGAGAAGTTCGTCCAGGACTTCGTCGCCGCGTGGACCAAAGTGATGGAGCTGGACCGCTTTGATCTTGCTTGAGGTCAGGGTTTTTTAGCCTGCAGCGCGTCATAACCAACGCCTCCCCTGTGGAGGCGTTGTTTTTTGTGAGGAGGTTCGGATCCTTTCAGCCGCCAAAGAAAGTGGCTGAATGCCCCGGCCTCTTCGTGAGCAAGCTCACTCCCACAGGTCCTCCGAACTGGCCGAAATATCGAGCTGAACCACCATCTCGTGGGAGTCGAGCTTGCTCGCGAAGACTTACTTTCAGCCGCCAGAGAAAGTGGCTGAATGCCCCGGCCCCTTCGTGAGCAAGCTCACTCCCACAGGTCCTCCGAACTGGGCGAAATATGAGTCCGTCCACAATCCCGTAGGAGCGAGCTTGCTCGCGAAGACTTACGTTCAGCCGCCAGAGAAAGTGGCTGTATGTCCCGGCCTCTTCGTGAGCAAGCTCACTCCCACAAGTCCTCCGAACTGGCCGAAATATGAGTCAGTCCACTATCCCGTAGGAGCGAGCTTGCTCGCGAAGACTTACTTTCAGCCGCCAGAGAAAGTGGCTGAATGTCCTGGCCCCTTCGTGAGCAAGCTCACTCCCACAGGTCCTCAGCCTGGCTCGACATCTCAAGCCGAACTGCCATCCCCTGGTAGCAAGCGCCCGCAGGATTCAACTTTTGCGGATGAACATGACACAGCCCGAAATACACCCTCACAGGCATGGCTCATGAAGCGGCTACCGTGGTTTGTGCATCCACAGTCGAGGTAGTCAGCATGGCCACGAAAGCTCGTTCGCACAGCTTGCGCATAGGGCGGTATTCCGAAATGGGGAGGATCTATCTGGTTACCTCCCGGCTCGACCGTATGAGAAATGATTTTAGTGATTGGCGGGTGGGTCGGCTGCTCGTAAAGGAAATGAGAGATGTGCACAAGTGCGGATTTGCAAAAACGCTGGCGTGGGTTGTGATGCCTGACCATTTTCACTGGTTAGTGAAGCTACATCACGGCTCGCTTGCGGGCATTGTTCAGCGAGTCAAGTCGAAGACCGCCATTGCAGTGAACAGGGTCACCGGCAATCAGGGGCGACTGTGGCAGCCTGGATATCACGATGCAGCCGCACGCCATGAGGATGATCTGATTCACTTCGCCCGCTATATCGTGTCCAATCCTCTCCGGGCAGGGTTAGTCAGCCGGGTCGGAGATTATCCACTATGGGACTCCATTGGGTTGCCAGGTTCAGGGGTCGAGTTCGGAGAGTCCGGGAGTGAGTTTCTTAAGCTTTTATTAGGCATCAACAATGATCTGCCTGAGTCATGGCCCATCAATGAGCCTTCTTGAACAAGGTGGACCGCCAGCCCGGTCACTCCCACAGGTCCTCCGAACTGGCCGAAATATTGAGTCAGCCCACCATCCCGTGGGAGTCGAGCTTGCTCGCGAAGGCTCACTTTCAGCCAGCAGAGAGGGTGGCTGAATGTACTGGCCCCTTCGTGAGCAAGCTCACTCCCACAGGTCCAGCGAACTGGCCGAAGTATCGAGGCAGCCCACTATCTGGTGGGAGTCGAGCTTGCTCGCGAAGACTTACTTTCAGCCAGCAGAGAAGGTGGCTGAATGTACTGGCCTCTTCGTGAGCAAGCTCACTCCCACAAGTCCTCCGAACTGGCCGAAATATTGAGTCAGCCCACCATCCCGTGGGAGTGGAGCTTGCTCGCGAAGGCTGACCTTCAGCCGCCAGAGAAAGTGGCTGAATGTACTGGCCTCTTCGTGAGCAAGCTCACTCCCACAAGTCCTCCAACCTAGCCGAAATATCGAGGCAGGCCACCATCCCGTGGGAGTCGAGCTTGCTCGCGAAGGCTCACTTTCAGCCACCAGAGAATGTAGCTGAATGCCCCGGCCTCTTCGTGAACAGGATTGAGCGCCATCCCGGTCACTCCCACAGGGCGCTAAGCTCACCCGCTTTTCCACCCCCCACCCAACGCCGCCATCAGCCCGACACTGGCCTGCAACCTGTCGGTCTCAACCACCTGCAACCGCCGTTGTGCCTGAAGCGCCGCGGTTTGCGCGGTCACTACGTCCAGGTAACTCGCGGCCCCGGCCTGGTAGCTGTTCATCGCCATCTGTTCGGCGCTTTGTGCGGCGTCGACGGCGGCGTGCTGGTCCTCGGACTCACGCTGCAGATTGCGCAGCTGTCCCAGATTGTCTTCGACCTCGCGCACCGCCTTGAGCACCTGGCTGTGGTACTGCGCGGCGGCCTCTTCAAACTCGGCTTTGGCTTGCCGCTCGTTGGCACTGCGGCGGCCGCCGTCGAAAATCGGCAGATTGACCAGCGGCCCCAGCGCCCAGTAGCGATTGGCGGCTGCCAGCAGATTGCCGCTGCCCTGGGTTTGTCCGCCGAGCAGGCCGGTCAGGCTGAAGTCCGGGTACCACGCCGCTTTCGCCACGCCGATGTTGGCGTTGGCGGCAAACACCCGGCGCTCTGCGGCGGCAACGTCGGGGCGTTGTTGCAACAGGCTGCCGGGCAAGGTATGGGGGATGCCGGGCAGTTTCAGCGGTTGCGCGCTCTGGGCCAGACGAACGTCTCCGGGCATCGCGCCCACCAGTTCGGCGATGGCGTGTTCGCTGAGGTCGCGCTGGGCGTTGACGTCATCCAGCTGCGCACGGGCTTCGGCGAGCTGGCTTTGCGCACGGGTCAGGTCCAGTGCCGACGCGATCTTGCCCTGGTAGCGATCGCGGGTCAGTTGCAGGGCTTGGGTGTAGTCGTCCAGCGAGGTCTGCAGGATGCGGCTTTGCGCGTCCAGCCCGCGCACCTGCACATACAGCGTCGCCAGCTGGCGCTGCAGGCTCAGGCGCGCGACCGCCAGATCGTCCGCCGAAGCTTGGGCCTGGGCGTCGCCGGCCGCCACTTGATTGCGGATCTTGCCCCACAGGTCCGGGTCGAAATTCAGGCTGAACCCGGCGGTGTCGCTGTTGTAGATCGAGGGCTGCGTGCCGCTGCGCAGTGGCCGTCGATCCGACTGCCGTTGGCGAACCGGACTCAGATTGGCGTTGACTTGAGGCATCAGCCCGGCGTGCAACTGACCCGCATACGCCAACGCGGCATCGTAGTGCGCCAGCGCGGCGGTCAAATCCGGGTTGGCATTGAGCAGCCGTCGTTGCAGATCATTCAGTTGCGCGTCCTCGAACGCTTTCCACCACTGGGCCTGCACCGTATCGGCAGGCTGCGCCGGGTGCCAGGGGCCGGCGTCCTCGGCGAAATGCGCGGGCAGTTGAACCGCCGGCGCCTGATAAACCGGTGCGAGCGAACAGCCCTGCAGCGTCACGGCGATGGCCAGCGTCAGCGCTTCAAGCCTTGTGCGCATGGTCACCTCCGGCGTCCGCCAGTTGCACGGCATCGTTCTCCCGCAGAGCATCGGGCGGGTTGTCGATGACGTGATCGGCCGGTTTGAGGCCTTGATCGATGATCAGCCGGTCCCCCAGATCCATCGCGATGTGGATGTCCCGCAGGTGCACATGGCCGGCGCCATCGAGGGTGGCAACCTGGGTGCCGTTGGCGCGGAAGATCAACGCGCTGGCCGGAATGCTCAGCCCGCCGCTGGCGTTGTTTACCGGCAGCGTGGCGTCGGCGTAGTCGCCGGGCATCAGCGCGCCGTCCGGGTTGGCGGCGATGAACTGGGCCAGCAGGGTGCCGGAGCGTGGATCCACCGCCGTGGAGTCACCCAGCAACGTGGCGGTGTAGGTCTGCCCCGGATGCTCGGGCACGCTCAGTTGCACCTGCATGCCGGGGCGGACCACGCTGGCGTAGTTCTGCGGGATCGGCACGTACAGCCGCAGGCGATGGGTGTCGGCCAGGCTGAACAGCGGGCGGGCGCCGCCGTCATCGGCTTTGATCAACTGACCGATGTCGGTGTTGCGCGCGGTCACGGTCCCACTGAATGGCGCGCGAATGGTCTTGTATTCCTCCAGCGCGACGATCCGTTGATATTCCGCGTCTGCCGCCTGCACATCGGCATTGGCAGCCGTGGCGGTGGCAACTTTTTCATCCACTTCCTGTTGCGACACTGAATGGGTGGTCAGTAGATGCTGCCAGCGTGCCGCCGTGGTCTGGGCAATGCGCGCGTTGGCGTGTTGCTGGGCCAGACGCGCCCGGACCTGGGCCAGTTGCTGATCAAGCTCGGGGCTGTCGATGTGGGCCAATACCTGACCGGCTTGCACATGGCTGCCGATGTCGGCGTCCCAGTCTTTCAGGTAACCGCTGACCCGCGCGTTGATCGCCGCATTGCTCCAGGCCTCAAGGCGAGCGGGCAGGCGCAAGGTGTTGCCTTGGGCGCTTTGGGTCGGCACGACAACGCTGACGACGGGCACTGATTGCCGCTCGGTCCAGGCGTCGACGGCGTGTGCCTCGCGGGTGCGTGCGGCGAGGCCATTGGCAACCAGCAGCGCCGCTAAAGTCAGGCCGCCAATGCCGAGCAACATCAGGCGTTTGCGCGAAGGGGCGTGTTCAGACGACATGGGGTGTTTCTCCATCAAGGGCATTCGCAGGCAAGGGTGTTGAGTGGCGGTGAACGAGGCTGAACACCACCGGCACGAACAGCAGGGTGGCAGTGGTGGCGAGGATCAGGCCGCCGATCACCGCACGGCCGAGCGGCGCGTTCTGTTCCTGGGAAATCGCCAGCGGCAGCATGCCGATGATCATCGCCAGCGCGGTCATGCACACCGGGCGGAAGCGCGTGTAGCCAGCCTCCATCGCGGCGAGCAGGGCATCGCCGTGTTCGGCCAGGCGCTCGCGGCAGAAACTCACCACCAGAATCGAGTTGGCGGTGGCCACGCCCATGCAGAGGATCGCCCCGGTCAGCGCCGGGACCGACAACGACGTGCCGCTGAGAAACAGCATCCAGACGATGCCGGCCAGCGCGGCGGGGAGGGCGGTAATGATCACGAACGGGTCGATCCACGACTGGAAGTTGACCACGATCAGCAAGTAGATCAGCACCACGGCGCCGAGCAGGCCCAGGCTCAGACCGCTGAACGCTTCATGCAGTGCGTCGATCTGGCCGTGCAGGCTGACCGTCGCGCCTTTCGGCCGCAGGTGCGCGGTGTCGTCGATGACCTTCTGGATGTCCGCCGCCACCCCGCCGAGGTCGCGGCCCTGCACGTTGGCGAACAGGTCCAGGGTCGGCTGAATGTTGTAGTGGGTGACCACCGCCGGGCTGTCGACGCGGCTGATCGTCGCCAGGCCGCCGAGGATCTGCGACTGCCCGTTGCTGCCGGTAATCGGCAGGGCTTCCAGGCTCGGCAGGCTGTCGAGCCGGTATTGCGGTGTCGCCGCGACCACCGAATACGAGACGCCGTTTTTCGGGTTCAGCCAGTACGTCGGCGCGACTTGGGAGGTCCCGGCCAGGGATGCGCCGAGGCTGGTGGTCACGTCTTTTTCGGTGATCCCCAGTTGCTTGGCGCGCAGCCGATTAACGTTCACCTGCAACGACGGGTAACCGGTGGATTGCTGGATGCGCAGGTCGGCGATGCCCGGCACGTGCTGCAAAAGCCGCTGCAGTTCCAGTGCGTAGGCGCGGTTGGCGTCGCCGTTGGGGCCGGAGATTTTCAGGTCCAGCGGCGCGGGTGCGCCGAAGTTGAGGATCTGGCTGCTGATGTCGGCGGGCATGAACGCGAACTGGCTGCCGGGAAAGCTTTGCGGCAGGGCTTCGCGCAGGCGTTTGACGTAATCGGCGGTTGGCGCGTGATCGGCCTTGAGGGTGACCTGAATGTCGCCATCCTGCGGTCCGATGGTGCCGCTGCTGCTGTAGGCCATGTCGATGCCGCTCAGGGGGATGCCGATGTTGTCGATCACCGTGTCCAGTTCGTCGGCCGGGATGATCTCGCGGATGCGCTGCTCGATGCGGTCGAACGCCGCCGCGCTTTCCTCGATGCGCGTGCCCAGTGGCAGGCGCACGTGCATCGACAGCGCGCCGGCGTCGGTGGCCGGGAAGAAGTCTTCGCCCAAGCTGGGCAGCAGCGCAAAACTGGCGACCACGCAGGCGAGAAAGCCGATGAGGAATGACTTGCGCCGCTTCAGTGCCAGGCTCAGCAGGCCGTGGTAGGTGTCGCGAATCGCTGAGAAACGTGCCTCGAAACCCTGCTGAAATTTCAATGCGCCGCGCAGGATCAGGTTGCGTTGACGCCCATGCTGGTCACCTTCGTGGTGATTGATGAACGGGTCTTCCGGGTGATGGCCCGGGCCGGTTTCCAGCACGTGGGGTTTGAGCAGAAACATCGCCAGGGTCGGCACCAGGGTGCGCGACAGCAGAAACGAGCTGGCCATGGCGAAGATCACCGCCAGCGCCATCGGCCGGAACAGAAATCCGGCGATCCCCTGCAGCATGAACATCGGCACGAAGACGATGCAGATGCACAGCAGCGACACGAACGCGGGGCCGACGATCTGCCGCGCGCCGTCCATGATCGCGTCCTTCACCGCTTTGCCCTGTTCCAGGTGCCAGTTGATGTTCTCGATGGTCACCGTCGCGTCGTCTACCAGAATCCCCACCGCCAGCGCCAAGCCGCCGAGAGTCATGACGTTCAGGGTTTGTCCGGTCACGGAAAGCAGCGCGATGGCCGAGAGCACCGCCAGCGGAATCGACGCGGCGATGATCAGCGTTGAGCGCCAGCTGCCGAGAAACAGCAGGATCATCACGCTGGTCAGCAAGGCGGCGATGATGCCTTCCCGGGCCACACTCCCCACCGACGCTTTGACGAACACCGAGGCGTCGCCCAGCAGCGAGGTTTTCAGGGCCGGCGGCAGCGTTTCGTTGATCAGCGGCAGCATGTTGCGGATGTTGTCGACGATGGACAGGGTCGAGATGTTGCCGTTCTTCAGCGCCGGCATCAGCACGGCGCGACGGCCGTCAACGCGCACGATGTTGGTCTGCGGCGGCGAACCGTCGCGCACGTGGGCCACCTGGCCGATGGTGATCAGCGCGCCGTCGACGGTCTTGATCGGCAGGTCATTGAGTTCGTCGATGGCCTTGGGGCTGTTGTTGAGCAGCACAGTGTATTCGTCGCCGCCCATCTTCGCCGTGCCCACCGGGATGATCTGGTTGCCGGCGGCCAGTGCGTTGCCGACGTCTTGCGCGGACAGGCCTTCGGCGGCCAGCGCCTGCGGATCGAGGTCCAGGGTGATCTGCCGCTGCTTGCCGCCCATGGGCGTCGGCATCGCCAGCCCCGGCACGGCGCTCAGCGGCAGCCGGACGCTGTTCTGCACCAGATCGCGAATCTTCGCTTCCGACAGCGTCGGGCTGGAAAAGGCCATCTGCAGGATCGGCACGGTCGAGGCGCTGTAGTTGAGAATCAGCGGCGGGGTGATGCCCGCCGGCATTTGCTTGAGCACCGTCTGCGAGACCGCCGTCACTTGCGCGTTGGCGGTGCGGATATCCACGCCCGGCTGGAAGAAAATCTTGACGATGCCCATACCGGGCAGCGACTGCGACTCGATGTGTTCGATGTCGTTGACCGTGGTGCTCAGCGAGCGCTCGTAGGTGTAGATCACCCGACCGGCCATGGCATCCGGCGACAGCCCGGCGTATTGCCAGACCACCGCGACCACCGGAATGCCGATGTCCGGAAACACATCGGTGGGCGTTTTAAGGGCCGCCATCGGCCCGACAATACAGATGAAAATCGCCAACACGATAAACGTGTACGGCTTTAGCAATGCAGTCCTGACCAGCCCAAGCATGCCGTAAACCTCCCATTTCGAATGGGCGCAGTGTTGGTGGACGTACCTAACACGCAGCTTTCAGCGAGATGAACAAAACGTTAGTGCGGCGAGCAGGTTGCTTTCATGCTGGATTCATTTGTTGTTCATCCGTGGCCCACGCACCCTGCGCACCTCGAAATTCCACCCTGCACATCAGGGATTTTTTCAACTGCCGAGGTCGCGTCATGAAAGCCAAATCGTTATTGCTGGTCCCGATGTTCAGCCTGGTTGCGGTGCTGTCCGCCTGCGCCGGTCCCATGCCCAAAGCCGACCCGGGCGAGGCGTGGATCAGCTTGCAGGAACAGCCTGCCGACGTGTTGATGGCCGAGGACCTGGACGGCAAGCGCCTGAATGACGGTCGCTTCTTCGAAGTCAAACCCGGCGCCCACACCCTCGACGTCAACCTGATCGTCGAACGCAGCGGCGACAACGGTGAGATGAACTGCGAAACGGGCATTCAGTACAGCCAGTTCCAGGCGGGTGAGCATTACAAGCTGGTGGAGTCCAGCCTGGGCGAGGAATACCGGGTGAAACTCGAAGACGCGAAAGGGAAGTCGCTGGGGCACAGCGTGGACTTCACGTGCATGCCGGGGTGAGGGAAGGGTGCTTTGTGGTTCGGGTCATGTCGCGCACTGTCACGCGGTACACCTGATCCATGTGAAGTGACCGGCGTGGCGCCCCAACTTGCTCACGAAGACGGCATTCCGGCTGCTGGATATTTGGCGGATATACGGGCCTATTCGCGAGCAAGCTCGCTCCCACAGGTGCTCCATCTGCCAGATGATCTGCGTTTTCATCCTGTTTGTTAGACCCAGCGCTGCCGCGCGGCATACACGGTCCATGTGGGAGTGAGCTTGCTCACGAAGGCGGCATTCCGGCTGCTGGATGATCAGCGGTTCGAGGAGAAGGAACGGGTTTATCTGGAGGTCATGGAGAAAGCCTGGGCGCGGCAGGAAAAGATCATCGAGCAAGCCCGGAAGATGTAACGCCCCCCAATAAACAAAGCCGCCCTTGAGGCGGCTTTGTCGTTTTTGCTTGCAGCTTGCAGCTTGCAGCTTGCAGCTTGCAGCTTGCAGCTTGCAGCTTGCAGCCCAAAGCCCCACCCCTTCACCCCAACGCCAACACCCGTCGGCATTCCAGCACCAGGCTCGCGCCGCCGGACGGGCTGCTGCCGATGCGCAGTTTGAAGCCGTGCAGGTTGACGATCGCGGCGACGATGGACAATCCCAGGCCGAAACCGCTTTGCTGATTGCCGTTTTCACTGCGATAGAAGCGCTTGAATACCGCTTCGCGTTCGGCGTCGGGGATGCCGGGACCGGTGTCCTGAACTTCGATGAAGGTCGTGTCACCTTCGGCGCGGGCGATGAGCAGGACTTGCCCGCCCGGCGGGGTGAACTTGATCGAGTTGCTCAGCAGGTTCGACAGCGCCTCGAACAGCAGCGCGCGGTCACCCACCAGCGGCGGCAGTTGCTCGGCGACTTTCAACTGCAACGAGACGCGGCCTTCTTCCGCCAGCGGCAGGTAAAAATCATGCAGCTCCTGCAACAGCGGCTGCGGATCGAGCTGACCGAAGGCCGAGCGCCGCTGGTGGTCTTCCAGTTCTGAAATCCGCAGCAGCCCGCGAAAGCGCGCCATCAGCGTGTCGGCGTCGGCAATCACCTGGGCCATCTGTTCGCCCAGCGCCGAATCTTCCGGGGACTGCTGCTGGATTCGATAGAGCTGCGCGCGCAGGCGCGTGAGCGGGGTGCGCAGGTCGTGGGCGATGTTGTCGCAGACGCCCTTGACCTCGTTCATCAGGCGCTCGATGCGGTCGAGCATGGCGTTGACGATGTCGGCGAGCATGTCCAGCTCGTCGCGTCGGTCCGACACCGGCAGGCGTCGGGCCAGGTCGCCGGTGACGATGGCCTCGGCGCTGGCCTGAATCGCCCGGATGCGTTGCAGCGGCCGGCGTCCCAGCAAGTGCCAGCCGGCGATACCCGGAATGATCGTCAGCGAAATGCCCCACAGCAGCGCGCGCAGAATCAGCGTGGTCACGGCGAACAGCGAACCGTTGTCGCGCACCAGAATCAGCCAGCGATCATCCAGCGTGTGAATCGCCACGGCGTCGCAGCCCGAGCTGGGCAGGTCTGGGTCATCGGAATCGATGCAGGTGGCCAGCTCCTGAATCTCCCCGGTCAGCTTGAGGCCGTCGGGAATGCTCTGGATCGGGCCGCTGATGGGGTTCATGTCCTTGTCGAATAGCCCATAGGCGTCGACCGAACGCATGTCGAATTTGTCGCTGGTGCGCAACGCATCGTCCAGCTGCGCGCCTTCAAAGCGCGAAAAAAGCTGCTGGCGCTGCATCAGCGAGTGGCGGGCGAGGGTGTTGAGGTAACTGGTGACTTCCCAGTACAGCACCCCCATGAGGATGCTGCTCCAGGCCACAAACAGGAAACTGTACAGCGCCAGCAGCCGGCTGCTGGAGGAGCGCCAGCCCTTAGACGGGTTCGGCAATGACATAACCTGAGCCTCGAACGGTACGTATCAGCGGCGTCAGGGTAGGGGGATCGATTTTCTTGCGCAAGCGACCGATGTGCACGTCGATCAGGTTGGTGCCGGGGTCGAAGTGATAACCCCAGACTTCTTCGAAAATCATCATGCGGGTGATGATCTGCCCGCTGTTGCGCATCAGGAATTCCAGCAGCTTGTACTCGGTGGGCAGCAGGTTCAGCGGCTGCCCGGCGCGGCTGGCTTCACGGGTGATCAGATTGAGTTCGAGGTCAGCGACCTTGAGCATGGTCTCGGCCTGGGTCCCCGGATTGCTGCGGCGCAGCAAGACTTCCACACGGGCGGCCATTTCGTCGGAGGCGAAGGGTTTGGAGAGGTAATCATCCCCGCCAGCACGCAACCCACGCACCCGTTCATCCACATCGGACAGCGCGCTGATCATCAGGATCGGCGTGGCAATGCCCAGGGCGCGCATGGTGGTGACAATCGCCAGGCCGTCGACTTCCGGCAGCATCCGATCGAGGGTGATCAGGTCGTAATCGCCGCTGACCGCGCGGACGAGGCCTTCGCGGCCGTTGTCGACCCAGTCCACTTGCAGGCCATGGCTGCTCAATTCGGCAACGATTTCCTTCGCGGTGACGGCATCGTCTTCGATTGTCAGGATTCGCGTCATGTGAGGTCAGGGCCACGTGAGAGGACAGAAGGCTGCATTTTGCCTTTAAACGTAGTCGGAATTTCTTAAAAATAATTTAAGAAGGGCATGAGGGGCTTTTTGGTGCTAGCAAGCTCACTCCAACAGGACCAGTGTCACACTCAGGCACACCGGTCACTGTCACATTTCCTACCGCTTCAAGCACCTTTGCGATCGGATTCAGCTTTGGGCTGACGCAGCGCTTGCTTCAGCTTTTCGTCCAGCGCTTTCTTCTTGCCTTTCTTGTCCGGCGTTTCACCCTCGCTCCTGATCTGCGCATGGCTGATCAACGCGAAGATGAAGCTGCCGCCGATGATGTTGCCACCCAGGGTAGGGCCCGCAAACGTCAGCCAGAAATCCTTCCACGGCAGCTCGCCTGCGAACACCAGATACGAGACCTCGGCGGAGCCAACGACAATGTGGGTGAAATCTCCCAGCGCCATCAGGTAAGTGATCATCACGATGATGGCGACCTTGGCGGATTCCATGGAGGGGATCATCCACACCATGGTGGCGATCATCCAGCCGGAGATAATGCCCTTGGCGAACATCTGCCCGCTGTCGTTCTCCATCACCTTGCGGCCGATTTCGAGAAAGGCCTGGTCGGTCTTGGTGTCGAAGATCGGCAGGTGCAGCATGACGTAGGCCACCAGTAGCGTGCCGCACAGGTTACCTACCAGCACCACGGTCCACAGCCGCAACAGGCGGACGACGTTTTTCAGCGTCGGCTTGCTCATCACTGGCAGCACGGCGGTCAGGGTGTTTTCGGTAAACAGCTGCTGACGGGCGAGAATCACCGCCAGAAAGCCTGCGCAGTAGCCGAAGCTGGCGATGACTTTGAAGCCTTCGGCATCGGGCAGGCGAGAATTCAACAGCCCCATCGCCATCAACGACAGGCCCATGGTCAGCCCGGCCGCGAGGGCTGACCAGAACAATGCGGCGACGTTGCGCTCCAGTTCTTGATCGCCCTGCATGCGGATCGTTTCGTGGAGGACGGCGGCCCGGGGTGGCTGGTTTTCGTCGATGTCGCGTTCTTCTTCCGCCGTGAGGCCGGGGGTCTTGCCGTCTGGTTCGTGTTCCATGGCGATCCTTTGGATGATTCAGTGCTCTTGGGCAGAGCATTCTGCTTTCGATGTTCGAGGGAGGCGGCGGCTGGCGTGCACGTGCTTGCTGCGCGGCGCTGCTGCTTGAGACACAATCCGTTACCCGTCGTTCGCCAACGGCGGCTGCCTTTTCACTGACCCGGGAGCCCCTCCTTTGAGCCTTCATATCCGCGATGCCACCCGTGACGACGCCGCCGTCATTCTGGGCTTCATCACCGAGCTTGCGATCTACGAAAAAGCCGAGCACGAGGTCAAGGCCAGCGTCGCCGACATCGAGCGCAGCCTGTTCGACGAAGCTTCGCCGGCCAAGGCGCTGATCTGCCTGCTAGACGGCCAGCCTATCGGGTTCGCCGTGTACTTCCTGAGCTATTCCACCTGGCTGGGCCGCAAGGGCTTGTATCTTGAGGATCTGTACGTGTCTGCCGCGCAACGGGGCGTCGGCGCGGGCAAGAAGCTGTTGCGCCATCTGGCCCGCATCGCCCACGACAGCGGCTGCGGCCGTCTGGAATGGAGCGTGCTGGACTGGAACCAGCCGGCGATCGATTTCTACAAATCAATCGGCGCCGAGCCCCAGGATGAGTGGGTGCGTTACCGGATGGAGGGGGAAGGGTTGAAGCGCTTTGCGTTGGGTGAAGATTAAACCTCTCACCGGTCCTCCGAACTGGCCGAAATATGAGTCAGTCCACTACCCCGTGGGAGTCGAGCTTGCTCGCGAAGACTTACTTTCAGCCCCCGAGAAAATGGCTGAATGCCCCGGCCTCTTCGTAAGCAAGCTCACTCCCATAGGTCCTCCGAACTAGCCGAAATACAGAGTCAGTCCACGATCCCGTGGGAGTGACCGGGGTGGCGCTCCACCTTGCTCGCGAAGACTTACTTTCAGCTGCCAGAGAAAGTGGCTGAATGTCCCGGCCTCCTCGTGAGCAAGCTCACTCCCATAGGTCCTACGAACTAGCCGAAATATTGAGTCAGTCCACGATCTCGTGGGAGTGACCGGGGTGGCGCTCCACCTTGCTCGCGAAGACTTACTTTCAGCCGCCGGAGAAAGTGGCTGAATGCCCCGGCCTCTTCGTGAGCAAGCTCACTCCCACAGGTCCTACGAATCAGCCGAAATATTGAGTCAGTCCACGATCTGGTGGGAGTGACCGGGGTGGCGCTCCACCTTGCTCGCGAAGACTTACTTTCAGCCGCCAGAGAAAGTGGCTGATTGCCCCGGCCTCTTCGTGAGCAAGCTCACTCCCACCGGTCCTGCAACAACCGGCGATTTTGAGTCAGCCCACCATCCCGTGGGAGCGAGCTTGCTCGCGAAGGCTTACTTTCAGCTGCCAGAGAAAGTGGCTGAATGTCCCGGCCTCCTCGTGAGCAAGCTCACTCCCATAGGTCCTCCGAACTAGCCGAAATACAGAGTCAGTCCACGATCCCGTGGGAGTCGAGCTTGCTCGCGAAGACTTACTTTCACCCCCCGAGAAAATGACTGAATGCCCCGGCCTCTTCGTGAGCAAGCTCACTCCCACAGGGTGGGCAACGTGTTCAGTCCATCAGCTCTGCACTGTCGATCCGGTTGACCCCCGCCAGCGCCATGTCTTTCCAGGCCTGGTCCAGCGAGCCGTTCAGGTCGATGGCCTTGCACGCGTCGGCGATCACCCAGGTGTTGAAACCTGCCGCCCGGGCGTCCAGCGCGGTCCAGGCCACGCAGAAATCCAGGGCCAGACCGACCACGAACACGCTGTCGATGCCACGCTCGCTCAGATAACCGGCCAGCCCGGTACGCGTCGTGCGGTCGGCTTCGACGAACGCGGAATAGCTGTCGATGCCGGCGTTGCAGCCCTTGCGCAGGATCAACTGCGCGTGGGTGATATTCAGATCCGCGTGCAATGCAGCACCGTGGCTGCCTTGCACGCAGTGATCGGGCCACAGCGTCTGCGCGCCGTAGGGCAGGGTGATGCTTTCAAATGGCGCGCGCCCGGCATGGCTCGACGCAAACGACACATGCCCGCGCGGGTGCCAGTCCTGGGCCATGACCACATTGCGAAACTGCGCGCCGAGGCGATTGATCAGCGGCACCAGCGCATCGCCGTCGGCCACGGCCAGCGCGCCGCCGGGCATGAAGTCGTATTGCATGTCGATCACCAGCAACGCGGCGCGGGGGTCGGAGGGCAATCGGGAAAGCAGCGTGGTCATCATCTGAGTCCTTGATGCAGTGATTCTTGAGGCTGGGTCTTGAGGCGATGAGTGAAGATTGCGGTCAGGCAAACACGCGGATTGGCGCGCCGGCGTGCCAGGCCTGAATGTCCTCGATCATCTGGCTGAAGAACATCCGGTAGTTGTTCTCGGTCACGTAGCCCACGTGGGGTGTGGCCAGCACGTTCGGCAGCGTGCGGAACGGGTGATCGGCCGGCAACGGCTCGACGCTGTAGACGTCCAGCGCGGCGCCGGCAATTTTCTTCTGCGTGAGCACTTCAATCAGCGCGTCTTCGTCGACGATCGGCCCACGGGCGGTGTTTACCAGATACGCCGTCGGCTTCATCCGCTTCAGCGATTCAGCATCCACCAGCCCGCGGCTGCGCTCGCTGAGCACCAGATTCACCGACACCACGTCCGATTGCTCGAACAGTGCCTGTTTGCTGACGTACGTCACGCCATGCTCGGCGGCGCGTTCGGCTGTGAGGTTCTCGCTCCAGGCAATCACCTTCATGTCGAAGGCCTTGCCGTAGCGGGCGATCTTCTGGCCGATGCTGCCCAGCCCCACAATGCCCAAGGTCTTGCCGTACAGGTCGCTGCCGATGCCGATCTGCCAGTCGCCCGCGCGCAGGGAGTTGGCTTCATCCACGAGGTTGCGGGTGACGCCCATGATCAGCGCCCAGGTCAGTTCCGGCGCCGCGTACTTGTAGCTGTCGGTGCCGACCACGGTGATGCCCAGGCGCGCGGCGGCCTTGAGGTCCAGCGCCGCGTTGCGCATGCCGCCGGTGACCAGCAGTTTCAGGTTTGGCAGTTGACTGAGCAGGGCGTCATCGAAAATCGTGCGCTCGCGCATCACGCAGAGGATCTGGAAGTCCTTGAGGCGGGCGACCATGGCATCAGTTTCGGCCGGGTAGTCATGCAGAAAACTGACCTCGCCGATGGGTTTCAATACGGTCCAGTCCACAACGTTTTCAGCGACCGATTGCCAGTCGTCGAGTACGGCAATCTTCAACCCGGAATCCTGAGTCATTGAGCGAGGCCTCGTTCAGCAGCGAAGTTGGATTTAGTGGCGCTCACAGTACGCCTGCCTGCACGGCTCTGGAAGCCTGAAAGGCTCCATATGTGGGAGTGAGCTTGCTCACGAATGCGGTATTTCAGCCGTTGAAGATTTGGTGGATGTTCCTACCTATTCGCGAGCAAGCTCGCTCCCACAGGGAATGCGACAGGGCTTATGGATGTGCATGGATGACGTTCAATTAAACAACCCGGCCGCGATGTTGATCGAGAACCCCAGAATCGAGGTGTTGAACACAAAACCGATCAGCGACTGCGCCAGCACCACCTTGCGCAGGCCGCGGGTGGCGACGCCGACGTCGGAGGTCTGCACGGCGACGCTCAAGGTGAAGGAGAAATACAGAAAGTCCCAGTAGTCCGGGTTTTCCTCGCCATCGGCAAAGCGCAGCGCCGGCTTGTCGCCGCGCCAGGTGTAGAACACCCGGGCGTAGTGCAGGCTGAAGACCACGCCGATCAGCAGCCATGAGCCAAGGATGGTGAAGCCGGTGAAGGCGTAATGCAGCGCTTTGTCGGCGTCCTTCATGTCCTGAATGCCGGCCAGCTCCAGGATGATCGCCGCCAGGCTGGCAATCGCCGCCACGCAGACGACGAACAGGACTACGCCGGCGTTCTCGTCCTCGATTTCCGCGACCCGGCGCACGTCTTCCGCGCTGGATTTGAAGGTGCGGCGCATGATCATCGCCATGTACAGCCAGCCGGCGACGTTCCAGCCGATCAGGCATTTGCTGATCACTGAAATATCCGGGGCGACGAACGCGCTGGCAATACCGGCGGCGACGCCGACGAGGGTGGCAATGGTCAGGCGGGGGTGGGTCTTGGCAAGGCGGGACATGGAGGACTTCACGGCAGTGAGATGCACGAACAGTAGCACGCAGCCGCTACAGCAGATGATGAAGAAAAACGGCGCGCAAGGGGTTACGCGCCGGTCGCCATTTGGCAGTTTAGGTGATTCTGTCCGGTCGCCGCTGTTCAGCCGCAGGGGGACCGGCTCGGGTCAGTCGATCAGCGCACCAGACAAGGCTGCTTGTTGTTGAATGTCCAGTTCGGCACCAGAAATTGCATCGCGACGCTGTCATCCCGCGCGCCGAGGCCCATGCCTTTGTACAACTCGTGGGCCTTGGCCACCTGATCCAGGTCGATCTCGACACCCAGCCCCGGCTTCTTAGGCACCTGTACGCTGCCGCCAATGATCTGCAGCGGTGCCTTGGTCAGGCGCTGGCCGTCCTGCCAGATCCAGTGGGTGTCGATGGCGGTGATGTTGCCCGGCGCAGCGGCGGCCGCGTGGGTGAACATCGCCAGGGAAATATCGAAGTGGTTATTGGAGTGCGATCCCCAGGTCAGGCCCCACTCGTTGCACATCTGCGCGACGCGCACCGAACCCTGCATGGTCCAGAAGTGCGGGTCGGCCAGGGGGATGTCCACCGATTGCAGCTGGATGGCATGACCCATTTCGCGCCAGTCGGTGGCGATCATGTTGGTGGCGGTGCGCAGGCCGGTGGCGCGACGGAATTCAGCCATGACTTCGCGGCCCGAGTAACCGTTCTCGGCGCCACAGGGGTCTTCGGCATAGGCCAGCACTTTGTGCTGATCGCGGCACAGACGCACCGCTTCTTTCAGCGACCAGGCGCCGTTTGGGTCGAGGGTAATGCGCGCTTTCGGGAAGCGTTCGGCCAATGCCGTCACTGCTTCGATTTCCGCATCGCCGCTGAGCACGCCGCCCTTGAGCTTGAAGTCCTCGAAACCGTATTGCGCGTAAGCCGCTTCGGCCAGTCGCACGACTGCTTCCGGGGTCAGTGCTTCTTCGTGACGAACGCGAAACCACTCGTTGTCTGCGTCGGCTTCGGTGCGATAGGGCAGGTTGGTTTTCGTCTGGTCGCCGACGTAAAACAGGTAGCCCAGCATCTTCACTTCGTCACGCTGCTGGCCTTCGCCGAGCAGCGCGGCGACCGGCACTTCCAGGTGCTGACCGAGCAAATCCAGCACCGCCGCTTCGATGCCGGTCACCGCGTGGATGGTGATGCGCAGGTCGAAGGTCTGCAGACCGCGACCGCCGGCATCGCGCTCGGCAAAGGTGCGGCGCACGTCGTTGAGGATCTTCTGGTAGTTGCCGATGCTGCTGCCGACCACCAGCGTGCGGGCGTCTTCGAGGGTCTGGCGAATTTTCTCGCCGCCGGGGATTTCACCCACGCCGGTGTGGCCGGCGTTGTCCTTGAGGATGACGATGTTGCGGGTGAAATACGGGCCGTGGGCGCCGCTGAGGTTGAGCAGCATGTCATCGTGGCCAGCCACCGGAATGACCTGCATGTCGATGATGACGGGGGTGCTGCCGGAATTCTGTGAAGTCATTGCTAGTTCCTTGCTAATCGCTGGCGCTGCGCGCGCTGTGTTTACGGGTTCAGAGCTTAGGGCTCAGAGCGCTTGGCTCAAGTGTGGCTGGGCGTGACGTCGACTTTGGCGATCGGCACCGCGCCGGGCTTGGGCGTGGTGCGCACGGTGAACACCAGAATCGCGGCGATGATCGAGGTTGCGGTCAAACCGTACAGGCCGCCCTGGATCGAACCGGTCTGCTGTTCGAGGATGCCGAAGGTGGTCGGCGCAACGAAGCCGCCGAGGTTGCCTACCGAGTTGATCAGCGCGATGACGCCGGCGGCGATCCGCGCATCCAGATAACCCTGGGGGATCGGCCAGAACAGCGACGACGCCGATTTGAAGCCCATCGCCGCGAAACAGATGGCCACGAAGGCAAACACCGGACCGCCCGTGGTCGACATGAACATCCCTGCTGCCGCGATCAACAACGCGACGGCAACCCACGCCTGTTGGTGCTTCCACTTGGCCGACAGCGAAGCGAAGCCGTACATGCAGACGATGGCGATGAACCACGGGATCGAGTTGAACAGGCCGACCTGGAAGTCGGTGAGGTCGCCCATCTTCTTGATGATGCTCGGCAGCCAGAACGTCGCCGCGTAGATCGTCAGCTGGATGAAGAAGTACATCAGGCAGAACAGGATGATCTGCGGGTCCTTGAGCAGCTTGCCGATGGACAGCTTCACCGGATTCGCTGCTTCGCGAGCCTTCTGCTCGGCGTCGATGGTGTTGACCAGGGCGTCTTTCTCGGCCTCGGTCAGCCATTTGGCGTCGTGGGGTTTGGAGTCGAGCCAGAACCAGACGAAGAAGCACAGGCCGACGGAGAACATGCCTTCGATGAAGTACATCCACTGCCAGCCGTGGTAGCCCAGCGCGTCGATCTGCAGCAACAGGCCGGAGAGCGGGCCGGAGATCACCGACGCGAAGGCCGAGCCGCTGAGGAAGATGGCGATGGCCTTGCCACGCTCGACGCCGGGCAACCAGCGGGTGAAGTAGTAGATCACGCCCGGGAAGAACCCGGCTTCGGCCACGCCCAGCAGGAAGCGCAGGATGTAGAAGTGGGTCTCGGTCTGGATGAAGGCCATGCAGGCGGCGACGATGCCCCAGGTCAGCATGATGCGGGTCAGCCAGATGCGCGCGCCGACTTTCTGCAGGAGGATGTTGGAGGGGACTTCGAACATCGCATACGCGATGAAGAACAGGCCGGCACCGAAGCCATAGGCGGCTGCGCCGATACCCAGGTCATGTTCCATGTGACTACGCACGAAGCCGATGTTGACCCGGTCGATGTAGTTGACGATGAACATGATGACGAACAGCGGCAGGATGTGTCGTTTGACTTTCGAGACCGCCGATTGCAGGACGGAATCGGAGGCGTCATCCGCCCGTGTTGAGGATGTGTTCACTCTGGTAACTCCCACTGATTATTTTTATGCGGGTGGTCAAGCACGTTGTGTGTGACAAGGTGTGTAAGCCCTGTTGCCAGTCATCATACAAGTAATGATCGCGCTGGCAACCGGATTTGCGGGGGTTGCGAGAAGTATTTCGTCGAGCTAGGCTCGCCTGTCTGACAAGTGGAATGAGTTGCTGTGCGCTGCTGTTTGGCTCTGTTTTCAGGGGTCCTGGCCGTGTCGCGATGAGTTTCCGGCGAGTGGTTGAGTGCGTGCATCGAGCGCGGGTGGTCAGGAAAATACAAGTGGATGGCAGGCTTCGGCGGCCGCCGTTCTTTTTCAGCACTTATAGGACGACTTCTTTTTGAACAGCACCGGACCCTTGCCACCCAAGCGTCGCCAGCACAGCCTGGCGACGGACCTGGTCACCGACCTGAGTCAGCGGATCCTGATGGGGACGATTCCACCTGGTGCGAAGTTGCCGTCGGAGAGCGAGATCGTCCGCGAGCATGGCGTGAGTCGCACCGTCGTGCGCGAGGCGATTTCCAAATTGCAGGCGTCCGGGCTGGTCGAGACCCATCAGGGCAAAGGCACTTACGTGCTCGCGCGTTCGGAGCAGAGCGGGCTGCATTTGAAGGTGGAAACCGCGTTCAGCGTGCGGCACATCATCGAACTGCGCATGGGCCTGGAGACCCAGGCCGTCGCCCTGGCCGCGCAACGCCGCAGTCAATCACAGCTGACGGCGATGCGCGCCGCGCTGGATGATTATCAGGACCTGCTGGCCAAGGAAGACAGTTGCGTCGAAGCGGACCGGCGCTTTCATCTGCTGATTGCCGAGGCCACCGGCAATCCTTATTTCGTGGAGATCCTGCAGAACCTCGGCATCGCCGTCATCCCCCGCAGCCGCATCGCCACCAGCGAACGGGCCGGGGCGAGCCTCACCCACAGTGCCTACCTGGCCAACCTCGAACACGAAGCCATCCTCGCCGCCATCCGCCGCCAGGACCCCGACGCCGCCCGCGCCGCGATGTGGACTCACCTGAGCAACAGCCGGGAGCGGCTGGCGCCGGTGGAGTGACCGACAGGTGATGCGCTCCTTCACTGGGACTGGCTTGAGCCCATAGTGGGACCGGCTTTAGCCGGGAAGGCGTCGGGCGTCACACCGCAAATCTGAGGGTGCTCAAGCTGGCCACTTCCCGGCTGAAGCCGGTCCTACTAAGCGTGCGGGGTCCCACTATGGGTAAGCCAGTACCTCCATCATTACCCCCGACTGCCACTCGAAATACGGATTGAACGTCAGCCGCGCGAAGGCTTTGCCCGGCTCACGATGGCCCCAATCCGAATACCACACCGGCTCGCCATTCAGGCATTTCTGCATGTCGGCGGATGACTGGCCGTTCCAGCAGATCCGCTGACGGCCATTCACCCCGTACAACGGGTTTGCAGGTGAGAACATCAACCCCATGTGCGAGAACTGGGCGATGCGGTATTCCGGCAGGAGATCGCTGCGCACCCGCACCTTCGGGTTTTTCTGCGCCGCAGCCGGGTCGTTGCCGTACCAGATCAGTCGGCTGAGCGGGTGGGTGAAGCGCGCGTTGAAGGTGTCCAGCACGTAACCGGTATCCAGCACCGAATCGTGCTCGGTAATGGCGACGAACACCGGCTTGTCGTAGGCCCCTTTGTCGAGGTGCTTTTGGGCCAATAGCGCGCTGCGGTAGAACTGGGCGAAACCGTTGGTGGGCACGTTCAGGTAGCGGACCGGCGTCTGCATCGGGCGCACGCCATCATCCGGTTTTGCCAGCCAGGGGCGAAACCAGCCGATGTATTGAGTGACCCAGGCGTAGGTGTTCGCAGGTTTAAACGCCGGAGAGAACAGCACCAGACCGGCGATATTCGGGTGCTTGTACGCGTAATCCAGCACCAGGTTCGCACCGGTCGAAAACCCGCCCAGATACACCGTCGGCACCTCCCGCTCAAGAATCTGCGTCTGCTCCCGCACCACTTGCTGCCACTGTCTGAGCGTCACATCCAGCATGTCCGCCGGCTTGCTGCCGTGCCCCGGCAGCAACACCGTGCGCACCAGAAACCCCTGCGCCGCGAGCGTCTCGCCGACGTCATTGAACGACCACGGCGAGTCGCCGAGGCCATGGACCAACAAAATCCCCCGCGTGGCTGGCGCTTTGGGCCGCCATTCCCGAGGTGCATTCCACTCGATCTCGGTAGGGTGATCAGGCGTCTGAAAGGTCCGGTTCTGCTCCATCCAGGCGATGGTCTGCTGGCGATAGTCGGCAAAACTCGCCTGCCCCAGGGGCACCTCGGTGGAGGCGCAGGCCTGAAGGGTCAGAGCGGAGAGGAGGAGGGTGAGACGGTGCAGGGCCAAATTGAGTTCTCGCGTGTTCAGATGTCCAGTTGATCGGGCCGGATGCCGAACGCCTGGGCGATTCTTTCTCGAGTCTGCTTGCGGGGACGCGCCACCGATTCCTGCTGGGCGTAGGCGGGTTGGGAGATACCGAGTCGTCCGGCGACAAGCTCCTGGGTCAGATCCAGATACTCGCGCCACGCCCGAATTGGCGTTGAGCCGTCGACAATCCGGCTGACGACTTCGTGGGGGATCAGATCTTCCCCACCGTGCTGGCTGACGTACTCTTCATAGGGGATGACCACGAAGGCGGGTTTGCCGTCGGGGCCGTTGATGATCTGGATGTTATTAGTAGGTGCGCTCATCGCGTTTTTTGACCTCCTGAACACTGACAATTTTGACCCCGCCGTCCCAGTCGAACAGAACACGATAGTCGCCAACTCTTAGGCGGTAGCCGCAGCTATGACCAGCGAGAGATTTAACGTGGGTCACGTCCGGCATTGACTCCAGCTTGCTGACAGCGTCCCTGATTTGCACCTGATGCCTTGTTTGCAACTTAAGGAGTTGTTTCACGGCCTTCCTTGTCCATGCGATCGTATTCATGCGTCCTTATAAGACTTCCATAAGTCTGGCCTGGATATTACTTATAGTTGAAATCCCATGCTAGCGGCCAATCGCGCCTGGACCAAGATTCAGGCAGACTCCCACCACCCACAAAAACAAGACCTGATGTGTATGAACCCTCATTCCCTTCGCTGCGCAGACACCCCTCATGTTCGCCTTTGACCACGCCCTGGCCCAGGACATCGTCGACCGGGCGATGGCGATTTTGCCGTGCAACGTCAACGTCATGGATTACCTGGGGATCATCATTGGCAGCGGCGAGGCGGAGCGGTTGTATACACGGCATGAAGGGGCGCAGCTGGTCCTCGCCAACAGCCGCGTGGTGGAGATCGATTCGCACACCGCCCGACAGCTCGACGGCGTGCGCCCAGGGGTGAATCTGCCGCTGATGCTGGATCAGAAACTCATCGGCGTGCTCGGCATCACCGGCGAGCCCGATGATGTGCGGGTCTACGCGGAGCTGGTGAAGATGACCGCCGAGATGCTCATGGAGCATCGACGCCAGCAGGCCGATCAGCAATGGCGGCATCAGCGCAGTGAGGATTTGCTGTCGCGGCTCTTGCTTGGCGAAAGCGCTGCCCATCTGGTCGCCGAAGCCGAACAGCTGGGTTTGCAGCCGCAGTTGCCGCGCCAGGCCGTGTTGCTCGAACTGCCTGAAGGCGCGACCTATGCCGCTGCGATGAGCGCGTGGCTGTTGGGACGTTACGCCAATAGCTGGTGCCTGCCGTGCGAGCCGGGGCTGATTTATTGGTGCCGCGCGGTGGGCAAGGACCGCGACGACGCCTTGCTGCTGGCGCTTTTCGACGAACAAGGCTGGCCCGTGCAACGCATGGCGACCGTCGAACCTTCGGCGGATCTGGCCTCCCTGCGCGCCGCCTGCACCGCCGCCCGCGACCTGCTCGATTACGCGCGCCACTTGCGGCCGACCGTCAAACTGCTGCGGCTGGCCAGCCATCGCGTCGCGCTGCTGTTCTGGCGCAACCGCCACGACTGGCTGGCCGAAGGCATCGCCGAGCCGATCAAGCGCCTGCTCGATAACCCGCAGTTGCTCGACACCCTGCGCGCCTGGTTCGACTACAGCGGCGAAAGCCAGGCCTGCGCCGACGCGCTCGGCATCCATCGCAACAGCCTGCGTTACCGCCTTGAAAAAATCACTGAATTGACGGGTTGCGATCCCTACCGGACCGAAGACCTGCTGCGCCTCTACCTCGGCGCGCAGATGGTGGTCAGGTAAAGCGCTGTCGCCGCGTTGTTCGTATGAACAACCGAGAGAGCCTCCGGTTGTGCAAGCGTAAGGCGGTAAAGTCGGCCCACGGTGCGAAGATCGGCCATCAGACAAGGAGAACAACATGAAAATCGTCATCGCCCCGGACTCGTTCAAAGACAGCCTCAGCGCCCAAAGTGTCGCCCACGCCATCGCCGCCGGGCTCATCGACGTCTGGCCTGACGCCGAACTGGTCGAGTGCCCGATGGCCGATGGCGGGGAGGGCACCATCGAAGCGGTCTTGGCGGCGTGCGACGGTGACTGGATGAGCAATCAGGTCAGCGGACCGCTTGCGCAGCCAGTGCAGGCGCAGTGGGGCTGGCTGGCGGACACGCGCACGGCGATCATCGAAATGGCCATGGCCAGCGGTCTGCAACTGCTGAGCCTGGATCAGCGCGACGCAACGATCACCACCACGTTTGGCACTGGCGAACTGATCAAGGCCGCGCTGGATGCGGGCGCTGAGCGGGTAATCCTGGCCATCGGCGGCAGCGCGACCAATGATGCCGGCACCGGCATGCTGTCGGCGCTGGGTGCGCGCTTCCTCGACCGGGACGACCAGCCCCTTGCTCCCGGTGGCCTGGCCCTGGCGCAACTAACGCGTATCGACCTGACCGGGGTCGACCCGCGCCTGAGCAGTGTGCAGTTCGAGGTCGCTGCCGACGTCAACAATCCCCTGTGCGGCGTGCAGGGCGCGTCGCACATCTTCGGCCCGCAGAAGGGCGCCTCCCCCGAGCAGGTGCTGGCGCTGGACGCAGCGCTGGGGCATTTCGCCGAGCATTCGGCTCAGGCATTGGGCCGCGACGACAGCGAGTACCCCGGCAGCGGCGCGGCGGGCGGCATGGGTTTCGCCGCCAAGGCCTATTTGAACGCGTCGTTCCGTCCCGGCGTGGAGGTGGTGGCCGACCTGACCGGCTTGGCCGACGCATTGGCCGACGCCGACCTGGTGATCACCGGCGAAGGCCGTTTCGACGCCCAGACCCTGCGCGGCAAAACCCCCTTCGGCGTCGCCCGGATGGCTCAACGCAACAACGTGCCGGTCATCGTGCTGGCCGGGACGCTGGGGGAGGGCTACGCCGACCTGTATGCCCACGGCATCAGCGCCGCCTTCGCCGTGACCAGCGGGCCGATGACGCTGGAGTTCGCCTGCGCCAACGCAGCGACGTTGCTCCATGACCGCGCGCGGGATATCGCCCGGGTGTGGGCCCTTGCAGCCCGCTAAAGATTCGCCTGCGCTGTCGCCTCGATCAGGCGCGTCGATCAGGCGGTTTTCAGGTGCATCAGCGGAATCGGCCTGCGCATCAACGTGCCCACCAGCACCGCGGCCAACAGGGCGATCAGGCCCGCAACCCACAACACCGAGCCGAAGCCCGAGACAAAGGCGTCCCGGGCCAGCGGCTGAATCATTCCCCGCGCGCTGGCGTCGACGGTTTGCAGCGCAGCGTTCATGTCGCCGGCCACAACCCGTGAGGCGATGTGCTCGGCCTGATCGACAAGGTGGGGCGCGACGGTCGCGAGTGCGTTCTTCAGCGATCCAAGCGTATGGCTGGCCAGCAGCGCGCCATAGACGCCGATCGCCAACATGATTGCGCTGAAACGCATGGTCGTGCTCATCCCCGACGCCATGCCGGTGCGTTCGCGGGGCACGCAGGCCATGATGTTTTTCTGCGTGTCGCCATTGAGCAAGCCCGCGCCTGCACCGGTCACCGCCATCGCCGCCGCGAATGCCGGGTAGCCGCCAATTCCCGTGGCCCAGGCGCACAGCAGGTTGCCGATGCCCACAAGGGTCAGGCCCAGCGCCATCATGGCGGCCGGCGACAGGTGCCGTGACAGCGTCGGCCCGAAGCGCGGCAACAGCAGCATGGTGATCGCGAACGGCAGCATCCCCAGCCCCGAGTCGATGGCACTGAAGCCCAGACCGTTCTGCAGGTAAAACGGCAGCAACGTCATCATCACCTGGGCGCAGCCGGCGTAGGCGAACATGCCGAGCAGGGCGCCGATGAAACGCGGGTAGTTGAACAGCTGCAAATCGACCATCGGCCGACGTTGCAGGCGCTCGGCGATGACGAACAGCACGAGCAGCACCGCCCCCGCTGCCAGGCGCATGGACGTGAGCGGGTGGTCCCAGCCGATTCGGTTGGCTTCGATCAGGCCCCAGATCAGGCTCAGCAGGCTGGCGCTGAAAAACAGGCTGCCCCAGGGATCGAGACGCGCCGACTGCTCGTTGCGCGACTCTTGGATGTTACGCATGACCATCACCAAAAGCCCCAGACCCACGGGCAGGTTGAGGTAGAAAATCCAGCGCCAGCCGATCAGATCGGCAATCAACCCGCCGATCGTGGGGGCGGCGGTCATGGCCACACCCATGCACGCGCCCCAGAACGCCCAGGCCTTGGCGCGCTCGGCTTCGTCGTGGAAAACGTGGCCGATGGTCGCCAGCGCAGAGGTCAGCAGCAACGCCGCGCCCACGCCCTTGATCGCTCGGGCGAAGTCGAGGAACAGAATGTCCGGCGCCGCGCCACAGCCCAGCGACGCCAGAATGAACAGCACCAGTCCGGTGATCAGCATGCGCTGGCGGCCAAAGCGATCGGCCAGGCTGCCCGCTGGCAGCAACAGCGCGGCGAAGGCCAGCATGTAGGCGCTGACGACCCACTCGATGTCGGCAAACCCGGCGCCCAGATCACGCGCGATGCTCGGCAGGGTCACGGCAACAATATTGGTGTCGAGCACGATCAACGCGCACACGCCGGAGGCTGTGAGCAGGGTCAGGCGGGGGCTGGGTCGAGACATGTGTGGGGGCTCCGGACGCTGTTAGGTGCTGACTAACGCAGGTCGATATTAAAGGGGCTTTGTGGTTCAGCGCCGGAACAGAGTAAGCGGATATCCCCTATGCTCTGTTACCCGCTCCCCGCGTTTTCATTACCTGTCAGGTAACGCTCCATGGAAATCCGTCACTTTCGCTACTTTCTGGCCGTTGCCCGGCATCGGCATTTCACCCGCGCCGCCGAGCAACTGGGCATCGCGCCGCCCACGCTGACACGGCAGATTCAGGACCTGGAGAACGCGCTGGGCACCCGCCTGTTTCTGCGTGAACAGCGGGAGGTGAGGCTGACGGAGGCGGGGCGCGCGCTGCAGATCGAGGCCGAACTGGCGGTGCGTCAGTTTGAGACCGCGCAGTACAACGTCCAGCGCGCCGGGCGTGGCGAGGCCGGCAGGATCGAGTTGGGCTACGTCGCCTCAGCGGTGTTTTCGGGGGTGTTGCAGCAACACGTCAGTCAGTTTCGGCAGCGCTATGTTGAGGTCGAATTCAGCATCAACGAGCACCTGATGCCGACGCTGCCGCGGCTCATAGAGGAGGGCCGGCTGGACGTGGGTTTCATCCGCTCCCCCATGCAACTGCCCGATTCCGTAAGCGCCGTGCAGTTGCTGACGGAGGGGTTTGCCCTCGCGCTGCCGGACAGTTCATGGCTGTGCAAACTCAAGGTTATTCATGGGGTGAACCTGCAGAACGAGACGTTCATCTTGCCTGAGCAGATTTCCGGCACCCTGGAAGTGGCGGCCCATGGCGGATTCGCGCCGACCCTGGGTCCGCAGCCGGGAGGTCTGGTGTCGGTGATTGCGCTGGTGAGTCTTGGTCAGGGTGTGGCGGTGGTGCCGGAGTCGGTGGTGGATCACATTCGTCTGCCGAATGTGGTGTATCGGCGGATCGAGGATTGCCAGCCGACCTCGTCGTTGTCGGTGATCCACCGACGCCACGAAAAGGCCCCGGCGGTGATGAGGTTTGTTGAGTACGTCAAAGGCGCGCGGGGGCTGTAAAAAAGATCAAGAGCGTCTGCGTGGGCGCAGACTGTTTCGCCTTCGGCGACTTACTTTTGAAAAGCACCAAAAGTAAGCAAAAGTGCCTGCTCCCGGTTGGGCCCTTCGTTCCTCAGGGTTCCTTCACTCCGGTCCCGCTCCGTGGGCCCGCTGCCATCCGCCATCCATGGCGGGGGGCAGCTCTCGCCGCATCCATGCGGCTCGGCCCACGGAGCGAGACCTGCGTTCAGCCTGCACCCAAGTCGCGATTGGCGGTGACTGAGCCTCTTGTGTATGAAGATCAAGATCAAAGGCTTCCCGGCTGAAGCCGGTCCTACAGTCGAAGTCGCCGCCGCTATTTCTGATCGTTCCCACGCTCCGCGTGGTAATACCGCCCCGAACGCTCCGCGTCCGGAAATGACGCACCTTCAGGCCGGTGAGGTGACACGGAGCATCACGGAATGCATTCACACGCGGAGCGTGGGAACGATCAAACGGCGGCTACTCGTAGGACCGGCTTTAGCCGGGAAGCTCTTGATTTGCTTCTGATCTGCTCTTGCTCTTCATACGCAAAAAGCTCAAACACCGCAGAACGCGACTTTGGTGCAGGCCGAACGCAGACGACGCGGAGTGGGCCGAGCGGCATGGATGCCGCGAGAGCGCCGTCAGGACATGGATGTCCGTTCGGCGCGGGCCCACGGAGCGTCGTCGGAGTGAGGGAACCCGACGAAGTCGGGCCAAACCGAGAGCATGCACCCTTGGTTACTTGGGGTGCTTTTCCAAGTAACTCGGCGAAGCCGAAACAGTCTGCCCCCAGGCAGACGCCCTTGACCTTGACCTTGATCTGGATCTTCGAACAAGCCCCTAAATCTTGGCTGCTTCAGGCACACGCCCATACACATCGGTAAACCGCACGATATCGTCTTCCCCCAAATACTCCCCGCTCTGCACTTCGATCATCACCAGATCAATCACCCCTGGATTGACCAGCCGATGAGTGTGCCCGGGCTGGATGAAGGTCGATTCATTGGTGTCAAGCATGAACTCCTTCTCCCCATTGGTAACCCGCGCCATGCCGCTGACCACGATCCAGTGCTCGCTGCGGTGGTGATGCATCTGCAACGACAACGACGCCTGGGGTTTCACCACGATACGCTTGATCTTGAAACGCTTGCCTTCCTCCAGCACCGTGTAAGTCCCCCACGGCCGGGTCACGGTGTTGTGCAGCAAGTACGCCGGATGCCCCTGACGCTTGAGCGCCTGGGCGATAACCTTGACCTCCTGACTGCGATCGGCGTCGGCGATCAGTAAAGCATCCGGCGTGTCGATGATGATCAGGTTGTCCAGACCCACCGCACCCACCAGCCGCTTCTTCGAGTCGATGTAGCAATTGGTCACGTCGTGCAGCACCACCTCGCCGTTGCATCGGTTGCCATTTTCATCGGCCGGACTCAGCTCGCGAATGGCCTGCCACGAACCGATGTCGCTCCAGCCCATCTCGCACGGCACCACCGCCACCTTCTGCGAACGCTCCATCAACGCGTAATCGATGGAAATGTCCGGCGCCAGGGCGAAGGTCGTGCTGTCCAGCTCGATCTGCAACTCGTTGCGGCCTTCCTTGCTGTTGCACTGCGCCAGGCAATGGCGCACGGCGGTCAGCACGTCTGGCGCGTGAACTTCCAGCTCGGCGAGCAGCACATCGACGCGCATGCAGAACATCCCGGCGTTCCACAAATGCAGACCGCCCGCGAGATAGTCCTGGGCGGTGACGGCATCGGGCTTCTCGACGAAGCGCGCCACCTGATAGGCCTCGCTGCTGAGGGCCTGGCCTTTCTCGATGTAGCCAAAACCGGTTTCGGCGCGGGACGGGATCAGACCGAACGTCACCAGCCAGCCCTCGTCGGCCAGTTTGCGTGCGCTCTGCACGGCGGCCTCGAACGCGGCAACGTCAGTGATCAACTGGTCCGCCGGCAGAATCAACAGCTGCGCGTCGTCGCCATAACGCTCCTGAACGTGCAGCGCCGCGGCGGCGATGGCCGGCGCGGTGTTGCGGCCGAACGGCTCGAGCAAAAACTCAAGCGCCAACTGGTGCGTGTTCAGCAGCCGGTAGTCATCGACGGTGCGGAAATACACTTCCCGGTTGGTCACGGTGAGGACGCTGTCGACGCCGTCCAGCTGGCTGGCGCGATTGAAGGTCTTCTGCAGCAGGCTTTCGCCGTCCGGCAGACGCATGAAGGGTTTGGGCATTGCCTCCCGTGAAACAGGCCACAGCCGGGTGCCGGCGCCGCCAGCGATAATGCAGGGAATTAGTTGCATGGGGTTTCTCGCCTCTTCGATCCATGAATCAATGACTGGGGCTGCACTCCCGATCATTCCGAAGAAAGTCAATTTAATGACTTTATCGTAGCACTCGGGCGAATTAGCCAATTATTTGTCGATTAGGCGCTTTCCGCCGGTGTATTTCAAGGGGCTGTAACGCAGAATTAACGCCTCTCGTCCCCTATTTACGGGGCGGGAGCCCCGGCAACTCGGCGTTGCCTGTAGGTGAACTCAAAGCGGTGGCAAGGCCGGCGCGCGTAAGTCCCTGCCATTCAAGGCGTTTTGCCATCACTGAGCGGGCTGACATCCAACTTCAGCCGTGTCCGGGTGAATTCCAAAGCGTTTCTTGTCGAGGACGCCGGGTTAAAAGATTTTTCATCCACCGGGCTTTTTTTGCAGCACGCGCGGTCAACACATCACGCATCAACTCGAACACGCAAAAGGAAGGGATATGGCAGCGCGCAGGGCATTACTGATTCTTCACGGCAAGCAAGCGCTCAATGAGGATGTCCGCGAGGCGGTGGCGCGCAAGCGCAAACACGGCTGGGAACTGGACGTGCGCGTGACCTGGGAAGCGGGCGATGCCCAGCGCCTGGTGCGTGAGGGTCTGGAGGCCGGTCATCGGCAGATCATCGCCGGTGGCGGCGATGGCACGTTGCGCGACGTGGCGGAGGCGCTGGCGCTGTCCGAAGTCGACGCCAGCCTGGTGATCATGCCGCTGGGCACCGCCAACGACTTCGCCCGTTCGGCGGGCGTGCCGCTGGAACCCGACCAGGCCCTCGACCTGCTGGATGTCCCGGCGCGTGCGGTTGATATGGGTGCGGTGGGCGGTCAGATGTTCCTCAACATGGCCACCGGCGGCTTTGGCAGTCAGGTCACCGCCAACACCTCCGAAGACCTGAAAAAGATCCTCGGTGGTGCAGCCTATCTGTTCACCGGCCTTACGCGTTTCAGCGAGTTAAAAGCGGCCTACGGCGAATTCACCGGCCCGGATTTTCACTGGAAGGGCGAGATGCTGGCGCTGGGGATCGGCAACGGTCGTCAGGCGGGCGGCGGCCACCCGCTATGCCCGGAAGCCCTCGCCGATGACGGCCTGCTGGACATCAGCATTCTGCCAGCGCCCCAAGAGGTGGTGAGCACATTGAAGAGCCTGCTCGAAGGCGGTCTGGGCCTCGACAACATGTTCGTCCGCGCGCGGCTGCCGTGGGTCGAGCTCAAGTCGGCGCAAGGGCTGAATATCAATCTCGACGGCGAACCGCTGAGCGGCGAAGCAACCCGTTTCGAGGCCCGAGCAGGCGCGTTGCGCGTGCACCTGCCGTCGCATTCGCCGTTGCTGGGGCACACGCGACAGCTCGCCTGAGCATCAACAGCCGTCAGATGAGCCGCGACCGCGCGCTCATCTGACGCCGTCAGTCATCCAGGCTGATGATTCGCTCCCTCACACAGAACAGCACCAGCCCGGGCACGTCGTAGATGTGCAGCCGTTTCATGATCTGCGCGCGATGAGTCTCCACCGTTTTGACGCTCAAACCGAGGCCGCCGGCGATCTCGCGGGTTGAGGTGCCCCTTACCACCAGCCGCAGGATTTCCAGCTGGCGGGCGGTGAGGTTATGACCCTCGGCGGGTTCGACAGGCGCCAGCTGGCTGCTGACCAATGCCTGGCTGATGACCGTGTGAGCGATCGCCGGGCTCAAGTAGCGTTCGCCATCGCGCAGGGCGTTCAGCGCGTGTTCGATCTCGCTGGCGGTTGCATCTTTAAGGAGGTAGCCGTGGGCGCCGCACGCCAGCGCACGCATGATCAGGCATGGCTCGGTGTGCATCGACAGAATCAGCACCTTGCTGTCCGGCAGCGTCTGACGCAGGCGTTGTAAGGCGTCCAGCCCGTCGCTGTCGCCCATGGAGATGTCGAGCAGAATGATGTCGGGTTCCAGCTGCAGGCTCATTTCCAGCAACTGATGGCCATTGCTGGCCTCGCCGATGACAGCGTAACCCGGGATGTCCGACACCAGCGCGCGGACACCGGCGCGGATCAGCGCGTGATCATCCACCAGCAGAACGTTGCAGACACTCACGGCTTGCTGCCTTCAGCGCGTCCGCGGACACGCGGCGCCCAGGGAAACAACGCCTGAATGCAAGTGCCTTGCCCGGGCTCGCTGGCGACGTTCAATTCACCCCCCAACAAGCTCGCGCGCTCGGCCATGCCCGCCATACCGCGCTGCCCCTGACCGGCGGGGCTCAGCGCAGGCGCAAAGCCTTTACCATCATCGCGAATGTTCAGCCACAACCCGTCCGGCCGGCGCTGCAGTTGCACGCGCAGGTTTTGCGCCTGGGCGTGGCGCAGCATATTGGTCACGGCTTCCTGAGTAATGCGGAATGCCGCCACCGCGATCTCTTCGGGAATACCGTCCAGGCGCTGCTGGCATTCCAGGCTCCACTGCACGGAAGTGGCTGACAGCGTGCGCAGCAAATGCGCGCGCAGGCTGGCTTCCAGTCCCAGGCTGGTGAGCTGTCGGGGGTTGAGAATGGCGGACAGGTCGCGAACCTTCGCCAGGGTTTCATCAAGGGTGTTGATGAGCGTCGTGCACTGCGCATGCAGCTCCTGCGGGGCGCGGCGCTGCAGCCAGTCGCTCTGCATTTTTGCTGCCGTGAGCATCTGGCCGATGTCGTCGTGCAGCTCGCGGCTCAGGCGATGACGTTCGGTTTCCTGAACCTGCAGCATGTGATCGGCGAGTTCCTTGGGCTGGAACTGAATGGTCCGGTTCGGGCGGGTCATGCTGTAACAGAGGCCTGCAAATGCCAGCCCGTTGACGATGGCCAGCTCCAGCGGCAGGGTGCCGCTCGCCAGGTACGCGATCACATTGCAGCCCGTGGTCGCCAGGCACAGCAGGGCTGCCCAGCGAATGGTGCTGCCGGGGTTCATTCGCAGAACGCCAGGGAATTTGCTGCTGCCATGCATAGCGAATGAAGCCATCGATAATGGATGTCTACACCTGACGGATCTGCCAGGCCATTTGAAAGGGCATTGCGAAAAACACAATGCGGAACTTCCTCTGTACGGGTAGAGCATGTTCTAACGATTATTCGAATGGACAGAATAAGTGCTGATTGAAGCGCGCCTCCGAGCGCGCCGATAGTACCTTAATTGTCGGCGTTATTAAGGGCTGAGGTTGAACCCCGACTCCTGTCAATAACCAAGCAGGTTGTCCGTTCAGTCAGCTTTCAAGTCCTGAATGCGCGTGCGTATTCACGAAATCAGCAGCCATTCATCGCGTTTCACTGCGATCGACGTGCCTGGCGGCGAGCACGTCGCGCTGCCCGGGATTGACCGACCAGCCCGGATTGGCGACGACGTTATTGTCCGGCCTGCCCACTCCGCACTGGCAGGCGAATACGTCCAGCAAACCGCGCTGCTCGCAGTCGTCCAGCGCCAGCGATCCGGTGTGAGGGTCGATGAGTTCAAGCTGCCAGGCCATCAGCTCAAAGCAGCGTTTGAGCGTGGGCAATGCCTCTGGCTGCAAGTGGCCGGCCGCGCTGGCGAAGTAAAGGAGATAGCGCAACTGCCGGGCGAAACCGCAGACCGTTTCCACGCCATGGGTGTCTGCCTTGCCGGCAAGGTGGTGCAAGGTGGTGAGCAGACATTCCATCGCGTCACGATCATCGCTGATCAATTCCAGATGACTGAGGCATTCATCGGCGCGGCACATGAGTGTCTGGGTATCGCTGAGAAACTCTGCGTGCAACTGCTGCCATTCATTGCCGTTCAGCATGGGCGATCTCCACTCTTCACAAATGGCGACGTCAGGTCGCGTGGGGCGAGTGGCCCAAAGTTAATGTTGAAGGCACTGGAAAGTCTGTAGGGCGTTTCTGATTGTTGCGAATGGTCGGGCAGGGTGGCGTGATCAGCATGAACGCGTGAAACGATCATCTGCACCCAGGCCTCAAGAGACGGGTCCTTTGCAAGGGTTCCGGCGAGTAGTGGGGAAACTTCCGCGAGCGCAACCGCATGCCTGACTCCATTCATTTACGAGAAGGGCGTCACAGTAATGGCTATTGGAAAAGCCGAATATCAGGTTCGCCCCGATTGCCCTTAGGGGTTACCCCTACTCGCGGTGGCAGGTTGCACTGGGTGGTCGTCGGGCCGCGCATCTGAAAGCCGCGCCGTTCGCCGGTCTGCAGCGCTCGGGTCTGTTGACGGGTCCGTGGTGATGTTATTGTGATATCAAGTGCGCGACGCGCGTTTCTATCCCGATTAAGGTCTGTCATGGGGCTGCCGATACAGGGTAGGCGGACTTACTTGAACCCTGCTCCAGGAGCAACAGATGGCTGGCATTCTCGACACAGTAGACCAACGTACACAGCTGGTAGGTGAGAACCGCCTGGAAATCCTCATGTTCCGCCTGGCCGGCCGACAGTTGTTCGCGATCAACGTATTCAAGGTGCAGGAAGTCCTGCAACTGCCCAAGCTGACACTGATGCCCCAGCGTCATCCGTTCGTGTGCGGCGTGGTCAACCTGCGCGGGCAGACCCTGCCGGTCATCGACCTGTCCCAGGCCATCGGCATGCGTCCGCTGGTGCCGGGGCCTTCGAGCACGATCATCGTCACCGAATACAACCGCTCGGTTCAGGCGTTTCTGGTGGGCGGCGTCGACCGTATCGTCAACATGAACTGGGAGGCGATTCTGCCGCCACCGACCAGCGCCGGGCGTCAGCATTACCTGACCGCCATCAGCAAGGTCGATGACCAGTTGGTGGAGATCATCGACGTGGAGAAAGTCCTCGCCGAGATCGTGCCGTACAGTGCCAAGGTCTCCCGCGACAAGCTGGAAGATCCGGTCCTCGCCCGGGCCATTGGCCGCGAAGTGCTGTTGGTGGACGATTCCAACGTGGCGCTCTCGCAGTTGCGTGACACCCTGGGTCAGCTCGGCGTGAAGATGCACGTTGCCCGTGACGGGTTGAAAGCCCTGAACATGCTCAAGGGCTGGGCAGACACCGGCGAGGTCATGACCGACAAGCTGCTGATGGTCTTCACCGACGCCGAAATGCCGGAAATGGACGGCTACCGCCTGACCACGGAAATCCGTAACGATCCACGCCTGCGCGGCCTCTATGTCGTGCTGCACACTTCGCTGTCCGGGAGTTTCAACGAGTCCATGGTCAAGAAGGTTGGGTGCGATAACTTCCTCTCCAAATTCCAGCCGGACAAGCTGGTCGACGTGGTCCGCGAGCGGCTCATGCTCGACAACTGATCCGGTTCTGTTTCAAGCCCCTTGCTGTATGGAGGGGCTTTTTTGCATCTGTACCGCTTGGTTTCCTGACGTCTCGTATAGAGTGGTGGCTTTCCGCTTTGGCATAAGGACGCGTACATGTTTCACCTCAGCGCACTGTATCGGTACCCCCTCAAATCCTCCATGGCTGAATCACTGCAGCAGGCCAGTTTCGACGAGTTGGGCATGAGTGGCGATCGTCGCTGGATGCTGGTGGATGAGGCCACTGGGCGCTTTTACAGCCAGCGCGCGCTGCCGCAGATGTCGCAGCTGTCAGTGCTGTGGAAGGGTGACGGCGTGACGCTGTCTGCGCCAGGCCTGGGCAGTCTGGATGTGCCGGTGCCAGTGGACGAGGAAGCCAATCTGCGCGGCATCACGATCTGGCGGGACAGTTTCCGGGTGCCGGATGCGGGCGAGGATGCGGCGCGTTGGGTCAGTGCCCTGGTGGGCAAGCCCACGCGGCTGGTGCATGTGCCGAAAGAGCGCGCTCGCTGGTTGCCTTCCGGCTTCGGGGCCATTGAAGACAGGGTCGGGTTTGCAGACGGTTTTCCGTTGTTGTTGATCGGACAGTCGTCGCTGGACGATTTATCGCAGAAGGTGGGCCGCCCGCTGGAGATGTTGCGTTTTCGCCCGAATCTGGTGGTGTCCGGCGCCCAGGCGTTTGCTGAGGATGGCTGGAAGCGGATTCGGATTGGTGGCGTTGAGCTGCGGGTGTTGAAGCCGTGCTCCCGTTGCATTCTGACGACGATCGACCCGGCAACCGGTGAGCGCAGCGCGGATCGCGAACCGATGACCACACTGAAGACCTATCGGGAGCGGGAAGGGGAGATCTGGTTTGGCCAGAACCTGGTGAGCGATGGCCCAGGGCTGGTCGAGGTGGGGATGGAGGTTGAAGTGCTCGAGTAGTCGAGCGCTTGCCAGTACGTCTTCCCGGATCCCTTGAAAATGAAACCGCCGCTGATTTTTCCGCCGTCAGATGAATTGTGGGAGTGAGCTTGCTCGCGAAGAGGCCGTTGCATCCGCTAAATTTCCAGCGGCTGGAATGCCGTCTTCGTGAGCAAGCTCACTCCCACAGGGGTTGTGATTGCTGCGCGAAATCATAACTGCCAGACGAATGCGGGGAATCCTACCGCTCCATTCGGCCTAGACCGTTGACAGCTGCCGACCGGATCCGGCCCTCACAAATCATCAAAGAACCGCTCATGCCAGTCCACCAGCGGCTGCGGTGAATTGAGCTTCTGACCGTAGATAACGGCATACGACAGCACGTTCTGCACGTACTGGCGGGTCTCGTCGAACGGAATGCTCTCGACCCAGACGTCGAAGGCCAGGTGATTGGCGCCCTTCAACCACTGACGCACACGTCCCGGACCTGCGTTATACGCCGCCGAGGCCAGCACCCGGTTACCATTGAACTGCGCATGGACCTGACTCAAATAAGCGGCGCCGAGCTGGATGTTCTTGTCCGGGTCAAGCACCTGGGCCGGCGAAGCCAAGGGAATGCTGAATTTGCGCGCGGTCTCTTTGGCGGTCGCAGGCATCAGTTGCATCAGGCCTGCGGCACCGACGCCAGAGCGGGCGTCATCCATGAACGCGCTTTCCTGACGGGTGATCGCAAACACCCAGCTTGAATGCAGCCCGCGAACCTGCGCTTCACGCACCAGAGTGTCGCGGTGGGCCATCGGGAAGCGGATGTCGAGATCGTCCCAATACTGCGCCTGACTGATGGTGCGAATGGCCGGGAAATACCAGTGCATGTCGTACGCCAGTTTGGCCTGGGCGACCATTTCGTCCCGGCTGAAACGACGGGTGACGTGGTACCACTCGCGGCGGCCGTCGACGATCTGCCCGCGATCATAGAACTCCAGCGCGCGGCGCACGCCCGGCGTGTTGCGCACCTTGGTCATGAGCGCCTGACTCAGCACCAGCGGCTTGTTGTTGAGCATGTACGGCGTCTGTGTGCGGTCAGCGGCGAGGAAACCGTAGAAATCACGCTCCTTCGCGACCGTCTTGTACAGCCCCGGCAGCAAGGGGCTGTTGGGCTGGGACAGCTCCAGGGAGCGGGCCTGCCAGTAACGCCAGCGATTCGTGGTCGCGAGGTCCTGGGGCAGGCGACGGGTCAGCTCGTACGCATCGCTCCAGCGACCCAGTCGCAGCAACAGGCGCAGGCGCCATTCAGTGACGGTGTTGTCGCGCAGGTCCGGGTCGTACTTGGTCATGACCTCAAGGGCACGGCCGTCATAACTGCGAGCCAGGGTCAGGCCGATTTCCTTGGCGATCTGCACCTGTTCCTCGTGGGAGAAATGCAGCAGTGGCGCGTAGCTGTCGAGCAGCTCCATGGCCCGCTGCGGGTCCTGCTTGGCCAGGCGACGCAGACCCAGCCCGACCACATCGGACATCGCCTCGTCGGCCGGCATGAACTGGCCCTGGTTGTTGACCATTTCCGGCTTCTGCGCGACAGCGATCAGCAAACGGCCCTGGGGCGCGAGGGTGGTCATGCTGTTGACCAGTTGACTGGCCAGCGCGTAGTTGCGCACCTGCGCGGCAAGCTTGGCGCGCTGCCAGCGTTTCTGCTCGGTCAACTGACCTTCGACCGCCCACTGGGTGAAGAACGTATCGCAGGCTGCCGGCAGCGTCTTGCCGGTCATCCAGGTCTTCTCGGCGTTGGCATAGCCTTCCGCGCGCTGGTTGTGGCTGAGCTGATACGAGCCATACAAACAGTCGAGCTCGACGAAATTCAGCTTGGGGTCGTAATACTTGACGAAGGGCTGCCAGTCACCGCGGGAGGCGAGCAGCCGCAGCCAGCGCAGCTTCATATAGTTGGCTTGCGGCAGGTCGCCATGCTCGGCGAAGAATTTCTCGACTTCCTCATCACTCGCGCTGTTCAGGCGGGCGGTGAGTTCGTCGTAGGCCAGGTAGGGTTCGAGGGGGTAATCCGCCAACGCGGCGGCATAGGTGCGATAAGGGCCGCCGTCGCCCTTGGCCAAAGCCCGCTTGGCTTCATCGTAATACTGGCGTTGGGTGGTGAGATCGACCGCTTGGACGGACTGGGCAGCGGTGGCCGACAGAAGCAGGCAGGACAAAAGGCTGAAGAAACGACTGCGCATGAGACTTCCGTGCAGATGCATCGTGAAAAGTGCGGCTAGCTTAGCCTGTTGCCCGCGCGGGTTGAAGCGCTGCCTCGTCCGTCGTGATAGATGGAAACTAACTCCGGCCTGCAATCGGACTACCACCGGGTCTGGACGACGTCCTGTCATCGATTAGCCGCCCATCTGCCGGGTTATCTCAGGTAGAATGCGCGCCCGGTTTTTGGAGAAGCTCATGACCCTGCTCAAATTCAGCGATGTGTCCCTTGCGTTCGGCGCCATGCCGTTGTTGGACAAGGTGTCCTGGCAGATCGCCCGTGGTGAGCGGGTCTGCATCATTGGCCGCAACGGCACGGGCAAGTCCAGCATGTTGAAGCTCGTCAAGGGCATTCAGATGCCCGACGACGGCAATGTCTGGCGCGCGCCGGGCCTCAAGATCGGCGAGCTGCCCCAGGAGCTGCCGGTCGCGGACGGCCGAACCGTATTCGACGTCGTCGCCGAAGGCCTCGATGGCGTGGGCGAGCTGCTCGCTCAGTACCACCACCTCAGCCAGAACATCGTCACCGCCGAAGACCTCGACAAGCTGATGCACGTGCAGTCGGACCTCGAAGCCCGTGACGGCTGGCGCCTGCAGCAGTTGGTGGACAGCACCCTCAGCCGTCTGCAACTGCCGGCCGACAAGACCCTCGCCGAACTGTCCGGCGGCTGGCGTCGTCGCGTGTTGCTGGCCCAGGCGCTGGTCTCCGAGCCAGATCTGCTCATGCTCGACGAACCGACCAACCACCTCGACATCGGCGCCATCGCGTGGCTTGAAGAAGCACTGAAGGAATTCCAGGGCGCGGTGTTGTTCATCACCCACGACCGGTCCTTTCTGCAAAACCTCGCAACCCGCATTCTTGAGCTCGACCGTGGCGGCCTGATCGACTGGGACGGCGACTACGCCAGCTTCCTGGTGCACAAGGAAGCCATGCTCGCGGCGGAAGAAACCGCCAACGCGCTGTTCGACAAGCGTCTGGCCCAGGAAGAAGTGTGGATTCGTCAAGGCATCAAGGCCCGTCGTACCCGTAACGAAGGCCGCGTACGCGCCCTGAAGGCATTGCGCGTTGAGCGCAGCGACCGTCGCGAACGCACCGGCAAGGCGAACATCCAGCTCGACACGGCAGACAAATCCGGCAAGCAGGTGATGGTGCTCGACAACGTCAGCTTCGCTCACCCGGGCGGCCCGATGCTGATCAAGGACTTCTCCATGGTCCTGCAGCGCGAAGACCGCATCGGTCTGCTTGGCGCCAACGGTACCGGCAAGACCACGTTGCTCAAGCTGATGCTCGACAACCTCCAGCCCACCAGCGGCAAGGTGGAAGTCGGCACCCGTCTGGACGTCGCTTACTTCGACCAGCTGCGTCACCAGCTCGATCTGGAAAAGACCGTGATCGACAACGTGGCCGAAGGGCGCGACTTCATCGACATCGACGGCCAGAGCCGTCACGTCCTCAGCTACCTGGGCGATTTCCTGTTCAGCCCGCAGCGGGCGCGGACGCCGGTCAAGGCGTTGTCGGGCGGTGAGCGCGCGCGTCTGCTGCTCGCCAAGCTGTTCAGCAAGCCGGCCAACCTGCTGGTCCTCGACGAACCGACCAACGATCTGGACGTCGAGACCCTCGAGCTCCTTGAAGAAGTGCTGTTGACCTTCAAGGGCACCGTGCTGATGGTCAGCCACGACCGGGCATTCCTCGATAACGTCGTCACCAGCACCCTGGTGTTCGAAGGCGAGGGCAAGGTCCGCGAATTCGTCGGTGGCTATCAGGACTGGATTCGCCAAGGCGGCTCGCCGCGTCTGCTGGGCGTCACCGACAGCAAGTCCGGCAAGTCCGAGCTGGCCACTGCCGTGGTTCAGGCAGCACCCGTCGCGGCGGCCGAAATGCCGGTCGCCAAAAAGAAGCTCAGCTATAAGCTGCAACGCGAGCTGGAAGCCCTGCCTGCGCAAATTGACGCTGTGGAAGCGCAAATGGCTGCGCTCACTGCCGAGATGGCCGAGGCCGGTTTCTATCAGCGTCCTGCGGAGCAAACCACTGCCGTGATGGCGCAGCTGGAAAGCCTGCAAGGCGAACTGGACGGACTGCTTGAGCGTTGGGCCGAGCTGGACGAGTGATCGCTAACCTGTAGCAATAAAAAAAGCCCGGACCTTTTTCAAGGACCGGGCTTTTGCATTGGCGCCCTTATTTCTCCGGGCGCTTGATCAGGCGCACTGCCAGCACGTCACATGGCGCGCCGTGCAGTACGTCGTTGGCGGTAGAACCGAGCAGCAGTGACAGGCCATGACGGCCGTGGCTGCCGACAACGATCAGGTCGACGTGGTGCTCCTTCGCCAGGTTGTGGATCTCCTGACGCGGCTGGCCGTAGGTCAAATGGCTGTCGCCGGTCTTAACGTCGGGGTATTTGCGTTTCAGCGCTTCCAGCTTTTCCTTGGCCTGATCAAACTGCTGTTGCTGCAGCTGCGACAGGTCCATCGGGACATCACCACCGAACGCCATGGCCATAGGTTCGACGATGTGCACCAGCGAAAGCTTGGAATGGCCGGCCAGCGCCAGCGCCATGGCTTTTTTGATAACCGGATCGCACTCTTCAGTGAGGTCCACGGCTACCAGGATATGTTCATAGGACATGGGGTGTTCCTTCTGAGGTTTGCGATGGTTTTGATTATGGCTCTTTTCACGCGCCTCTGGCACGCCGATGTGGTCCGCCAGCAGCCAGCCGCTGCGGGGGGCGTACAAATATGACGGTGTGGATCATCCTGTCAATCATTGCGGTGGTTTTAAGTCCGTTGGTCTGGCTGCGCCCCTCGCGCTCGCAGAGCGGCAGAATGGCCATGCGCATGCAGGCGCGGCGAATGGGGCTGGCGATGCAGCTGATCCCTCAGGAGTGGCCGCATTGGTTGCCGACCGAGCCGCCGAGTCCGTGCCCGCAGTATCACCGGCCACGTGCCGCGCGGGCGACCGATGTCTGGGTGTACTGGCAGATGGAGCCGGGCGTGTGGGTTAACCAGTGGCGCGAGCCGTGTGAAGATCCGCGCCTGCTCGAGCCGTTCAAGACGCTGCCGGCGGACGTCTACAAAGTGGAGGCGGGCAAGCAGCTGATCGCCCTGTATTGGGCCGAGCGCGGCGAGCCCGAAGTATTGCAGCACATTGCAGCGGTGCTGAAGGCCTTGGCGTAAGCCGTCCAGATGCCCGAATCGCGGGCATTAAAAAGCCCGATAGCAACATCGGGCCGGGGTTGGCCAGGCAGGCCGTAATGCTTGTGCGGTGCGGTGCAATGCCGCTCGCCGGGTCACACATCACTGGCTGACGACGCTTAAATGACCCGTCTTGATGCGCAGTGCGCTGAATGTAGACCTTAATGGTGCGTTTGTCTGCTGCTTCACGGTTTATTTCATGCTGCGTTCCGAGCCGCTGCCCGCCGCTACGCCCATCTTCTTCAATTTCATGTCCCCGCGATCATGCGCCTGAATAGCCTTCTATCAGGCGCACGTTTTACCTGCGATTTGCCGGTTTTGCCCGCTGTCTGCTGAATTGACAATTGCTGGAATATGGCAGAAGGTAGCCGCACCCAAATCAAACGGGCGTATGAATTGAGCGTTTGCCATAGGAATGCTCTGACAGACGCTCGAATCGCGTCGACGGGGTGACTGGCGTTTGGTGTTTCGCCTCGACGGCAACGTCGTGCATAGCGCCGGATCTCAGCGTCTGATGCGTATTGTTCAGCTTCCATATCGTGGAGATCAGTTGATGATTTACGAAGGTAAAGCCATCACGGTTAAGGCTCTTGAAAGTGGCATCGTCGAACTGCAGTTCGACCTCAAGGGTGAGTCCGTCAACAAGTTCAACCGCCTCACCCTCAACGACCTGAATCAGGCCATCGAAGCCATCAAGGCCGACAGCTTGATCAAGGGCGTCATCGTCACCAGCGGCAAGGACGTGTTCATCGTCGGCGCCGATATCACCGAATTCGTCGATAACTTCAAGCTGCCGGACGCTGAGCTCGTCGCCGGCAACCTCGAAGCCAACAAAATCTTCAGCGCTTTCGAAGACCTCAACGTACCGACCCTCGCTGCCATCAATGGTATTGCGCTGGGCGGCGGCCTGGAAATGTGCCTGGCCGCTGACTTCCGCGTGATGTCCGCCACTGCCAAGGTCGGCCTGCCTGAAGTCAAACTCGGTATCTATCCGGGCTTCGGCGGCACGGTCCGCCTGCCGCGCCTCATTGGTGTCGACAACGCAGTCGAGTGGATCGCGTCCGGCAAAGACAACAGCGCTGAAGACGCACTGAAAGTGGGCGCGGTCGATGCGGTGGTCGCCCCGGGCAAACTGCAGGAAGCCGCACTGGACCTGATCAAGCGCGCCATCTCCGGCGAGTTCGACTTCAAGGCCAAGCGTCAGCCGAAGCTGGACAAGCTCAAGCTCAATGCCATCGAGCAGATGATGGCCTTCGAAACCGCCAAGGGTTTCGTGGCAGGCCAGGCCGGCCCGAACTACCCGGCCCCGGTCGAAGCGATCAAGACCATCCAGAAAGCCGCCAATTTCGGTCGCGACAAAGCGCTGGAAGTGGAAGCGGCTGGTTTCGTGAAGATGGCCAAGACCTCGGCCGCCGCGAGCCTGATCGGCCTGTTCCTGAACGATCAGGAGCTGAAAAAGAAGGCCAAGGTCTACGACGAAGTCGCCAAGGACGTGAAGCAGGCTGCGGTCTTAGGCGCCGGCATCATGGGCGGCGGCATTGCCTATCAGTCGGCTGTCAAAGGCACGCCGATCCTGATGAAGGACATCCGTGAAGAAGCCATCGCACTGGGTCTGGGCGAAGCCTCGAAGCTGCTGGGCAAGCGTGTCGAAAAAGGCCGTCTGACCACCGCGAAGATGGCCGAAGCGCTCAACGCGATTCGTCCTACACTGTCCTACGGCGATTTCGGCACCGTCGACCTCGTTGTCGAAGCCGTGGTCGAGAACCCGAAGGTCAAGCAAGCCGTGCTGGCCGAAGTGGAAGGGCAGGTGGGTGAAAACACCATCCTCGCTTCCAACACCTCGACGATCTCCATCAGCTTGCTGGCCAAGGCCCTCAAGCGCCCGGAAAACTTCGTCGGCATGCACTTCTTCAACCCGGTGCACATGATGCCCCTGGTTGAAGTCATCCGTGGCGAGAAGTCCAGCGAAGTCGCCGTGGCCACCACCGTGGCTTACGCCAAGAAGATGGGCAAGAACCCGATCGTGGTCAACGACTGCCCGGGCTTCCTGGTCAACCGCATCCTGTTCCCGTACTTCGGCGGTTTCGCCAAGCTGGTCAGTGCCGGTGTCGACTTCGTGCGCATTGACAAGGTCATGGAAAAATTCGGCTGGCCAATGGGCCCGGCGTACCTGATGGACGTGGTCGGCATCGACACTGGCCACCACGGCCGCGACGTCATGGCTGAAGGTTTCCCGGACCGCATGAAGGACGATCGACGCACCGCCGTCGACGCCTTGTACGACGCCAATCGCCTGGGCCAGAAGAACGGCAAGGGCTTCTATGCCTACGAGACCGACAAGCAGGGCAAGCCGAAGAAAGTGGTCGACGCGTCCGTGCTGGAAGTGCTCAAGCCGGTGATCTACGAGCAGCGTGAAGTCAGCGACGAAGACATCATCAACTGGATGATGATCCCGCTATGCCTCGAGACCGTGCGTTGCCTGGAAGACGGCATCGTCGACACGGCTGCCGAAGCCGACATGGGCCTGATCTACGGCATCGGCTTCCCTCCGTTCCGCGGTGGCGCGCTGCGCTACATCGACTCGATCGGTGTCGCTGAATTCGTGGCCCTGGCTGACCAATACGCTGATCTGGGCGCTCTGTACCACCCCACTGCGAAGCTGCGTGAAATGGCCAAGACCGGCCAACGCTTCTTCGGCTAAGTGCCCAACGAACAGGTGAAGATATGAGCTTGAATCCGAGAGACGTCGTGATTGTCGACTTCGGTCGCACACCGATGGGCCGCTCCAAGGGTGGCATGCACCGCAATACCCGCGCCGAAGACATGTCGGCGCACCTGATCAGCAAATTGCTGGAACGCAACAACAAGGTCGACCCGGCGGAAGTCGAGGACGTGATCTGGGGCTGCGTCAACCAGACCCTGGAGCAGGGCTGGAACATCGCGCGCATGGCGTCGCTGATGACCCAGATTCCGCACACCTCCGCTGCGCAGACGGTCAGCCGCCTGTGTGGTTCGTCCATGAGCGCGTTGCACACGGCGGCTCAGGCGATCATGAGCAACAACGGTGACGTCTTCGTCATCGGCGGTGTCGAGCACATGGGCCACGTTGGCATGATGCACGGTGTCGACCCGAACCCGCACATGTCGCTGTACGCCGCCAAAGCCTCCGGCATGATGGGCCTGACCGCCGAAATGCTGGGCAAGATGCACGGCATCACCCGTGAGGCGCAGGATGCGTTCGGTGTGCGCTCCCACAGGCTCGCTCAGAAGGCCACGCTGGAAGGGAAGTTCAAGGACGAAATCATCCCGATGCAGGGCTACGACGAGAACGGTTTCCTGAAGATGTTCGACTTCGACGAGACCATTCGTCCGGAGACGACGCTGGAAAGCCTGGCCGCGCTCAAGCCTGCGTTCAACCCGAAAGGCGGTACGGTCACCGCCGGCACCTCGTCGCAAATCACCGACGGCGCTTCGTGCATGATCGTCATGTCCGGTCAACGCGCCATGGACCTCGGCATCCAGCCCCTGGCGGTGATCCGCTCGATGGCCGTGGCCGGTGTCGACCCTGCAATCATGGGTTACGGACCGGTTCCGGCGACCCAGAAAGCGCTCAAGCGCGCAGGCCTGAGCATCGCCGATATCGACTACTTCGAGCTCAACGAAGCGTTCGCTGCACAGGCCCTGCCGGTGCTGAAAGATTTGAAAGTGCTCGACAAGATGGACGAGAAGGTTAACCTGCACGGCGGCGCCATCGCCTTGGGTCACCCGTTCGGTTGCTCGGGGGCGCGGATTTCCGGCACCCTGCTCAACGTGATGAAGCAGAATGGCGGCACCCTGGGTGTTGCCACCATGTGCATCGGTCTGGGTCAGGGCATTACCACCGTATTCGAACGCGTCTAAACGGTGTGAGTGTGCAAGCCGGGGCCTGGTGCCCCGGCTTTTGTTTTTTCCGAAAATGTATTTTCGCCACTTTTTTTCCTGTCACACCCGAGGTCCCCCGCATGCCGCTACAGCCAGGTCTCTACCGTCACTACAAAGGGCCCGAATACCGTGTTATCGGTGTCGCGCGGCATTCGGAGACCGAAGAAGAAGTGGTGTGCTATCAAGCGCTGTACGGCGAATACGGCCTGTGGGTACGCCCTTTGAGCATGTTTCTGCAGTCAGTTGAGGTTGACGGCGAGCAAGTGCCGCGCTTTGCTTTGGTTCAGGCCGAACCGGATCTTTTTCCGCGGCCCTGAGGCAGGACGTTGCAGCAGCCATTGCTTGACCTCACCTTTCAGCCACTATATATAGCGGGGCCTCGACGGCTCTGACGTCTTTTTTCTCGCATTAGGAATTTTCCGATCCATGGGCAAATCGCTGGTCATTGTGGAATCCCCGGCTAAGGCCAAGACCATCAACAAGTACCTGGGCAACCAGTACGTGGTGAAGTCGAGTATCGGCCATATCCGAGACCTGCCCACCAGCGGTTCGGCTAGCGCCTCCAAAGAGCCTGCTGCCAAGCGCGGCAAGGCCGTGGCCGAAGCGCCTGCGCTGTCGCCCAAGGAAAAGGCCAAGCGCCAGCTCGTTGCGCGCATGGGTGTCGACCCGGAACACGGCTGGAAAGCCAAGTACGAAATCCTTCCCGGCAAAGAGAAGGTGATCGACGAGTTGCGCCGCCTGGCCAAAGACGCCGACACCATCTATCTCGCGACGGACTTGGACCGCGAAGGGGAAGCCATTGCCTGGCACCTGCGCGAAGCCATTGGTGGCGACGACTCGCGTTATAAGCGCGTGGTCTTCAACGAGATCACCAAGAAAGCCATTCAGGAAGCCTTCTCCAAACCGGGCGAGCTCGACATCGACCGCGTGAATGCCCAGCAGGCACGCCGGTTCCTCGACCGCGTCGTGGGTTACATGGTGTCGCCACTGTTGTGGCAGAAGATTGCCCGGGGTCTGTCGGCCGGCCGTGTGCAGTCCGTCGCCGTGAAGCTGGTGGTGGAGCGCGAGCGTGAAATCCGTGCGTTCAACCCGGAAGAGTACTGGGAGATCCACGCGGACCTCGGCACTGCGAAGGGCGCCAACGTTCGCTTTGAAGTCGCCCGCGAAAAAGGCGAGGCCTTCAAACCACTGAACGAAACGACCGCCATGGCGGCGCTGGAGAAGCTCAAGGCATCGGCCTACAGCATCAGCAAGCGTGAAGACAAACCGACCAGCAGCAAGCCGTCGGCACCTTTCATCACGTCCACGCTGCAACAGGCCGCGAGCAACCGCTTGGGCTACGGCGTGAAGAAAACCATGATGATGGCCCAGCGTCTGTACGAAGCCGGTTACATCACCTACATGCGTACGGACTCCACCAACCTGTCCGCCGACGCAGTGGCCATGGCCCGCACCTACATCGAAACCGAGTTCGGCAAGAAGTACCTGCCGGAATCGCCGATCGTCTACAGCAGCAAGGAAGGCGCGCAAGAGGCTCACGAAGCGATTCGTCCCTCCGACGTCAACACGCACCCGAGCAAGCTGACCGGCATGGAGCGTGACGCCGAGCGTCTGTACGAGCTGATCTGGCGCCAGTTCGTGGCCTGCCAGATGCCGCCTGCGCAATACCTGTCGACCACCGTCAGCGTCGCGGCTGGCGACTTCGAGCTGCGCGCCAAGGGCCGCATTCTCAAGTTCGACGGCTACACCCGCGTGCTGCCGCAAATGAGCAAGCCGGGCGATGACGACGTACTGCCGGACATGGCCCAGGGCGACAAGCTGAAGCTGATCAAGCTCGACCCGAGCCAGCACTTCACCAAGCCGCCTGCGCGATATTCGGAAGCCAGCCTGGTCAAGGAAATGGAAAAACGCGGCATCGGTCGTCCATCGACTTATGCAGCGATCATTTCGACGATCCAGGACCGTGGCTACGTGGCCCTGCACAACCGTCGTTTCTATTCGGAAAAGATGGGCGACATCGTCACCGAGCGTTTGTCCGAAAGCTTCTCGAACCTCATGGACTACGGCTTCACCGCCGGCATGGAAGAGAACCTCGACGACGTGGCCCAAGGCCAACGCGACTGGAAAAACGTCCTCGACGAGTTCTACGGCGATTTCAAGAAGAAACTCGAAGTGGCCGAAGCACCCGACAGCGGCATGCGCGCCAACCAGCCGGTTATGACTGATATCCCGTGCAAGGTCTGCGGCCGCCCGATGCAGATCCGTACGGCGTCCACCGGCGTATTCCTCGGTTGTTCGGGCTACAGCCTGCCGCCGAAAGAGCGCTGCAAGGCTACCGTTAACCTCACGCCGGGCGACGAAATCGCCGACGACGATGAGGGCGAGTCCGAATCCCGCGTGCTGCGTGGCAAGCACCGTTGCCCGATCTGCAGCACCGCGATGGATGCCTACCTGCTGGATGAGAAGCACAAGCTGCACATCTGCGGCAACAACCCGGATTGCTCGGGTTACGAGATCGAAGAGGGCACCTACCGCATCAAGGGCTATGAAGGCCCGAGCGTCGAGTGCGACAAGTGCGGCGGCGAAATGCAGCTCAAGACCGGCCGTTTCGGCAAGTTCTTCGGCTGCACCAACTGCAAGAACACCCGCAAGCTGCTGAAAAGCGGTGAAGCGGCGCCTCCGAAGATGGACCCGGTGAAGATGCCCGAGCTCAAGTGCGAGAAGGTCGACGACACCTACATCCTGCGCGATGGTGCTTCTGGGTTGTTCCTGGCGGCCAGCCAGTTCCCGAAAAACCGCGAGACCCGTGCACCGTTGGTGATGGAGATTGCACCGCACAAGGACGAGATCGATCCGAAGTATCACTTCCTGTGTGAAGCGCCGAAGAAGGACCCGGACGGTCGCCCGGCGGTGATCCGCTACAGCCGCAAGTCCAAAGAGCAGTACGTGCAGACCGAGGTGGACGGCAAGCCGACTGGCTGGCGTGCGTTCTACGACGGCGGCAAGTGGAAGGTCGAGGACAAGCGTTGATCGTTTGAGCTCGATCCGACTGGTCAGCTCCGACGCTTTGCGTTAAAAGAACCCCTCGGCGTGCTCGCGCGCGCCGAGGGGTTTTTTTGTCTGCGACTGAACCGTTAGAGGCAGGCAGGCTGGCGATTCACTCATCTCTACAGAGGCCACCGTTATGGCTCACGAACTCTATACCCGCACCAACCAGAAGCTGTTCTTCGCAGGCCTGGCACTGGAGGCGATGGCGAAGGCCAGGGACAGCCGCGCGATGAACGCCCAGGGGCTTGAGCAGGCGGAACGTGAGTCGGCGATCTTTCATCTCTATGGCGCCCTGCTTGGGCTGTGCCACGAGATTGCCGGATTCTACCGGCTGCCACAGGCCAGCACCCCGCGTGCCGAGGACCTGCTATCGCCGAAGGTACTGAAAGCTATCGCCATCCCGGAAATGGGTGAATTGGTCGAGCTCGCCCACAACCGCGAAACGTGGCTGGCGCAATTACTGGCCTCCTACCAGGCGTTGTTCATGCCGCCGAGGGCGCCGCGCAAACCCAAGGGCGACGTCACTCAGCCACTTATCATTGCAGTGGGGGCGGAAGAAGAGCCCGAACAGGCGTTGACGCGCGAAGAGATGGAAACCTGGCGTCAGCAGCTCAAAGGTCTCGCAATCCGGTTCAGAGAAGGCCTGAGCGAGTGCTGAGTCAGGGTGATCGATGGGCTAGGGACTGAGTCATCTGGCTGTTACAATGCGAGCCTTTCGTGGAGAACTGCCCTGATGCCAACTTCGTTTCTGGAAATTGTTGAACTGCCTGACGGTCGCATCGAGCTGCGCCGCGCCGAAGATGAAGGATCGCTGGTCACCCTGAATTTTTCGGAAGACGCCAAAGCGTTCTTGCAGGGTCAGCACGTTGAAGTCGCCAAGGCGATGCTCAGCGTCGGTGTGCAGATGGCGGGGCGGCTGGCCGAAGGCGAATTGACCAAGGATGAAGAAGGGCCGCGCGTGCTGCACTGATCCTCAGGATTCGCAGCTCGCTCAAACGCCGTTCCGCTTCTCGATTCGCAAGAAGCGCCGACACGCTCCAAATACCCTGAATAGTTCTGCCGACCTGCTTAGCCCAGACGAATGTTGAGGCTCTGCGCATCGCCGATACGTGCTGCGCTGGCCAGTTGCTGGCGCGCACTGCCTGAGATGGGATTGATCCAGCTGACCACCGTATGACTGCGGCCCAGGCGCAACACCTCACGGGTCAGTTCCAGCGCACTCTGCGTCCCGCGCGGGTGCATCAGAATAATGCGTTCCCGATTCAGGCCCGCGTCACGCAGCCACGCCTGGGTCACGCTGGCGGGTGGTGCAACCAGTGTCAGCCAGCGGTCGTTGGTGTCCTCGCTCAACTCGCGCAGGATCGGCGCCAACAAGTTGAGGCAGTTCCCGGCAGCGCCGCGCAATGACAATTCACTAAAGGCTTCCGGTTCGTTGCTCCAGGGCGACTCGGCAATCTCTGCCAGGGTCGGGAGCTGCAGCAGCGGAACGTCGAGCATGGGCACGCCTGGCGCCATGAATGCTTCGAACAGGGGCAGTTGTGCATGTTGTTGCGGTGTCTGTGGGAACTGCATCTACGTTCTCCTTATCGACGAATCACGCCGACGCTCAAGCCTTCAATGACAAGATCCTGATCTTTGAGATTCACTTCGATCGGTGCGAAGTCGGCATTCTCGGCCAGCAGCCAGACCTTGTTGCCCTCACGCTTGAAGCGTTTGACTGTCACTTCATCACCGATTCGCGCCACAACGATCTGGCCGTTGCGTGCTTCACGGGTGGTGTGGACGGCCAGCAGGTCGCCGTCGAGAATGCCGACGTCTTTCATGCTCATGCCGTGAACGCGCAGCAGGTAATCTGCACTCGGGTGAAAGAAGGCCGGGTTGATGGCGAGGGATTCTTCGATGTGCTGCTGGGCCAGGATCGGCGCGCCGGCTGCGACGCGGCCAATGATCGGCAGCCCGCTGTCATCGGGTTTGGCTTCGAAGCCGGGGATACGAATGCCGCGGGAGGCGCCCGGGGTCATTTCGATGGCGCCTTTGCGGGCGAGTGCTTTCAAGTGTTCTTCGGCAGCATTGGGCGATTTGAAGCCCAGCTCCTGAGCGATTTCAGCGCGGGTCGGCGGGTAGCCGTTGTCTTCGAGGCAGCGCTTGATGAAGTCCAGAATCTCGGCTTGGCGTGACGTCAGTTTGATCATGTGCATCGCTCTGGCTTTTTATACAGTGACTGGGATTATATACAGTGCTTGGGTCTTGGCAATGGTCCTTTTTGCCACGCCTGCAGCGAGCCCCCTTCATAAGTGGCTACAGGCCCCGGTTTGTATGGTTAAATGCCCGTGACTGCATGGACAGAAGGCGGACGCCCAGGGTTGACAGTGCTGTGTATGAAACGTATGTTTCAAACACGTGTTTGTCAGGCGTTGAACCATGGCTCAGTCGGAAACAGTTGAACGAATTCTCGATGCAGCAGAGCAGCTGTTTGCCGAGAAGGGTTTTGCCGAAACCTCGTTGCGGCTGATCACCAGTAAGGCGTCAGTCAACCTGGCAGCGGTGAATTACCACTTCGGTTCCAAGAAGGCCCTCATTCAGGCGGTGTTCTCCCGCTTCCTCGGGCCGTTCTGCGTCAGTCTCGACCGCGAGCTGGAGCGCCGCCAGGCCAAGCCTGAACACAAGCCCACCCTTGAAGAGCTTCTTGAAATCCTCGTCGAACAGGCGCTGGTGGTTCAGCCGCGCAGCAACAATGACCTGTCCATCTTCATGCGCCTGCTGGGCCTCGCGTTCAGTCAGAGTCAGGGCCACTTGCGGCGTTATCTCGAAGACATGTACGGCAAGGTGTTCCGCCGTTACATGCTGCTGGTCAACGAAGCAGCCCCGCGCATTCCTCCGATCGAGCTGTTCTGGCGGGTCCACTTCATGTTGGGCGCGGCAGCGTTCAGCATGTCCGGCATCAAGGCGCTGCGCGCCATTGCGGAGACCGATTTCGGCGTCAACACGTCCATCGAACAGGTCATGCGCCTGATGGTGCCGTTCCTGGCGGCCGGCATGCGCGCCGAAACGGGGGTCACCGACACGGCCATGCTCAGCGCGCAACTTCGGCCCCGGACCAAAACCTCGACACCGGCACCTGCCAAGGTCTGAGGCGCGCCACCGGCTGGCGGTGGCGTAATTTGCATCACATCCTTCGATCCCTCACCATGCCGGCCTGAGCATTGGTTGTTGAAGGATCTTCCTATGAATTCTGGCCTGCAAGGCTCCCTGATGGTGGACGTCGCCGGTACCTGGCTGACCTCCGAAGACCGTCAGTTTCTGCGTCAGCCCGAAGTGGGCGGCTTGATTATTTTCGCGCGCAACATCGAGAGCCCACGGCAAGTGCGTGAACTCTGCGCATCCATCCGCGCCATTCGTCCCGAGTTGCTGCTCGCTGTCGATCAAGAGGGTGGACGTGTCCAGCGCCTGCGCCAGGGCTTTGTGCGCTTGCCGCCGATGCGCGCCATTGCCGGGCATCCGAATGCAGAAAGCCTCGCCGAGCATTGCGGCTGGCTGATGGCAACCGAAGTGCTGGCGGTGGGGCTGGACCTCAGCTTTGCGCCGGTGCTGGATCTGGACTATCAACGCAGTGCGGTCGTCGGCACCCGGTCGTTCGAAGGCGACCCCGAGCGCGCGGCGCTACTGGCTGGCGCTTTTATCCGTGGCATGAATGCGGCGGGCATGGCGGCCACCGGCAAGCATTTCCCGGGGCATGGCTGGGCCGAGGCGGATTCCCATGTGGCTATCCCGAATGACGAGCGCAGTCTTGAAACGATCCGCGCCAATGATCTCGTGCCCTTTCAGCGCTTGAGCAAACACCTCGCAGCGGTCATGCCCGCCCACGTGATCTATCCCCAGGTCGATTCGCAGCCGGCGGGCTTTTCCCGTCGCTGGCTGCAGGACATCCTGCGCGGTGAGCTGGGTTTCGATGGCGTGATCTTCAGCGATGACCTGTCGATGGCTGGCGCCCATGTGGTGGGTGACGCCGCCAGTCGCATCGAGGCGGCGCTCACGGCCGGCTGTGACATGGGCCTGGTGTGCAACGACCGTGCTGCGGCTGAGCTGGCATTGAGCGCGGCGCAGCGCTTGAAGGTCTCGCCGCCTGCGGCGCGGCTTCACAGAATGCGCGGGCAGGGCATGGCGTCCACCGAATACCGGCAGCATCCCCGCTGGCTGGCGGCGCTGACCGCCCTGCGCGCTGCTCAACTGATCGAATAAGGAATTCCCATGACTGTTTACGCGATTATCGGCGGCACCGGCCTGACCCAGCTCGAAGGGCTGACGATCCGTCAGTCCATGTCAGTGAATACCCCATACGGCGCGCCGTCCGGCGATATCCATCTCGGCGAATACGCCGGCCGTGAGGTGATGTTTCTGGCTCGTCACGGGCATCCGCACCGCTTTCCGCCACACAAGGTCAACTACCGCGCCAACATCTGGGCGCTGAAACAGGCCGGGGCCGAAGCGATTCTGGCGGTCAACGCCGTCGGGGGGATTCATCCTGACATGGGCACCGGCCACTTCTGCGTGCCCCATGATCTGGTGGATTACACCAGCGGCCGTGAGCACACGTTCTTTGCCGATGACCTGGAGCACGTGACCCATATCGATTTCAGCTTCCCCTACAGCGCGCCATTGCGGGCTCGACTGATCGCAGCGCTGGCGGCCGAAGGCTGCGCCCATAGCGACTTCGGTGTGTACGCCTGCACCCAGGGGCCGCGTCTGGAATCCGTGGCCGAGATTGTGCGGCTGGAGCGTGACGGCTGCGACATCGTTGGTATGACCGGCATGCCGGAAGCTGCGCTGGCGCGTGAACTCGAACTGGAATATGCCTGCCTGGCGCTGGTGGTCAACCCGGCCGCCGGCAAGTCGGCGGCGGTCATCACGATGGCGGAAATCGAGCAGGCTTTGCACGATGGAATCGGCAAGGTCAAGGCGACACTGGCTCGAGTGCTCAGCGCCGCTTGAGGCCTGAAATCATGGATTTGGAGGAATTTCTCGCGACGCTGGCTAGGCCGGAGAGCGCAACAAAGTCAACGCTATATCGTTGAAATAGTTGTCCACGGAAAGCGTGAATATCTCTGTGGATAAGTTTCTGTAAGCCAGTAGTTGCAAGGCGTTAGCGGCAATGGTCGTTTAATGATCAGGTTCGCCAATGGCGCCGATGCAGCGAGTTAATGGTCAGAATTCTCTTCAGATCAGGCTTCAAGAGGGTGGAATTAAGCCAGGGGGATCAGGCATTGGACTGCCCGTCAGCGCGTCGAGGATGACGCGCTTCCGAGGCAGATTTCCGCAGGGGAAAGTCAGGTGGAAGGTCAGCGAAAACTCAGAGGAGAATAAGCCCTGATGGGCTGATCAGGATTCAGCCCACTCAACATCGGTCAAACCCAGCTGCTCGGCTTTTGGCTTGGTCACTTTCGGAACCCGGTCGGAGCGATATTTGGGAATCTGACCAAACCCGGCATCCACCGACGCCCAGTGCCAGGCAGATGCGTTGTCCATGGCTTCAGCGCTGATGTAGAAGCTTTTGTAGCTGCCATGCAGCAGGTAATCGATTCTGAAATGCTTGTACTGTGCCACGCTTGCAAACCTCCCTATCAGTCACTCTCTTTGTAACTGAGTCGTCACCGTCAGGAAAATTCACTCGAAGTTAGCGTTCTAAGCCAAATGGTTAGCTTTAGTACAGAACGATGAGCAAACAGGTGGCGACCCTTGCAAATGAATGGCACAGCCCCGGTTTTGAGCGGTTTCAGCGACGCCATGGCGGCATGAAGCAATGGCCTATGCGGCAGGAGCGACCTTCGAAGTCGCCCTGCCGCGCAGGTTTCACACTCAAATGATTACTTTGTCAGGAATTTGAACACCGTGGTTTGGGTGTAAGCCTTGCCAGGGTCCAGGCGCGTGGAAGGGAAGGCCGGCTGGTTAGGCGAATCCGGATAGTGCTGGGTTTCCAGTGTAAACGCGCCCCAATGCGGATAGATCTTGCCGGCCTTGCCCTTGACCGTGCCGTCGAGGAAGTTGCCCGTGTACAGCTGAACCCCAGGCTCGGTGGTAAACAGCTGCAGACGGCGACCGGACTTCGGATCAACCACGTCCGCGGCCAGATTCGACAGCTTGCCCTTGGTGTCGAGCACCCAGTTGTGGTCGTAGCCGCCTTGGGTCGCTTCAGCGAACTTGAGCTGCTGGTTGTCTTCACGGATGCGCTTGCCGAAGGCGACCGGCTTGAGGAAGTCAAACGGTGTGCCGGCCACTGGCGGCAGCTCGCCTGTCGGGATCAGCGTCTCGTTGACCGGCGTGTAATGCGCAGCATGCACCACCGCCACTTGATCAAGGATGTCGCCGTTACCCGCGCCGGCCAGGTTGAAGTAGCTGTGGTTGGTGAGGTTGAGGACGGTCGGTTTGTCCGTTGTCGCGTGGTACTGGATGCGCAGCTCGTTCTTGTCGTTCAGGCTGTAGGTGACTTCGGTTTTCAGCGTCCCGGGAAAACCCATCTCGCCATCGACCGAGACGTACGTCAGCTTGACCCCGACCGAGCCTTTGTCCTTGACCTCCTCAGCCTTCCAGATCTGCTTGTCGAAGCCTTTCGGCCCGCCGTGCAGTGAGTTGGTCTTGTCGTTCAGCGGCACCTGATAGCTCTTGCCATCCAGAGAGAACTTGCCGCCTGCCAGACGATTGCCGAAGCGGCCAATGGTGGCGCCGAAAAATGCGGTGCCTTTGACGTAGCCGTCCACATCATCGAAGCCCAGGACCACGTCCTCAGCCTTGCCGTGCTTGTCCGGCACCAGCAGCGACTGCAGCGTGCCGCCGTAAGTGATCACCGTGGCCTGCATGCCTTTGCTGTTGCGCAGGGTGTATTTCTCGACCGGGGTGCCGTCGGCGAGTTTGCCGAAGGCGCCGTGTTCAGTGGACAGTCCGGCGGCGTGCACTTGCAGGGCGGCGGCCATCAGCGACAGGCCCAGGGCAGGGATAAGCGTCTTTCTCATTGCGTCGATCCTTTTGTTTTTATAGGCGTGTTGTGGTGAGTATTTCGGGGGTGTTGCCCGAAGGCTTCAGCCTCATTACTCGAAGCGCTACCGCCAAGCAGTACGTCAATGGCCTGGATCTAGCGATTGGTCATACTATTCAGCTTGGAAGGCCCCGATATTTCGAGTTATAGATCAAAAGCACTCGCTTTAAAAATAAATTGTAATACTATTTGGCGAAAGGACGTGTCCGTCCCAGTGCGGGAAGGTCTAGTCCAGGAATGGCCTTCTGTACAGGTAATTGACGCCTAATCGTATGATCATTAGCCTCGATTTGCGGAACACACCGCGAACAGGGGCGGATCAATGAGCAGCAGTTTTCACGCGTCGACGGTAGACCGCCTGGGAGCCTGGATTGCTCAAGGCAATGTGATGCCGGGACAGTCGCTGAAGGTTGAAGCGGCGTTGGGTGAAGAATTCGGGGTCAGCCGGACGGTGATTCGCGAAGCCATCAAGACCTTGGTGGCCAAAGGGTTGCTGGAAGTCGGACCCAAGGTGGGCACGCGTGTATTGCCGGTGCGCAGCTGGAATCTGTTTGACCCGCAGGTCGTGGGATGGCTGGCGGCGAAAGGCCTGCCGGAGAGTTTTGTGCTGGACCTGCTGGATTTGAGGCGCGCCATTGAACCGATGGCCGTGCGTTGGGCCTGTGAAAGGGCGACACCGGAGCAGATTGCCGGAATTCAGGCGGCTTATGTTCGGCTGGCGGCCAGCGTCGCTGACCCGGGTGACTACAACGCGGCGGACCAACGCTTCCATGAAGCAGTGCTCGCGGCGAGTCATAACCAGTTCATCGAGCAGATGTTGCCGGCACTGGGTGCGTTGCTGGCCATTTCGTTCGAAGTCTCGTCGGCGGTGCCCGGAGAGCTCGGCAGAACCTTGCCGTTGCACAAGGATCTGGCGGACGCCATCGCCAACCGGGATTCGGCGCGGGGTGTCTGGGCCTGCATGAGCCTGATCGAAAACGCCGGTGAGGTGATTGCGCGTTCACGGGAGCAACCGTTGTCGCGCCGTTCCTGAGCAGGCACGTTTGACGTTTTACAGGTGAGCTTTTTGAGTGGCTCACGGACCTACAATAATAAGCAGGAAATTTTCCATGAAATGGCTGCCGGTCTGCGACCAGCGTTTCAAATTGGCCGAAGGGCCGTTCTGGGACCACGCCCACCAAGCGTTGTACTGGGTCGACATTGCCGGCTTCCGCGCGTTGCGCCTGCACGCTGGTGAGGTGTCCCACTGGCAGTTCAGCGAGCCGGTCTCCGCCTTCATACCCACCACGGCAGGCGACGCATTGGTCACCCTTGCCAGCGGCGTCCATCGCCTCGACCTCGATTCCCCGTCCCATCAACCTACTGTCTCTCTGCTGTGCGTTGCCGATCCTGTGCCCGGCAACCGTGCCAACGAAGCCCGTTGCGACGGGCATGGCGGACTCTGGCTCGGGACCATGCAGAACAACCTGGACGAAGAGGGCGGCGACCTGCCGATCGAGCGTCGATCCGGCGGGCTTTACCGCGTCGACGGTGATGCCTCAGTCGCGCCTCTGCTCAGTGGGCAAGGCATCGTCAACACCCTGGTCTGGCCAGATAACGATTCTGCCGTACTGACCGCCGACACTCTGGACGGCGTGATCTATCGTTACCCGATCAACGACGATGACTCTTTGGGTGACCGCGAGGTCTGGGCCCATGAGCATTCCCGTGGTGCACCCGATGGCTCGGCGATGGACGAAGACGGTTTTGTCTGGAACGCCCGCTGGGGCGGCGGCTGCCTGATCCGTTTTGCCCCCGATGGCAGCGTTGACCGGATCGTCGAACTGCCGGTTAGTCACCCGACCAGCTGCGTGTTCGGCGGGCCGGACATGACCACCTTGTTTGTCACCAGCGCGCGGCCTGCAGAAGGCGCGCTGGCGCTGGACGGAGCTGTGATTCAGATGGAAATTGGCATCAAGGGTATGGCTTCGCACCGCTTTGCGGGGTGACCCAAACCCTGCGTTGTCGAGGTGTGACACTCGGTTACATTGGCTTCATTGATAATATGATATGACTGTTTTCAGTCGAGCGGCGTGCTGTGTTTCCTGCTGCATGCCGCTCTGACACTCACTGCTGAACGCTGTAGCTAGTCAATAAAAATAAGGAGTTAGCTATGTTGAGTCGCCACGGGATTCGTTCCCTGTGCTGTGCTGCTGTTGCCACCGCCATTCTGGGTATGAGCGCCGGTATATCCGCCGCTGACGCCGAAAAGGTCAAGATCGGTTTTCTGGTCAAGCAGGCTGAAGAGCCCTGGTTCCAGACCGAGTGGCAGTTTGCCGAAAAGGCCGGTAAAGACCACGGTTTCGAAGTCATCAAAATCGCCGTTCCCGACGGTGAAAAAACCCTCTCCGCCATCGACAGCCTCGCCGCCAACGGCGCCAAAGGTTTTGTCATCTGCCCGCCTGATGTTTCCCTCGGCCCGTCCATCGTCGCCAAAGCCAAGGCCAACGATTTGAAAGTCATGGCCGTCGATGACCGGTTCGTCGACGCCAAAGGCAAGTTTATGGAAGACGTGCCGTACCTGGGCATGGCTGCGTTCGAAGTCGGCCAGAAACAGGGTGCGGCCATGGCCGACGAAGCGAAGAATCGCAAGTGGGACTGGAAAGAAACCTACGCGATCATCAACACCTACAACGAGCTGGACACCGGCAAGAAGCGCACCGACGGTTCGGTGGATGCGCTGAAGAAAGCCGGCCTGCCTGAGGATCACATCCTCTTCGCGCCGCAGAAGACCCTCGACGTGCCAGGCAGTATGGACTCCACCGGCGCTGCCCTGCCCAAACTGCCAAGCGGGGCGAAAAACCTCATCGTTGGCGGCATGAACGACAACACCGTTCTGGGCGGCGTGCGTGCCACAGCGGGCGCAGGCTTCGCGCCGGCCAACGTGATCGGCATCGGCATCAACGGTACTGACGCCATCGACGAGCTGAAGAAGAAGGAAAGCGGCTTCTTCGGATCGATGCTGCCCAGCCCCGACAAAGAAGGCTACAACACCGCCCTGCAGATGTTTGAGTGGGTCACCACCGGCAAAGAACCTGCGAAATACACCGCGATGGACGACGTGACGCTGATCACCCGCGCCAACTTCAAGGAAGTGCTGACCAAGATCGGTCTGTACAAGTAAGCGCGGCAGTCGAGTCGGGACGCCTGAAAATCAGGCGGATATCTGCGAGGCCCCGTCCCACCCGGCAAGGGTGGGGCGGGGTGGAGGTGGTTCATGCAACAGGCATCGGTTCAACAACAGGCTCAGCCTGGCGGCAGCCTGCGCTTCAACGGGATCGGCAAGACTTTTCCCGGTGTGAAGGCGCTGACGGACATCAATTTTGAAGCTCGGCCAGGCAGCGTTCACGCGCTGATGGGCGAGAACGGCGCGGGTAAATCCACGCTGCTGAAGATTCTCGGTGGCTCGTACCAGCCCAACAGCGGCGATCTGCAGATCGGCGATCAGCACCTGGCGTTCAAATCCACCGCCGACAGCATCGCCGCCGGCGTGGCAGTGATTCACCAGGAACTGCACTTGGTCCCTGAAATGTCGGTGGCGGAAAACCTGCTCCTCGGCCACATGCCCAATCGCTGGGGCATGATCAACCGTCGGGCCATGGTCCGCCGTGCGCGGGAGCTGCTCAAAGGCCTGGCCGACGAGATCGACCCGAACACGCGCCTGGGCGATCTCTCCCTGGGGCAGCGGCAACTGGTGGAAATCGCCAAGGCCATGTCGCGCAATGCCCACGTCATTGCCTTCGACGAGCCCACCAGCAGCCTGTCGGCGCGCGAGATCGATCGGCTGATGGCGATCATCACCAAGCTGCGGGACGAAGGCCGGGTCATTCTTTACGTGTCCCACCGAATGGAAGAAATCTTCCGCGTGTGTGACGCCGTGACCGTGTTCAAGGACGGCCGCTTCGTCCGCACCTTCGAGGACATGGCCGATCTGGACCATGACCGCCTGGTGACCTGCATGGTCGGGCGCGACATTCAGGACATCTACAACTACCGGACCCGCCAGCATCAGGGGCCGAGCCTGCGGGTGACCGGCCTGATGGGACCTGGCTTGCAGGAGCCCGCCAGTTTTGTAGTGGAGAAGGGCGAGATCCTCGGCTTCTTCGGCCTGGTCGGTGCCGGTCGGACCGAGATGTTTCGCATGCTGTCGGGGCTGACGCGCAGTCAGGCCGGAACCTTGCAGCTGGAAGGCAAGCCGCTGAACCTGCGTTCACCCCGGGACGCCATCGACGCCGGCATTCTGTTGTGCCCGGAAGACCGCAAGAAAGAAGGCATCGTGCCGCTTTCCAGCGTCGCCGAAAACATCAACATCGGCGCGCGGCCTCGGCACGTCAGTCTGGGTTGCCTGATCCAGGGACGCTGGGAGCGTGACAACGCCCGGCATCAGATCAAGTCGATGAACGTCAAGACGCCTTCGCCCGAGCAGCAGATGCTGTTTCTGTCGGGCGGCAATCAGCAGAAGGCGATTCTGGGCCGCTGGCTGTCAATGCCGATGAAGGTCCTGCTGCTGGACGAGCCCACCCGTGGCATCGACATCGGCGCGAAATCCGAGATCTATCAGATCATCCATAATCTCGCCGCCGATGGTATCGCGGTCATCGTGGTGTCCAGCGACCTGATGGAGGTCATGGGCATTTCCGATCGGATTCTGGTCATGAGTGAAGGCGCCATTACCGGCGAGCTGTCCCGGGAAGAGGCTAATGAACAGCGTCTTCTGCAACTGGCATTGCCGCGTACCCGCGGTTGAACCTGGCTATGAAAACTGGCTATGAAAAATAAGAACGAGGTGCGTATGTCTACCGAATCCAGCCTGACGGCTCCCCGCCAAGGCATGAACCTGCGTCGATTCGTCGACGACTGGGCCATGCTCATGGCCGCCCTGGGCATTTTTGTGCTTTGTGCGCTGCTGATCGACAACTTCATGTCGCCGCTGAACATGCGCGGCCTGGGTCTGGCGATCTCCACGGTCGGCATCGCCGCCTGCACCATGCTCTACTGCCTGGCCTCCGGGCATTTCGACCTGTCGGTCGGCTCGGTACTCGCGTGCTCAGGCGTTATTGCCGGGATCGTCATTCGCGACACCGACAGCGTGTTTCTGGGCGTATCGGCGGCGCTGGCCATGGGCTTGCTGGTCGGGCTGATCAACGGCATCGTCATCGCCAAGCTGCGCATCAACGCGCTGATTACCACGCTGGCGACCATGCAGATCGTCCGGGGCCTGGCCTACATCTTCTCCAACGGTAAAGCGGTGGGCGTAGGCGACGAGGCCTTTTTTGTGTTCGGTAACGGCCAGCTGTTCGGCGTGCCGGTGCCGATTCTGATCACTATTGTCTGCTTCGTATTCTTCGGCTGGCTGCTGAACTACACCACTTACGGCCGCAACACGCTGGCCATCGGCGGCAACCAGGAAGCGGCGTTGCTGGCAGGCGTCCACGTCGACCGGACCAAGATCATCATCTTCGCCGTGCACGGCTTGATTGGTGCGCTGGCCGGCGTGGTGCTGGCCTCGCGCATGACCTCGGGTCAGCCCATGATCGGCCAGGGTTTCGAGCTGACGGTCATTTCCGCATGCGTACTCGGCGGGGTGTCCCTGAGCGGCGGCATCGGCATGATTCGCCATGTCATCGCCGGGGTGTTGATTCTGGCGATCATCGAGAACGCCATGAACCTAAAGAACATCGACACGTTTTACCAGTATGTGATCCGCGGCACGATCCTGTTGCTCGCGGTGATCATCGACCGGTTGAAGCGTCGCTGATTCGGAGTCCTCAGTCGTTCGCTGTGTGGGGAGGCGTCCCCCCACACAGCCTTATCTCCTGCGAAGCCGCCTTACACCAGCTTCGAGGTCTCGAAGATCAACTTCATCGTGGCCTGGGCCAGCGACTGCGCTTCAACCCGGATCGTCTCCAGCTGCACTTTTGCCTCATTGAACCGGGCGTCGTGGTTGCGCACTTCGATGAGTTGCGTCAGCTGCAACGATGCATCAATCAGGCCGTATAGATTACGGTGCAGCTGATGGGTGACTTTGGTCAGATGGGGGTAAACGTCCGGGCTTTCCTCATGATCGATTACCGGTGCGCTGTTCATTGCGTCCGGCGATGCCCTGTTGCCACTCATGACGTAGTTCAGGTCGACACCGGCCTCCGCGATGCGCAACAGATAATCGGCCTTCGGCGACCGAGTGCCGTTCTCGTAATTGCCCTGCGCGTTGGTCTCGACGCCGCCGATCGCGCCCAATGCGCTCTGTGACAGCTTCAATCTGTTGCGTTCCTGCCTGAGTCTCAGGCCAATGCCTTTCATGCATTCAACTCCCTTTGACGATCGTGACAGTAGGCTGCTGGCTGCGACTTCATGGATCGACTCGGCAGAAGCAGGAGCAGATCAACGCAAACGGGTGCAGCTTAGGCGGTTTTATCTATTCACACCGGACAATACAGCCATCTGGTGGTAAAGAGGATCCAAAAATACCGGCTTGTAGGACTTTTCTCAAACAGTTGTATGATAACTATTCGAATGAAGCGTTTCTGATGTCGCTAACCAGCGTTTTTGGATAGTGGCTCAAAATGGCGGCGGGTCGGCGAGCGGCCGGGGGGGGTGGTGCCCCGGCGTTGTCGATGTCAGGAAGGGCAGCGTGCGTCGGGTTGACGAGCCCACTGGTTGGCGGTGCGGGCGATTGTATCGGCCAGTGTCGAAACGGCTTTCTGGTGAGCGACCACCAGATTTTCCATGCCGACGCCCGCCGGTTGCCGAATGACGCTGCTGCAGGTGAGTGTCTGCCGTTTGCTACCTGGACCGGCTCCGCTGCCACGCAGGCTCAGGTTCCAGACCACGTCGATCAGCGCGTATTGGTCCAGTACCGATTCAAAGCGACGTACGTCAGTGCGAACCGACAGCACTGGCTGGTCACTTTGTTTAGGCAAGCCCGCCAGGTCTCGGGACCCGAAGCGGCGTTCGAGCTGGCCGGTCAACGCATCATGGAACTCATCGCCCAGCGGCGCGCCCCAGCGCTCATTCTCCAGAATCGCCAGACTGCCGTTGCCCTGGCGGATCACCAGCGGCGGCTGATCGACCTGCACCGCCATGAGCACCGCCTGCATTTCAAACTGGAACGGCGCCGGACTTGCATTCGCCGGAGCCGGAGTGGCTGGCGCTATCAAGGTGTAATAGTGGGTTGGCGTGGAGGCGCAGGCCGTCACGCCCAGCACGCAGGCCAGGGCAAGAAGAGAGTTACGCAAGGTCATTGAGCAGGCTCCGGAGCGATTTCGCGGGAAGAGGAAGATCCTTTGTACGAGCCTGGCGCCGCATCGCCGGTGCGACCGCGAATCAGGGATTCGGGATGGCGGCTAAGGAAGTCGGTCAACACGCGCACCGAGCGCGCCGTGCGCTGGACTTCGTCCATGGCCTGACCCAGTTGCTGACGCGCTGGCGAGTCATCCGACAGCGCTTCGTTGGCCGTGCCCAGGGTTTTCTGCGCTTGCTGTAACGCGCCGCGCATCTGAGGCAAGACGTCGCTGTTGACCTGCTTCATGGTTTTCTGAAGTTCGATCAGGCTGCCGTTGAGGTTTTTCGCCAGGTCGTCGAGGGGGATTTTGCCGAGCTTGTCGACGAACGCCTGCAATTGCTCCTGCAATTTGTCGAAGCTGCCGGGCACCGTCGGGATCTCCAGCGGCCGTGCCTTGGCGTTGTAGGAAACCTTCGTCGCCTTCGGATCGAAATCCATTGCGACGTAAAGCTGGCCGGTCAGCAGGTTGCCGGTGCGCACCTGCGCCCGCAGCCCGCGCTCGACGAACTGGCCGAGGATCCTGGAGGTCTGCTCTTCATCGTCGCCACCGCCGGCCTGCTGCTTCAGCTTGTCATTGGCTGCGCCCAGACGTTGCGGATAGATCACCGCGCCGACGATCCCGGGGAACGTGCCCGTTGCCGGGTCGTAGTCGAGGTCCACCGACACGACGCGGCCCACGTTGACGCCGAGGAAGTCCACCGGCGCGTTGACCACCAGACCACGCAGCGACTGGTTGAAGCGCATGCGAATGTATTTGGGTTCGCCATCGGGCGGCGCCAGTGCAGTGGCCTGGTCTTCGAACAGTTTGAATTCGGCGTTGCCGTTTGCTGGTTTGGCGTCCGGGCTGTACTTGGGTTCGCGGAAGGCGATACCGCCGGAGAGGATCGAGGCCATGGACTGGGTCGATACCTTCAGGCCCGAAGCACCGAGGGTGACGTCGACCCCGCTGGCATTCCAGAAGCGTGAATCATCGAGGACGAACTGATCGTTTGGCGCGCCGACGAAAATTTCGACGTCCACGCCCTTGCCGTCCTTCGCCAGTTCGTAGGCCACCACCTGACCCACCTGAATGCGGCGGAAGTACACCGGCGAGCCGATGTCCAGAGAGCCAAGGTCGTCGGTGTGCAGAATGAAGCGCTTGCCTTTCTCGCCGAAGGTCACGGCCGGCGGGGTTTCCAGACCGGTGAAGTCTTTTTTGGTGTCTTCCGAGCTGCCGGCGTCGGCGCCGATGAAAGCCCCCGACAACAAGGTGTCGACGCCGGTGACGCCGTGGGCGCCGATGCGCGGACGCACCACCCAGTACTGCGTGTCGGCGCGGGTGAAGGGCGCGGCCGACTGGTTCAGGTCGATGCTCGCCAGCACGTGGGTGCGGTCATCGCTGAGTTCGATGTCGGTGACCATGCCGATGACCACGTTCTTGTACTTGACCTGGGTTTTCTTGGCTTCCAGACCCTCGGCCGTGAGGAAGCTCACCACCACTTTGGGGCCGACGTTGAGGAAGTCATGAACCACCATCGACAGGCCGATCAGGGCTGCGACGATCGGCACCAGCCAGACCAGCGAAACGCGCACCTTGCGGGCCTTGACCTGCGGTCGGGTCGGCGGGGAGGGGGGTAGGGTGTTATCGGACATCTTCAACCTCTGCGTCCCAGATTAGCCGGGGATCGAACGTCATGGCGGCAAGCATGGTCATCACCACCACCAAACCAAAAAACAGAATGCCAAGGCGCGGCTCGATGGTGCTGAGCCCGCGAAACTGCACCAGCGCTGCCACCAGCGCCACCACCAGCACATCGAGCATGGACCAGTAGCCGATCAATTCAATGAAACGAAACAGCCGCGAACGCTCGCGCATCGCCCAGGTGCTGCGGCGCTGGCACGTGATCAGTAACAGCCCCAGCACCAGAAACTTGATACAGGGCACGACCACACTGGCGATGAAAATCAGAATGGCAATGTCCCACGAGCCGCCTTCGGCGAACTCGATGACCCCGCTCATGATGGTGTTCTCGCTGCTGCTGCCGAGCATGGTCGTGTACATCACCGGCAACAGGTTGGCCGGGAGGTAGAAGATCAGCCCGGCAATCAGAAAGGCCCAGGTCCGCGTCAGGCTGTTGGGTTTGCGCCGATGCACCGGCGACTCGCAGCGCGGGCATTCATGGGCGTCTTCCGGGCAGACGTAACTGCAGATATGGCACAGGGTGACGTTGTACTCGCGGGCGTAGGGAATGCCGTTCATTCAGGTCCGACTCCCAATTCGTCCCACAGACGGCGGATGTCTTTGCCGGCGATCAGTACGATCAGCACCATCAGCATCGCCATGGCCCAGAGGCCGACGCCCGCGTGCACGTCCAGCATGCCCGCCAGTTTGACGATGGCCACCAGAATCCCCAGCAGGCACACCTCCAGCATGCTCCAGGGCCGCAAATGTTCGAGGGTGCGCATGCACATCTTGAAGCCGGGGGCGATCTCGCCGCGATGGGCGTGGGCGAGTACCCAGAACAGCAAGGCGATCTGCAGCGCTGGCGCGAGAATGATGGCCAGTCCCGCGACCAGCGCGATCAGTGTGATCTGCCCCTGGGCCAGCGCCTGAACCGAACCCCACAGCGTCACTTCGTTGTGCAGGCCCTGCATGCTGATGCTGATGACCGGGAATACGTTGGCGAAGATGAACAGGACGCAGGCGGCGATGGTCAGGGCGAGCAGTTGCTCGACGGTCATCCGGTGACTGCGACGAAGAATCGCAGCGCAGCGCAGGCAGTAGGCAGCCTCGCCTTTGTTCAGGGGCATGGCCTCATAGACCGAGTCGCAATGCTCACAGATGATCCACTGATCGGCGCGGGTCTGCGCCTCGGCGATCGCTGGAACGGGCGGCTGTTCGGATGCATGAGCCTGGCGGTGAGAGGTGTCAGTCATCGGCGCGGGCGTCGCGGGAGTCATGGGTGTGTTCACGATAGATCGGCTTTCGTGGATTGCGCGCCTGGGTGGCGGGCTGGCAACGATACACTGTCGGCGAAGCGCAGGCTCGCATTAGCTGAAGTGAACGTCATGAATGGTGCGCCTCGAAATACTTGAGAGATTGACCACAGTGCCATCATCGGGTTCGGTTATTTGTGGGGCGGGCAGCAATCTTTTCAGGGCTCCGCAACCGGGGAGGGATGAAGGCGGGTCCATTGCTGCAGCCGGGCAGTGTAGCGTCGGGCCGTTACAACTCCCGCCTGTCTGCGGTGATAGACTCCCGCCACTTCAAACGAGGAGCGACAGACGTGCGCAAGATGGCAATGATGGTGGCGGTGTTGATGCTGGCGGGTTGTGATGGTGGCAAGCCGGCGGCACCTGCCCAGGTTCCGAGCACTGATTCGACCGCTGAAGCGCCGACGCCCGCTTCGCAGCAATGGACCATTCGTGTTCATTTGAAGGAAGCGCTGAGCGACATGACCTATTGGCTGGTCGAGCACCATTACCCGTCTTACGTGGTGAAGGTCGATGGCAGGGAAGTGGTGATGATCGGGCCGTTCGAGTCTCAGGCGGATGCCGAGAAAGCCAAGACAGAGATCGATGCCGCGATGGTCAAGGGCCATCGCCTTTCACAGCTGGAAGTGATCGCGCCGCGGTCATAAAGATTTTATGAGGGCTTCCCGGCTAAAGCCGGTCCTACTAAGCGGATTACGCCGTTATTGGACCGGCTTCAGCCGGGAAGAGGCCACCTCAGGCACCCTCAAAGTCAGAGCCGATGCCTGAGACTTTCCGACTGAAGCCTATCCGTCAGCCGTTCAAACGTCGTTGATCAACGACGGCCCAGCAACAGACCCACTACCAGACCAAAGCCTGCCGAGACTGCCACGGTCTGCCATGGGTGGCCGCCGATGTAATTTTCGGTGGCATCAACGGCTGGCTTGGCGCGTTCGCGCACGCTGCCCACGGATTCCAGCGCCTGCTTGAGCTTCTGGCTCAGTTGGGCACGCACGGTGTCGGCTTCTTCGCCGACCAGGGAAGCGCTGTCCTTGAGCAGTTTGTCGGACTCTTCAATGAGGGCGGCCAGTTCGCTGAACGCTTGATCCTTGATCTGTTCGACAGCGGCGTTTTGGGCAGCAGTTTTACGAGCCATGGCAAATTTCCTTTCAGTGGTTATGGCAGTGTGCAATGGAGTTTTGAGCGCCTGAAAAGTTGCAGCGCATTTCCGCCAGCGGGCAAAAAGTGCGCGTATAGGGGTCGGGATTCACGGTCGGCGGGTGTAAGATGCTGACGTTTTTCGAGCCCGTCACCGGCTCCGTTTATGCATTTCGTTTTGACCACCGAGGTACATACCATGAGCTACAACCTGGCCAATAAAACCCTTCCGGAACGTGCCGCGATCGAGGACGAAAAGTCGCGCCTGTTCGATCTGTGGCAGAGCAATCTGGGCAAGGCCAAAGGTGACGCCGCGCGGCTGATGGGCGAGCGGGCCAAGCGCAAGGGCAAATGGTCGGAGTGGGTGCGCGGTGAGCTCGACGCCATGTCGCCGCCGGAGTACGCCAACATGGTGCGCGCCGAGGTGAATCGACTGGTGGCGGCTGCGCGGGGGTAGGTTTCGGTTTAGCCCGTCGGACGCCTTCCCGGCTGAAGCCGGTCCTGCCATGCGTGGTTTAGTGGGACCGGCTTCAGCCGGGAATAGGCCAGTCCTGGCGACATCATTTTTGCCCGTGTTTGCGGTGTGGCGGCTGACGCTTTCCCGGCTAAAGCCGGTCCCACTAAAAGCGTAAATCCGGTCGCTCAGTTTGCTATCACCAAGTGCCGCTGGCCGGTTTCGGCAGGCTCAGCGTGCCGCTGTCCTCGAAGCGCATCGTGCCGAACAGTCCGCCGGCCAGCTTGCCGTGCAATTCGTAGGGCAGGTTGTCCAGGCGCTGCTGATCGGCAAGGCCCACCGCCTGGCGCAGGGCGGCAAAGGCTGACACGGTGACCGGCACTGTCAACACGCCTTCGGAAAACCGCCCGATCGTGCCTTTCTGGTCGCTGACGCCAGAGGCCAGCAAGCGGCCGTTGACGTCCAGGTTCAGCGCCACGCCGTCGTACTGGATGTCGGTGTCGTTGGGGTTTTGCAGGCGCAGCTTCACGGCGAAGCGGATTTCCAGATCCTGGCCGGGCAGGGGATCGATGCCCACCACGTTGATGTTCAACGGGTCGCGGTTGGGAAACAGCGCGCAGGCGCTCAGTGCGAGCACCATGGTCAGGCCGGCGAGGAGGGTGCGGATCGGGCGTAGCGGCATCGGTGACTCCCGTGGCAGGCCGTTGGGGCGCAACACGCCCCTTCAAACGTCCTGGCGATTCAAGTGTGCGACCCCGCGCGCCGGGAGAGGTTCTGCGTCAGGTCACGCGGCGGGGCCAGGGGGCGGATCCTGCAGCACCTTGAGCGTGGCGGCTTCCGGGTCGAATTCGGTGAGCTCCGGCTCCTGGTATTCCTCCGGCAGGAAGATATTGAGGAGGATCGCGCAGAATGCACCAACGGTGATGGGCGATTCGAAAATGTTGTGCAGCGCCTTGGGCAGCTCGCGCAAGACCTCCGGCACGGCCGCGACGCCCAGGCCCATGCCCAGGGAAATCGCCACGATCAGCATGTTGCGCCGATGCAGGCCGGCTTCCGAGAGAATCTTGATGCCGGCCACCGCGACCGTGCCGAACATGATCAGCGTTGCGCCACCCAGCACCGGCTTGGGCATCAGTTGCAGCACCGCGCCGATGATCGGGAACAGGCCCAGCAGCACCAGAATCCCGGCGATAAAAAACGCCACATAGCGGCTGGCGACCCCTGTCAGCTGAATGACCCCGTTGTTCTGCGCGAACGTGACCATGGGCAGGCTGTTGAAGGTCGCGGCCAGCGCCGAATTCAGGCCGTCCGCCAGCAGCCCCGACTTGATCCGGCGGATGTAAACCGGCCCGCTCACCGGCTGTTGGGAAATCATCGAGTTGGCGGTGAGGTCCCCGGCGGCCTCCAGCGGCGACACAAGAAAGATCACCGCGATCGGGATGAACGCCAGCAGATCGAAGGAAAACCCGTATTTGAAGGGCACCGGAAGGCTCATCACCGGGACATGGGGCATCTGCGCGAAATCCACCCGGCCCATGAACCAGGCGACGGCGAAGCCCAAGGTCAGGCCGATGATGATTGCGCTCAGGCGCAACAACGGAATATTGAACCGGTTGAGCACCACGATGGTGATCAGCACCAGGCCGGCCAGGCCCATGTTCGCCGCGGAACCCAGGTCGCTGGCGCCGAAGCCGCCGGCCATGTCGGTCATCGCCACTTTCAACAGCGACAGGCCCATCAGGGTGATGATCGTACCCGTGACTACCGGGGTGATCAGCTTGCGCAATTTGCCGATGAATTGGCTGAGGGCCACTTCGACGAACGCCGCGCAGAAGCACACGCCGAAGATCGTCGAGAGGATTTCGTCGGTGCCGCCGCCGCGACTCTTGACCAGAAACCCGGCGCTGAGGATCACGCTGAGGAAGGAAAAGCTGGTGCCCTGCAGGCACAGCAGCCCTGAACCGATCGGGCCGAAGCGTTTGGCCTGAACGAAGGTGCCCAGCCCGGACACGAACAACGCCATGCTGATCAGGTACGGCACTTCACTGTCCAGCCCGAGCACGCTGCCGACGATGAGGGTAGGGGTGATGATGCCGACGAAACTGGCGAGCACGTGCTGCAACGCGGCGAAGATCGCGGCGGTGAAATGCGGTCGGTCATGCAGGCCGTAGATGAGGTCTGTTCTGGACGAAGCTGAAGTCGAGCGGGTCGGGGCGCTGTGTTGAGGTGCGGTCATGGATAGCCTGCCATTTTGTTTTTATGGGGTCATGGGCTTTGCGGATGACACATCTCCGACCGGTGCGGACATCTTGTCTTGCCGGTCAGGACTGACGACTGTACAACATGTCCACACGCATAAATACATTTTGGTAGTAGATTGTGTACAAAGTGAAAGGCGAGGCATGGCAGTCGGTCGTGGGAAAAAGGGCGCGCAGGATGCCAGAAAACATTAACCAGGTCAGCGATCGATGTCGGGTGGTTCCAAGGCCAATGCTCGCGACGCTGAACCATCTTTTGCCGAAAGCCTCCATAATGTTGGCCGCCAGTGTCGAACGCCATCAGTGGTGACCGTCATCAGCCTGTCGAGTTTGTTCCGCAGTATCTCTGGACAAGGAGGTTTTTACTGAGGCGTCACAATGATCAAGAGCACCGCACAGCAGTTTCCGTTGAGTGACTCGCAATTCGCATTGATCGCCCGGGCGCTGGCTGACAGCCGCCGCTTTCGGATTCTGGTTCAGATCGGCGACAGTGAACAGGCGCTGCCCTGCGCCGAAGTGCTGAAGGTCCACCCGGTCAGCGCCGCGACCGTTTCCCACCACACCAAAGAGCTTGAACGCGCCGGCCTCATCGCCACTCTGCGCGAAGGTAAATACGCCAGCTTCATGATCCAGCGCGAGGTGCTGCATGCCTACGCTCGGCAGTTGATGCTGATCTAACGTGCCCCGCCTCGTCTGCAGGACGCGGAGCGTCCGGGGCGGTGTTACCACGCGGAGCGTGGGAACAATCAACACAAGGGCACCGTGTGCAGTCAGTGGGATTGGCTCGGACTGTAGGACCGGCTTTAGCCGGGAAGCCGTTGATCTTGATTTGCTTTTGATCTTCATGCGCAAAAAGGCCAGAGACCGCCAGTCGCGAGTTTCATGTCCAGCGCCATTGAAAACGGCCTCGTCCGCCCCTATCTCTGAGGATGTCCCGCAACCGATCCGATCCGATCGCGAGCGGCGCGCATCCGCCAGGTTCAGCGCGCCTTTCTTCCCTCCGCCTCCCCGCGAGGCGCATCCGGAGTTCCCCATGTACCCAGACGTTCAGCTGTTCATCGATGGTCAATGGCGTGCCAGTGCAGACGGCCGCACCCTCGATGTCATCAACCCCGCCGACGGCGAAACCCTAGGTACCGTTGCCCACGCCGACATCGCCGATCTGGACCAGGCCCTCGCAGCGGCCGAACGCGGCTTTGAAACCTGGCGCAGCACCCCGGCCTACGACCGCTACAAAATCATGCAAAAAGCCGCCAACCTGCTGCGCGACCGCGTCGATCACATCGCCAACATCATGACCCAGGAACAGGGCAAGCCCCTGGCCGAAGCGCGCATGGAAACCCTGTCTGCCGCCGACATCATCGACTGGCTGGCCGAAGAAGGCCGCCGCGCCTACGGCCGTCTGGTGCCATCGCGCAACGTCTCGGTCGAGCAGAAAGTCATCAAGGAACCGGTCGGCCCCGTGGCGGCGTTCACGCCGTGGAACTTCCCGATCAACCAAGTGGTGCGCAAGCTGTCCTCGGCGCTGGCGGCCGGCTGCTCGATCATCGTCAAGGCCCCGGAAGAAACCCCGGCGTCGCCTGCCGAACTGGTCCGCGCTTTCGTTGATGCCGGCGTTCCGGCCGGCGTCATCGGCCTGGTTTATGGCGACCCGGCGCAGATTTCCAGCTACCTGATCGCGCACCCGACCATTAAGAAAGTCACCTTCACCGGCTCGACACCGGTGGGCAAGCAACTGGCAGCGCTGGCCGGTCAGCACATGAAACGCGCGACCATGGAGCTCGGCGGCCACGCCCCGGCGCTGGTGTTCGATGACGCCGATATCGACCTGGCGGCGCGCACGCTGGCCGGCGCCAAGTTCCGCAACGCCGGGCAGGTCTGCGTGTCACCCACGCGGATTCTGGTCCAGCGCGGGGTGTTCGATGAGTTCGTTGAGAAGTTCGTCGGCCACACCCACGAGCTGAAAGTCGGCAACGGCCTGGAGCAGGGCGTGACCATGGGTCCGGTGGCCAACGAGCGTCGCATTCCGGCGTTGAACGCGCTGATCAAGGACGCCAGCGACAAGGGCGCCAAGGTCCACGTTGGCGGCAAGGCCATCGAAGGGCCGGGCTACTTCTTCCAGCCCACCGTCATCAGCGGACTGACCACCGAAATGCGCATCATGAACGAAGAACCGTTCGGCCCGGTGGCCCTGCTGGTGCCGTTCGACACGGTCGAGGATGCCGTCAAGGAATCCAACCGCGTGCCGTTCGGCTTGGCGTCGTATGCGTTTACCTCATCGATGAAAACCACCCACATCCTCAGCACCCGCATCGAAGCCGGCATGCTGTCGATCAACCACCAGGGCATCGGCCTGGTTGAAGTGCCGTTCGGCGGCATCAAGGATTCCGGCTACGGATCCGAGGGCGGTACTGAAGCGATCGAGGCGTACCTGAACACCAAGCTGGTGACGGTGTTCAACGTTTAACCCACGCAGCCGCGTTGAAAAAAGAAACCCACCGTTTGGTGGGTTTTTTTTTGAGTTAGTGGGACCGGCTTTAGCCGGGAAGGGGCCGGTACGAGCAGCCTCATTGTTCAGTCCAGCCGGGGACAGATTAATTTACGGTGAAGCGATGTAAATAAATCAGTCCCCTTATATCCCCAGTCGGTCCGCGATCCTGTGGGAGCGAGCTTGCTCGCGAAGGCTTGCTCTTACTCACTGAAGAAAGTGGCTGACTGTTCCGGCCTTTTCCTGAGCAAGCTCAGTCCCACAGGTTCAGCGGCTGACACAGATCCCATCACCCCCGCTGAACTCCCGCGCCCCCCGCGAACTCTGAACCCACAGATTACTTCCGATCCACGGGGACGACTCATGGCGATCAGCAGCGTGCAGGCAGTAGCGGCAGACCCCAAAGGCGCAGTGTTTGAAACGGATCTGCCGGCCCGGCTCGATCGTCTGCCGTGGGGCCGGTTCCATACCTTGCTGGTGTTTGCCCTGGGCATCACCTGGCTGCTCGACGGGCTGGAAGTGACCCTGGCGGGCTCGGTGTCCGGGGCGTTGAAAGACAGCCCTGTCCTGCACCTGACCAACGCCGACATCGGTCTGGCCGGCGGCGCTTATATCTGCGGCGCGGTACTGGGGGCGTTGTTCTTTGGCTGGCTGACGGACCGGCTGGGCCGGCGCAAACTGTTCTTCATCACCCTCGCGCTGTACATCACCGCGACCGCCGCCACGGCGTTTTCCTTCAGCGTCTGGAGTTTCCTGCTGTTCCGGTTTCTGACCGGGATGGGCATCGGCGGCGAGTACACGGCGATCAACTCGACCATCCAGGAATTCACGCCCGCACGCTTTCGCGGCTGGGTGGACCTGACCATCAACGGCACCTTCTGGATCGGCGCGGCCTTGGGCGCGGTCGGCTCCATCGTGCTGCTGGACGCCTCGTGGGTCGGCGCGGACATGGGCTGGCGCCTGTGTTTCGGCATCGGCGCGGTGCTCGGTCTGATCATTCTGCTGATGCGGCTGTGGCTGCCGGAAAGTCCGCGCTGGTTGCTGATTCACGGCCAGGGCGAGGAGGCGAGGGTGATTGTGGAAGGCATCGAAGAGCGTCTGCGCCGTCAGGGCCATGACCTCTCCACGCCAACGGGCCCGTCTTTGCGTTTGCATGCGCGGGACCACACGCCGCTGAAAGAGATTTTCCACACGCTGTTCAACACCTACCGCCGTCGCGCGCTGGTGGGCCTGACGTTGCTGACCGCCCAGGCGTTCTTCTATAACGCGATTTTCTTCACCTACGCCCTGGTGCTCACCGAGTTCTACCAAGTGCCATCGGCATCCATCGGTTGGTACGTGCTGCCCCTGGCGCTGGGCAATTTCTGTGGGCCCTTGTTGCTGGGCCGGCTGTTCGATGTGGTGGGGCGGCGGGTGATGATCAGCCTGACCTACGCCGTGTCCGGGGTCTTGCTGACCCTCAGCGGCTATCTGTTTGAGCAGGGCGTTCTGGATGTCACACAACAGGCCATCGCCTGGATGATTATTTTCTTCTTCGCCTCGGCAGCGGCCAGTTCGGCCTATCTGACCGTCGCCGAAACCTTCCCGCTGGAGATACGTGCGCTGGCGATTGCGGTGTTCTATGCGTTCGGCACGGCGTTGGGTGGCATCGTCGGCCCGACCCTGTTCGGCCAGTTGATCGACACCCATGAGCGGGGCCCGGTGTTTTTCGGTTACCTGATCGGTGCCGCGTTGATGTTGCTGGCCGCCGTGGTGCAAGCGATCTGGGGCGTGGCATCGGAAGGCAAATCTCTGGAAGAAGTGGCGCGGCCCTTGTCCCAGGCCCAAGAGTGACCCAAGCCCACGACTGAACCCTGAACCCTGAACCAGGCACACCGTCGGCGATTGGTCAGTTTTGTTCAATCGCCAGCTCGTGCGCCCTTCGTACACTCACTTCACAGTCAATGAAGGGTGATACGTGCAATGAATCTGATGATTTCCATGGCGGCGTTCGCACTGGCCGCGTCCATATCGCCGGGGCCGGTGAACGTCGTGGCGCTCAGCTCGGGCGCGCAGTTCGGCCTGATCGCCAGCTTGCGCCATGTGCTCGGCGCGACGGTGGGCTTTGTCGTGCTGCTGATGTTCACCGGGTTCGGCCTGCATGAAGTGCTGCAGCGTTACCCGATGCTGACCGAGATGATTCGCTGGGCCGGGGTGGCGTTTTTGCTCTATCTGGCGTGGAAGCTGGCCATGGACGACGGCCGCCTTGACGTCGCCAAACCGACCCGCGAGCCGTCGTTTCTGCACGGTGCAGCGATGCAGTGGCTGAACCCGAAAGCGTGGCTTGCGGCGGTGGCGGGGATGGGTGCGTTCGTGGCCGATGGCGAGGCGCGACTGATCGGTCTGTTTGCCCTGATTTACTTCGTCGTGTGCTACCTGTCGGTGGGCTGCTGGGCCTACGCCGGTGCTTTTCTCGGCCCTTACTTGCGCAGCCCTCGGCGCATCCGCGTGTTCAACCGCAGCATGGCGGCGCTACTGGCAGGCTGTGCGGTGTCGCTGTTTTACGTCTGAACCCTCTCTTGCGAGCAGCAACAGCCGATCAGGGCTTGTACTGACCCGGCGTTGCCGCCAGGTGCTTTTTGAACGCCCGCTGAAAGTGCGCCTGATCGGCAAAACCACTCTGCTGGGCGATGTCGGCGATGGGCTCGCCGCTGCGCAATTGCGCCTGGCCGTGCTGGATGCGCCGGTTGACCAGCCAGGCGTGGGGCGTCATGTGGTAATGCTGCTCGAACGCGCGAATCAGGTAGGCCTCGGACAGGTTCGCCACCGCGCACAACTCCTCCAGCCGAATCGGCTGCAGGTAATGCGTATCGATGTAACGCGCCGCGCGTTCGACCTTGGGGTTGGGCCGTCTGGCCGGCAGCGTCGAGCCGCCCAGACGCTGTTCGACCAGGCTGAAGAACCCGACAGCTGCCTCCTGTTTCGCCAGCGTATCCAGCTGCGAATCCACCAGCTGCCTACACAGCGCCAGCAGCCCGTCGAACAACAGTGGGTCACGACTGTGGGTGGCCGGATACCCGCGAAACATGCCCTCGTTGTTGACCCCGCAATCCCGCTGAAGCGCGCCCAGCCATTGCGCGTTCACGTACAGCATCAGGTAAGACCACGGCTGATCGTCGATGGGATTGCAGGCGTGGACCTCGCCGGGGTTCATCACCACAACGGTGCCGGTGGCGATGGTCTGAGTGGTTTTCTCGTGCAGGTACGTGCTTTGCCCGGCGGTGATTGCGCCGATGGAAAACACGTCGTGGGAATGGCGGGAATAACAGACCTTGCGTCCGTCGTCGATGGAGCGCGCTTCAATGAACGGCAGCTGCGCCTCCCGCCAGAACACCGGTTGATCAAGACGTTTCACCGGGTTCTGGCAGGTCATTTCAACTCATCCCTTGTCGCGCTTGCAGCTGTGAAATAGGTCCAGCGCCGGCTGGTATTCCGTGCTGGTAACGCCGAGCAAGCCTAGCACCGAATGAAACATGTAGTCATGGCTCAGGTCCGGCTGGTCTTGCCTGGCCGCCAGGCAGGTGCGATCGACGCCGGCGTCTTCCAGGGTCGAGTGGCCAAACCACATCACCATCGGCACGTGGGTCTGGGCCGTCGGTGCGATGGCGTACGGCGCGGCGTGCAGGTAGATGCCGTTTTCGCCGAGGGACTCGCCGTGGTCCGAGACGTAGATCATCGAGGCATCGACCTTGTCCTGGTTGCGTTTGAGCAACTCGATGGTCTGGGACAGGAAGTGATCGGTGTAGAGAATGGTGTTGTCGTAGACGTTTCTCAGCTCGTCGGACGTGCAGCTGCCCAACTGATTGGTGTGGCAGACGGGCGTGAAGCGTTCGAGCGTCTTGGGGTAGCGATCGTAGTATTCCGGGCCGTGGCTGCCATCGGAATGGAGCACGATGATGGCGTTGTCCTGCAGCGAGTCGATGTAGTCCTGCAAGCCCACTAGCAGCGATTCGTCGAGGCAGTTCTTGCCATCACAGAACGGGCTCGGCTGGTTTTTCGGGATATCGCTGTGGGGCACGCGCAGGCAGGTGCCTTTGCAGTCGCTGTTGTTATCGAGCCACAGCACTTTCAGACCGGCGCGCTGAAGCATGTCCAGCAGGCCCTCGTAGGTCTTGCCTTTTTTGTCGCTGTAATCGGTGCGCGGAAACTTCGAAAACATGCACGGCACTGACACGGCGGTGGAGGTGCCGCACGAGGCCACGTGGGTGAAATTGAGAATGTCCTGCTTCTTCAGTTCCGGGTTGGTTTCCCGCCCGTAACCGTTGAGGGAGAAGTGGTCGGCCCGGGCCGTTTCGCCGACGACGAAGATCATCAGGCTCTTCTTCGGCCGCTGTTGTGCTTGCGGGCTGAGCGCCGCGTCGGCGCCGACGGTCTGGATTTTCAGCGTCTCTTTGATGGCGACGGTCTGCTTGGTCAGCTTGCCGATGGCGTAAATGTAATTGGTCGGGTTGATGAAGTGGGTGAGCTTGTCTTCATCGCGAAAGATCGGCGCATAGGTCGAGTAGAAGGGGCCGACGGCAGCGGCGATCACCAGCAGACAGCCGATGCAGACGAGCACTTTGTTGACCAGCCCGGGCAGCACACGGCGGTAGGTCACCGGCACCCACCAGATCAGCGCGATCGGCAGCACGCCGAGCAGGCCCAGGTAGAGAAACAGCTTGCCGCTCAACAGGGCCTCGGCCTCGCCGGGGTTGGTTTCGAGCACGTTCTGCATCATCGTCGTGTCGATGCTGATGCCGTAGGTGTTCATGAAGTACGCGGCGCCGGCCGAGCACAGCGCCACCAGACTCAGCACCGGCTTGAGCGTCAGGCGAAACGAAAGGGGTGTGAGCAGCAGGGTGATCGCGGCCCACAGCAGGAAGGCAAACGACACATAAAACGCGATGGCTTTGACGCCCTGCAATTGCGCCAGATCAACCAGTGCGCGCCAGGTCGCCAGGTTGTAAAACAGCACCAGGCACAGGGAAAACAGCATCACCAGACGAGTAGACGTGACCGGTTTGACCATCGAATTCATTTCCATATAAGGGCCGCGCAGTGCCTGGGGTGCGGGTGCAGCAGGCATTTCCATCCGTGGGGCCGAGACGTCAGATTGAGCCAGTCAGTGGCTGCCGGGAGGGTAAGCGGGACAGACCGCGCGGAGTTTTCCAAAACAATTGTGAAGGCTTTGTGAAATCCCCAAGGCGCTGATTTCCGGGGCGTGAAAACCAGGTTTAGCAGGCCGGGATGCGATTGGGACGGCTTGCTGTCACTGCCCGGCGATGACCCTGTCCACCGTGCCGTCCTGTTTGAGTCGGGCGAAGGCGGCGGTGATTCGCTGCACTGTTTCCTCCGGGGTGCTGGCGCTGAGGGCGACGTAGAGACCTTTGGACAGTTCGTCGAGGGTGAACACGCTTTCCAGGTCCTCGAAGGCGATGTGCAGATCGGCGCATTGCTCCCGCGCCTCGCGCTCGGGCATGGGGATCAGCTCGACCTGGCCACTGATCAGTTTGCGCAGGTTGTCGAGGTTATTGGGCGACACCACCATCCTGCTGAAACCCTTGCCCTCCAGATACTGCTGCCGCGAGTCGTCACGCACGACACCGACGGTGTAACGGCTGGCGTCCTGCAAGGCCTTGACCACCACATCGCGGCGCTCGCGGAGTTTGTAGAACGACGGCATGACGTGTTCCAGCTCGCCGACCCACTTGAACAGCCCTTCGCGCGCACTGCTGCGGATCATCGGATAGATCAGCACGTTCGCTTGGAGCCGCGCGATGTCGTAGGCCCGTGCCCAGGGGTACAACGCCATGTGGTAATCGGTGATGCCGGCGTTGGCGAGGGTCATCTCGACCACTTCACTGGCGACCCCGACCACCTTGTCGCCGTCGAGTGCGCTGTAGGAGGAGTCTTCGGTCACCACTTGCAACGTCGCGGCGCCAGCGTTCAGGCACACGAACAGCATCAGGAAAGTGACCAGAACGCTGCGCTGACGATGAATTGTTCCCATGGCATTCCTCTCGGTTCAGATCACACAGCGGTCCCGGCCCTGGCTTTTCGCCCGGTACAGCGCCCGGTCGGCACTCTGCAGCAGTTGATCGAAGTGCTCCATGTTCGCCGGGTCGAGCTCGGCCACGCCGATACTCAAGGTCACGAAAGGCGAGACCGGTGAAGCGCTGTGTACCAGTTGTTGCCGGGCCAGCAGCCCGCGCAGGCGATCGGCCGAGGCCAGCGCCTGTTGCTCATCCTGGCCCGGCAGCAGCACGGCGAACTCTTCGCCGCCGAGCCGCGCCACCAGTTCGCCGGAGCGTGAAAACAGCGCGCTCATGGCCAGGGCCACGTCGCGCAGGCATTGATCGCCCCGGGCATGGCCATAGGTGTCGTTGTAAAGCTTGAAGAAATCGATGTCGCACATCAGCACCGACAGCGGCTGGCGATGACGCAAGGCGCGGTTGAATTCCAGCTCCTTGAGTTCGTCGAAATGACGGCGGTTGGCGAGCCCCGTGAGCGGATCGAAGCGGGTCAGGGCTTCCAGTCGCGTGTTGGCGGCCTTGAGCTGTGCGGTGCGCTGCTCGACCAGTTCGGCGAGCTGGTCGCGGCTGGCGGCGAGGGCGACTTCATCGCGCGCCTGACGCTCCAGGTGGGCGGCCAGTTTGTCCTGCAGGTCATTGACGCCCGCTTCGAGCAGGTCGAGTTCGTCACCGCCCTTGCCGCGCCGCTCCAGGGTCAGGTGCGTCTTGAGGTTGAGCGGTGTCAAGTGTTCGAGGTGGCGGGCAATGCGCCGCACGTGCAGGGTCACCGAGCGGTTGAACATGCCCATGATCAGCCCGGCGAGCGCCAGGGACTGAATGATCTGGGTGAGCATGATGACCGCGACTTCTTTCCACAGGCGTTTCCACAGCAGGCTCTCGTCGCCTTCGATGGTCAGCTCGCCGACCACCTCGCTGGCGCCGGGGTAGGGCGCAATCGTCAGCTGCCGATGCAACGCCGGGGCGCGGATCGAGCCGGTGTGGCCGGGGTGTTGGCGTTCCAGAATCTCGGGGGCGCGACCGGGCCGCAGGATTTTCAGCTGGACCCGGCCGACCGGCGCCGCCGTGGCCACGCTGTCGATCTGGGTCTGCAGCGCCTGATCATCCATTTCCCACACGGCTTTGGACAGCGTGCCCTGGAACACCTGATCGACCAGGCTCAGCTCGGCGTTCATGTTCGCCAGATTGGTGTTCCAGGCGAACCAGGTGCGCACCAGCACCGTCGCGGCCGTGAACAACACGCAGAACGCCAGCGTCGCCAGCACCAGACGTCGCGCCAGCGAGCCGGTGCGCTGTCCGGTGCGTGGGGTGGGGCGGGTGTCGCCGGGTGAGTCGGAAGGGGTTTCGAACGGCATGCTCATTGCCACCTGCGCGCGATAGCGTCGTAGGTGCCGTTGGCGCGAAGGGTCTCAAGGGCTTTCTGAAACAGCTGCACCGTGGCGTCGGGTGTGCCGACGCTGAACGCCATGTTGAAGCCGCCGGCTTCTTCAAGCTCTTTTATACGCAGGGATTGCACCAGCGTTCGGGTGGGGTCATCGCCGACCTGCCGGGCGAGGTAGTAAGCGTTGAGCTCGTCGGAAATCCACAGGTCAACGTGGCCGGTCTGCAGTTTCTGGTAGTTGAATTCGTAGCGGTTGCTCGATTGCAGTTGATGGCCGATCTCGAACGTGCGCGCCATCAGGTACTGCTCGCCGACGTCTTCGTTGACCGTCGCGGTTTGCCAGTCTCGCGCATCGTCCAGGCTCAGCAGCGTGACGGGATGACTGGCCGACGAATACAGAAACCAGCGCGACGCAGCGATGGTCCCGACCCACTTGAACAGCCGCTCACGCTCGGCGGTGCGGGTGATGGAGTAGATCAGTACATTGGGCGTGTGCAGCGCCAGATCATAAGCCCGCGCCCAAGGCATGGATTGAATGGAAGCCTGCACATTGACCTCCTTCAACACCGCCTGGACCACCTCGGTGCTCATGCCGGTGAGCACCCCGTCGCGGGTCATGTTATAGGGCGGGAGTTCTTCGGTGACCACATGGATCTCGACACGACCCGCGTTCGAGTTAATCGATTCAGCTCCCGACGCGCCCGTGCCCACGCACAGCAACAGCGCCACACAGAGTGCGCTGCCCAGTGTGTGAATGAGCGAATGGAGTGTCATCGATAACTACCTCATGGGGTGCAGAAGTGACAGATTCCGGGCCGTGAACACTCCGGCACAACGGTCACCGACTGCCTTGCACATCGGGATATCGGCTGAATAATCCGTCACTTGAGACGGCTTCCTGCCGGTCGTCCTAACAGCTTGAGTGGAGGAGGCCGGGTTCCCCGACTCCCGCGCACAACCTCACGCAAACTCCCCGACCTCCAGATCCACCACATCGCGCGCCAGCCATCGATCTCCAGTGCCGGGACTGGCCTCTTCCCGGCTAAAGCCGGTCCCACTAAAAAGCCGTGTGCAGTCAGTAGGACCGGCTTCAGCCGGGAAGCCGTTGATCTGCTGTTGATCTGCTTTTGATCTTCGTACACAAAAGGTACAGACACCGCCACACGCGACTTGGGTGCAGGCTGAACGCAGGTTTTGCGGAGTGGGCCGAGCCGCATGGATGCGGCGAGAGCGCCGTTAGGACATGGATGTCCGTTCGGCGCGGGCCCACGGAGCAAGACCGGAGTGAAGGAACCCCGACGGAGGAGGGGCCCAACCACGAGCAGGCACTTTTGCTTACTTTTGGTGCTTTTCAAAAGTAAGTCGCCGAAGGCGAAACAATCTGCCGCTAGGCAGAGCTGTGGCGTTCCGCCACACCCGAGTAAACGCGGTTTCTTGACCTGGATCAAAGGTGCACGAAGGCCCTGTAGGAAAAATACCTCGCACCCCGACGAGTCCTCAACATGCCCGGTCCTTTCGACTTCCTCAAACACCCCCTGGCCAAAGACATCAGTCTGATCCTCCTGATCAAACTGGTCCTGCTCATGGGCATCCGCAGCGTCTGGTTCGACGCCCCGGTCGAAGTCAAAGACGACGGCGTGCAAGCCGGCCTGCACCTACTGAGCACCCCATCCGCACCCTCTGAGAAAAACCCAAAATGATATCGGAATCAGTCGTCGACCTCTCCCGGCTGCAGTTCGCGATGACCGCGCTGTACCACTTCCTCTTCGTCCCGCTGACCTTGGGCATGACCTTCCTGCTCGCCATCATGGAATCGGTCTACGTCATGACCGGCAAGCAAGTCTACAAAGACATGACAAAGTTCTGGGGCAAACTGTTTGGCATCAACTTCGCCCTCGGCGTCACCACCGGCCTGACCATGGAATTCCAGTTCGGCACCAACTGGGCCTACTACAGCCACTACGTCGGCGACATCTTCGGCGCGCCGCTGGCCATCGAAGGGATGATGGCGTTCTTCCTCGAATCGACCTTCATCGGCCTGTTCTTCTTCGGCTGGGACCGCCTGACCCGCGTCCAGCACCTCACCGTCACCTGGCTGGTGGCGATCGGCTCCAACCTGTCAGCGCTGTGGATCCTCATCGCCAACGGCTGGATGCAGAACCCGGTCGGCGCCGAGTTCAACTTCACCACCATGCGCATGGAACTCACCAGCTTCAGCGACCTGCTGTTCAACCCCGTCGCCCAGGTCAAGTTCGTCCACACCGTGGCGTCCGGCTACGTCACCGGCGCGATCTTCGTCCTGGCGATTTCCAGCTGGTATTTGCTCAAGGGACGCGACGTCGCCTTCGCCCGGCGCTCGTTCGCCATCGCCTCGGCATTCGGCATGGCCTCGATCCTGTCGGTGATCGTGCTGGGTGATGAATCCGGCTACGAAATCGGCGACGTGCAGAAAACCAAGCTGGCCGCCATCGAAGCCGAATGGGAGACCGAACCGGCCCCGGCGGCGTTCACCTTGTTCGGCTTGCCCAATCAGGCCGAGCAGCGCACCGATTACGCCGTGAAGATTCCCTACGTGATGGGCCTCATCGCCACCCGCTCGGTGGACAAGCAGGTCACCGGGATCAAGGACCTGGTCCGCGAACATGAAGGCCGCATCCGCAACGGCATGACTGCCTACGGCCTGCTCGGCCAACTGCGCGGCGGCGACAAGAGCGAGCAGACCCTCGACGCCTTCAACGCGGTGAAGAAAGACCTCGGCTACGGCCTTTTGCTGAAGAAGTACACCGACAAGGTGGTCGACGCCAACGAGCAGCAGATCAAACAGGCTGCGCTGGATTCGATCCCCCAGGTGGCCTCGATCTTCTGGACCTTCCGCGTGATGGTGCTGAGCGGGATGCTCATGCTGCTGTTGTTCGCCTGTGCCTTTTGGGCGTCAGCGCGCAAGAACGAAACCCGCAAGCGCTGGCTGCTCAAGTGGGCGCTGTTCAGCCTGCCGCTGCCGTGGATTGCCACCCAGACCGGCTGGTGGGTCGCCGAGCACGGCCGCCAGCCCTGGTCCATCGGTGAAGTACTGCCCGTGCATCTTTCAGCCTCGACCCTGTCGGCAGGGGATGTGCTTGGTTCGATTGTGGCGCTGGTCGGCTTCTACACCGTTCTGCTGATCATCGAGATGTACCTGATGATCAAGTTCGCCCGACTCGGCCCGAGCAGCCTGCACACCGGTCGCTACCACTTCGAGCAAGGCGCGCCCGGCAACGCTGCCCACGCCAAACACCCGGCCCTGGCCTGAGGAATCCCCGATGTTCGATTACGAGACACTGAAAATGATCTGGTGGGTGCTGGTCGGCGTATTGCTGATCGGCTTCGCCCTCACCGATGGCTTCGACCTGGGCGCGGCGATGCTGATGCCCTACGTCGGACGCAGCGACACCGAGCGGCGCGTGGTCATCAACACCATCGCCCCGCACTGGGACGGCAATCAGGTCTGGCTGATCACCGCCGGCGGCGCACTGTTCGCGGCCTGGCCGCTGGTGTATGCCGCTGCTTTTTCCGGATTGTACTGGGCGCTGCTGCTGGTGTTGTTTGCGCTGTTCGTGCGCCCGGTGGGGTTCGACTACCGCAGCAAACTGGAAAACACCCGCTGGCGGCAGAGCTGGGACTGGGGCCTGTTCGTCGGTGGCGTGGTGCCGTCGCTGGTCTTCGGCGTGGCGTTCGGCAACCTGCTGCTCGGCGTGCCGTTTCAGTTCGACGACACCCTGCGCTCCAGCTATCACGGCAACTTCTGGCAGCTGTTGAGCCCGTTCGGGCTGCTGGCCGGCGTGGTCAGCCTGAGCATGCTCGGTCTGCACGGCGGCAGTTGGCTGATGATGCGCACCGAAGGCGCCATTGCCCGACGCTCACGCCGCGCGGCGCAGTGGCTGTCGCTGCTGTTCCTGCTGTCGTTCATCGGCGCCGGCGTGTGGTTGTTGCTGGGCGGCATTCAGGGCCTGGCGATCACCTCGGCGTTCGATGCCGGCGCGGCGCTCAACCCGCTTGCGAAAACCGTGACGGCCAGCAACCACGGCTGGATGGCGAATTATCAGCAGCACCCGCTGACGGTCATCGCGCCATTGCTCGGGATTTTCGGTGGCTTGCTGGCCTTGCTCGGTGCCAGTGCGGGGCAGGGCAGGACGGCGTTCCTCGGCAGCAGCCTGGCGATCGTCGGCGCGCTGTGCACCGCCGGTTTTGCTCTGTTCCCGTTCGTCATGCCTTCGAGCCTGGACCCGGCCTCCAGCCTGACCGTGTGGGACGCCGTTTCCAGCCATAAAACCCTGATGATCATGCTGATCGCGGCGTCGATTTTCGTGCCGTTGATCCTCTGCTACACGCTGTGGTGCTACGCCAAAATGTGGGGCAAGGTCACCACCGCGCACATCGACCACAACCCCCACGGCCTTTATTGAGCCGCGTTCTAGAGGAGAGACAATCATGTGGTATTTCGCCTGGATTCTCGGCGTGTTGCTGGCCTGCAGCTTCGGCATCATCAACGCGCTGTGGCTGGAGTCATCCGACGCTGCAGCGCTGGAGAGCGGCCGTGACCGCTGAAGCGCTGAATGCACCCTTCAGGCACGCCATCGGCCGGGCACTGTCCCTGCTGATGGCCGTACCCCTGAGCCTGGTGCTGCTGATTCACCCGGCGTCGATGCTCGACGCCAACGGCCATTACTCCCACAGCCTGCTGATGCTGATCATGTGGGGCGTGGCCGGCGGGTTCGTCCATGGCGTCGGTTTCGAGCCGCGGGCGATGGCCTGGCGGGTGGTGTTTCATCCGCTGCTGGCCTGGGCGCTGATGGCCTTGGGTTACGGTATGTGGCTGACCGCGCGGCAGTGGCTTTAAGCCGTTTACGCAGTAGCAGCCCTGGTCGACTTCACGGGCGGCACGATGGACAGCGCGATCAACGCCGCAATGGCGCACAACAGGCCGGAGATGAAAAACGCCGGCAGGTACGTGGCGAAATGCGTGCGTGTCCAGCCGGCGCCGAAGGCGGCAAAGGCGGCGCCCAACTGATGGCCGGCGAACACCCAGCCAAACACGATATTGGCGCGCTCGGCGCCAAATCGCTGGGCAGTCAGCTTCACGGTGGGCGGCACTGTGGCGATCCAGTCCAGCCCGTACAACAGGGCAAACACCGACAGCCCGAACACGGTGAAATCCAGAAACGGCAGCAGCACCAGCGACACGCCGCGAAAGCCGTAGTACCAGAACAGCAGCCAGCGATTGTCGAAACGGTCCGACAGCCAGCCGGAACCGATGGTGCCGAAGAAGTCGAAAATCCCCATCACCGCCAGCATTCCGGCCGCCGTGGTTGCGGCCAGGCCGTAATCGCCGCACAGACTGATGAAGTGGGTCTGGATCAGGCCGTTAGTGCTGGCGCCGCAGATAAAGAACGTCATGAACAGCACCCAGAACGTCCAGGTTTTCGACACGTCGCGCAGCACCCGCAGCGGGGTGATCAACAGCTGAACGAAGGTCTGGGTGCTCGCGGCTACGGGCTGGATGTCCTCATCGCCGTAGAGTGGCAGTTGCAGATCGGCAGGGCGGTTGCGCATCAACGCCAGCACCGCGACGCCGGCAATGACGATGGCCGTGCAGATGCACGCCAGCGCCGTGCGCCAGCCGAAATGCTCGGTCATGTTCGCCAGCAGCGGCATGAACACCAGTTGGCCCGTGGCAGAACTCGCCGACAGCAAACCCATTGCCAGCCCGCGATGTTTTGAGAACCAGCGCGTCGCGACGGTGGCGCCGAGCACCATCGCCGTCAGCCCCGTACCGAAGCCGACCACCACGCCCCACAGCAGCACCAACTGCCAGAACTGCGTCATGAACAGCGACAAGACCATGCCGCTGGCGACCAGCGTCAGTGCGGTCAGCACCACCTTGCGCACGCCGAAGTGGTTCATGAATGCGGCGGCAAACGGGCCGACCAGACCGAACAGGGCAAAGCGTATCGCCAGCGCCGAAGAAATCTCGGCAGTGTCCCAGCCGAACTCTGCTTGCAGCGGCCGGATGAACACACCCGGCGCGCCCACTGCGCCGGCCATGACCAGCATGGTCAGGAAGGTAACGGCCAGGATCACCCAGCTGTAGTGAATGCGACGGCGCGACAGCGAAGCCGCCAGAACGGACGAAACCATGGAAATTCACCAGAGAGCAGAGCAGTTGGATGATGGCTGTACTCCAATATGAACGCTCAGCCATCGGGCCTCCGTCAAGGGGATATTTCTGAATGTTGCAGATAGGGAAGGCGGGAGACGTGTGAGCGGTTCAAGCAGCGGGATTCGAAGCCCGGCATTTCATTCCGTGAAACAGTGGATTGCTTTTTCTGGTCATTCTCCAATCCAGCGGCGAGGCCCACTATTCACTTCACCAGCGCGGCTCACCATTGCGGCATCGCCGCCCCACGCTGAGTTGATCCACTTGCCCAGGAGCCCACCCCATGACCGCCATCACGCTTTATCACTTCCCGCTGTCAGGCCACTCCCACCGCGCCGAGCTGATGTTGTCGCTGCTGGGCCTTGATCCGAAGATCCAGTTTGTTGATCTGGCCAAGGGCGAGCAGAAAAAGCCGGAATTCCTCGCCATCAACGCCTTCGGCCAAGTGCCGGTGATTGACGACAACGGCGTCATCGTCGCCGATTCAATGGCGATCCTGGTGTACCTGGCAAAGAAGTACGACCCGTCGGGCCGCTGGCTGCCGAATGATCCCGAGGGCGCCGCACAGGTGCAGCGCTGGTTGTCTGCCGCCTCCGGCGCAATTTATCTGGGCCCGGCGCGGGCTCGGCTGATCACGGTGTTCGGCGCGGGTTTCGATCCGAAAGACACGATTCAGCGGGCCCACGACGCGCTCCGCGTCATTGATCAGCACCTGAACGGCCGCGAATTTCTCGCCACCGATCACGCCACCATCGCCGACGTTGCCGCCTACAGCTACATCGCCCACGCGCCGGAAGGCAATGTGTCGCTGGACGAATACGCCAACGTGCAGGCATGGCTGACGCGTATCGAGAACCTGCCGGGCTTCACGCCCATGCCACGCACGGCGGCAGGGCTGGTCAACTAATCATCCGGGAGTCCAGGGAGTTCGCGCCATGAACGAGATTCGCACTGAAATACCATCGCCATGGCATTCCGGCGAGCGCGCTCTGCAGGCCAAAGTCGGCGTTGCAGAGCGCATGGAAACCCTGGGCAAGCGCGTTATTCGCGACTATATGCCCGATCAGCACCGTGAGTTCTACGAGCATCTGCCGTACCTGATCATCGGCGCCGTGGACGCTGAAGGCTGGCCATGGGCGACCCTGCTGGACGCCCGGTCGGGGTTTATCCAGTCACCCGACGCCAGACGGCTGGACATCGCCCGACGTCCCAACGCCGACGACCCGGCCGGCGCCGGATTCGTGCCGGGCGCGGCGGTGGGCATGCTCGGCATCGACCTGCACACTCGCCGTCGCAACCGCATCAATGGCCACATCAGCGACGTGCGGGAAAACGGTTTTTCCGTGAGCGTCGAGCATTCGTATGGCAATTGCCCGCAGTACATTCAGCTGCGGGCATTGAAGCAGGTGCCGCTCAAAGCTGTGGCGGAGCGTCCCCCGGTGCAGCGATTGACCGCACTGGATGACGCCGCCATCGCCACCATTCGGGTCGCCGACACCTTCTTCGTCGCCAGCTACGTTGACCTTGAGGGCGCGCAGCGCCATCGTTCGGTGGACGTGTCCCACCGTGGCGGCCAGACCGGGTTCGTGCGGGTGGACGGCGATGTGCTGACCGTCCCGGATTTCGCCGGCAACCTCTTCTTCAATACGCTGGGTAATTTTCAGGTCAATCCCAAGGCCGGTCTGCTGTTTGTTGATTTCCAGACCGGCGAGCTGTTGCAGGTGGCCGGCACTGTCACGCTGATCCTCGACGGGCCGGAAATCGCGGCATTTCAAGGCGCCGAACGGCTATGGCAGGTGCGCGTGGAGCAGGTGGTGCGTCGGCCAGCGGCGTTGCGCTCGCGCTGGGAATTCCAGGGCTGGTCGCCGAACAGCGTGATGACCGGCGACTGGCAGCAGACTGCCGCGCGCCTGCAGGCCGATGCTCTGCGCGATCAATGGCGCCCGATGCGGGTGACGCGGATCGAGGACGAAAGCGACGGTATTCGTTCGTTCTATTTCGAGCCTGCCGACGGCGCCGGGTTGCCCGCGTTCAAGGCCGGTCAACACCTGCCGCTGCGCCTGTCCCCGGACGGTCGCACGCCGCCGCTGATTCGTACCTACAGCCTGTCCAGCGCGCCGTCCGACGGATTCTTCCGCATCAGCGTCAAGCGCGACGGCCTGGCCTCGGCGTACCTGCATGACCACGTCAGCGTTGGCGACCTGCTTCAGGCGCGGTCACCCCAGGGCAGTTTCGTGGTGGACCCGCAAGAGCGCCGGCCGTTGGTGCTGCTGGGGGCGGGCATCGGCGTCACGCCCATGCTGTCGATGCTGCGAGAGGTCATCTACGAAGGCAAACGGGTGCGGGGAGGGCGGGCGACCTGGTTCATCCAGAGTGCCCGTCGTCTGGCCGACCTGGCGTTTCGCGAAGAAGTGGACACACTCATTGCGAAGGCTGGCGACCAGCTGACAGCGATCCGCGTGCTGAGCCAGCCGGAAACGTCAGCGCGGGTGGGTGAAGATTTCCACCTGACCGGCCGCATCGACCTCGATCTGCTCAAGGCGCTGCTGCCGTTCAACGATTTTGATTTCTATGTGTGCGGCCCGGCGGCGTTTACCCAAGAGATCTACGACGGCCTGCGCGGCCTGCACATACGCGACGAGCGCATTCATGCCGAAACCTTCGGCCCGTCCAGCCTCAAGCGCAGCGGCGATTCCCGGGCGAGTGCCTTTGAGCAGGCGCCTGCCGCGACCGAAGCGGTGCCGGTGGTGTTCGAACGCTCCGCCAAGGAAGCGCGCTGGCAACCCGCCGGCGGCACTTTGCTGGAACTGGCCGAGCGCCGCGGGCTGAGCCCGGAATTCAGCTGCCGCGGCGGATCCTGTGGCACCTGCAAGACCCGGCTCATCAGTGGCCAGGTGCATTATCCGGTCGCGCCCGCTGAAAGGCCGGCGCCGGACCACGTGCTGATCTGCTGCGCAGTCCCGGCTTCAGGGCCTCTGGTGCTCGATCTGTAACCATCCATGCATGTGCGGGAGAGACGGAAATGAACCCATGGCCAGCGTTCGAGAAAGAGGAAACCCCGATGCCTTATCAGGCCACCGAGCAGGAGATCTCCTGGCTGTTGCCACAGTCGCTGGCGTCCCTGGCCGGCGAGCTTGCCGCGAGCCACGAGCCCGTCGACACCCCGGCGACCCAGCGGCTGTTCATGTGGGTGCGTTCGATCCCGGCCTTCAAACGATCACACTGAAGGCAACGCGGCAAGGGCGATGAGGGCGCGGGCCGATGATTGTGCGTGTGTAGCGACTGATGGTTGAAATGTCCCGGCGTCTGGCCGGATGATGTGCGCCGGTTTGCCCACGGTTCGCAGCGGTTCGCCGGCGGCTCATCCCATCGGGGTGAGTGCCATGATCCGTGCGGCGCTCGTTGCCCCTCACAAGGACGTTCATCTTGATCACCCGCAGAACCCTCATCGGCGCGTCGTTGCTGGCTGTGCCCACGTTGCTGAGTCTTCCTTCATTCGCTTTCGAGCGGCGCTCGGAGCCTTCTTCTGATCGAGTCATCCAGCAGCAGCTGGCCGACCTCGAACGTCGTCACGGCGGCCGGCTGGGTGTCGCCATTCTGGACACGGCCAGCCAGCGCCTGATCAGCCATCGCGGCGATGAACGCTTTGCCCTGTGCAGCACCTTCAAATGCCTGGCCGCCGCCTGCGTGTTGGCGAGGGTCGATCAAAAGCAGGAAGACCTGTCGCGGCGCATCGCCTATTCCACCGAGCAACTGGTGCCGTATTCACCGACCACTGAGCTGCACGTGGGCGGGCAGGGGCTGAGCGTCGGTTCGCTGTGCGAGGCGGCGATGACGCTCAGCGATAACACCGCAGCCAACCTGCTGCTCGACAGCCTGGGCGGTCCCGAAGGGTTGACCACCTGGCTGCGCTCGATCGGTGACACGCAAACGCGCCTCGACCGGCGCGAGCCCGAGCTGAATGAAAACCGGGCCGGTGACTCGCGCGACACCACCACGCCCGTCGCCATGCTGCAGACATTGAACACGCTGGTGCTGGGAGAAAAACTGACACTGGCCTCGCGCGATCAATTGACGGCCTGGCTGGTGAACAATCAGACCGGCGACAAAAAGCTGCGCGCCGGCGTCCCTGCCCGTTGGCGTGTGGGCGACAAGACCGGTTCGGGTGCCAACAACGCCAGCAACGATGTTGCCGTGATCTGGCCCGGCGACCGCCCGCCTGTTCTGGTAACGGCGTATTACACCGAATCGAAAGCCAGCGGTGAGCAGATCAACGCGCTGATGGCCGATATCGGGCGGCTTGCCGCTGGGGTGTAAGGCGAGCGTCGAGGTGTATCGAGGCGAGCCGTAAAATCTCGATACACATTGACCCCGATGCATCATTCGCGCCATACGGCCGGTGAACTCCGCCAACGGCTCAACACAGTCCTGTGCCGCCCCAGGCACCGCTCAATTGCCACAAATTTGATGCCTTCAGGCTGAGATGTGGCGCATTGATATTAAATTCCCTTCCCTTGGACAACCTCAGCCTTAGCCAACAAAACCGGGCACTTCGGTTTTACAGCCTGTAGGAAATGGCTGACAGACGCCTCCGTTTTGGCGCGTGGTCTCAAGACTGTCATCAAACAGAAATGTTTCCAGTTTTAAATCTGCCTCGGGTCTTCAACTGTGACCACACACACACAAAATTCTCTTGCTGAGGTATTGCCGTGATTCTGCTGACTAAAAAACGCCTGTCGCTTCTGATGGCTTCGATGTGCCTGTCGGGTATGGCACACGCCGTTGATGTGACGGGCGCTGGTTCGAGTTTCGTATTCCCGGTTATCTCCCAGTGGTCGCAGGACTACAGCAAAACTGCTGACAATCGCGTGAACTATCAGTCGATCGGTTCGGGCGGCGGTATCGCCCAGATCAAGGCTGCCACCGTTGACTTCGGCGCGTCCGACGCCCCGATGTCCGCGGAAGACCTCAAGGCCGGCGGCCTGGGCCAATTCCCAAGCGTCATCGGCGGCATCGTTCCAGTCGTCAACCTCGAAGGCGTCAAGGCCAACGACGTAAAACTGAGCGGCCAGGTCTTGGCCGACATCTTCCAGGGCAAAATCACCAAGTGGAACGACCCTGCAATCGTCAAACTGAACGATGGCGTGAAACTGCCTGATACCAACATCACTGTCGTTCACCGTTCGGACGGTTCGGGTACTTCCTTCAACTTCACCAGCTACCTGACTAAAGTCAGCGACGCATGGAAATCCGGTCCAGGCACCGGCTCCGCTGTTCAATGGCCAGTGGGCGTGGGCGGCAAGGGTAACGAAGGTGTGGCGGCTTACGTAAAACAGATCAAGGGCTCGATCGGTTACGTTGAATACTCCTACGCCACCAAAAGCGATATCGCTTTCACCCAACTGCAGAACTCTGCTGGCGAGTTCATCAAGCCTGACGCCAAAGCGTTCGCCGCAGCGGCTGACACGGCTGATTGGGCCAACGCCAAAGACTTCAACCTGATCATGACCAACGCGCCGGGCAAGACGGCATGGCCGATCACCGCGACCACCTGGATCATCATGTACAAGCAACCGAAGAACGCCGAGAAAAGCGCGGCTGCTTTCGACTTCTTCAAATGGTCCCTGGAAAAAGGTCAGAGCGCCGCTGAAAAACTGGAATACGTACCTCTGCCTGCATCGCTGGTCAGCAAGATCGAAGACTACTGGAAAACCGAGTTCACCAAGTAACTCGACGTAATCCGGCTAACCCCTGTCACCGAGCGCTCGGTGGCAGGGTTTCCTTGCGAGTGGACCTACCATGAATGAGAACACCCAATACATGTCCGCTGTGATTCCGGATGCATTATCCGAGAGCGAAAAACGCGCGGCCCGCGATCACCGACACGACGCCTGGTTTCGGCGCACGATGCTGGGAGCGGCTCTGTTGGTGCTGCTGTTGCTGGCGAGTATCGCCGGCTCGACACTCTGGGGCGGTGCCCTGGCGTTCAAGACCTTTGGCTTCGAATTTCTTACCAGTACCGAATGGGACGTGGTCAACGGCAAGTTCGGCGCGCTGGTGCCGATCTACGGCACGCTGGTCACCTCCTTTCTAGCGCTGCTGATCGCCGTTCCGGTGAGCTTCGGCATCGCGGTTTTTCTGACTGAAGTCGCACCGCCCTGGTTGCGCATGCCCATCGCTTCGGCGGTGGAACTGCTCGCGGGCATCCCTTCGATCATCTACGGCATGTGGGGCCTGTTCGTGTTCGGCCCGTTCATGGCGCAATACATGGCGCCGTGGATCAACGACAACCTCGGCGCGCTGCCGCTGATCGGCCCCGTGTTCCAGGGCCCGCCCCTGGGCATCGGCATGCTCACCGCCGGCATCGTGCTGGCGATCATGATTATCCCGTTCATCACCTCGGTCATGACCGAAGTGTTCCGCAGCGTGCCCATTGCCCTTAAAGAGTCGGCGTACGCACTGGGCGGCACGACCTGGGAAGTGGTCTGGGACATCGTCCTGCCTTACACCCGCTCTGCGGTGGTCGGCGGGGTGTTCCTGGGCCTGGGCCGTGCGCTCGGTGAAACCATGGCGGTGACCTTCGTGTTGGGCAACGCCCACCAGTTCTCCGCATCGCTGATGATGCCGAGCAGCTCGATTGCTTCGGTGATTGCCAACGAGTTCAGCGAGGCCTACACCGACCTGCACCGTTCTGCGCTGATCGCCCTGGGCTTCCTGCTGTTCGTGGTTACCTTCATCGTGCTGGCGATCGCCCGTCTGATGCTCTCTCGTCTGTCGCGCAAGGAGGGTCTATGAGTAAGGCCGATAACGAAAACCTGTACCGCGCCCGCGCGATCAAGAACAGGATCGCGATGGTCCTGAGCTGCGCCGCGACGGCCTTCGGCCTGTTGTGGCTGGTGTGGATTCTGCTGACCACGATCGTCAACGGGTTCGAAGCGCTGAACCTGCGGCTGTTCACCGAGATGACCCCGCCACCAGGCTCATCGGGCGGTCTGGCCAATGCCTTTTACGGCAGCATTCTGATGTCCGGCATCGGCCTGCTGATCGGCACGCCGATCGGTTTGATGGCCGGTATCTGGCTGGCGGAGTTCGCCCGCAACACCAAGCTGGGCAATGCGGTGCGGTTCATCAACGACATTCTGCTGTCGGCGCCGTCGATCGTGCTCGGTCTGTTCGTGTACACCGCGGTGATCCTGCCCCTCAGCGCCGTGACCAACCATCAGGTCGGTTTCTCGGCCATCGCCGGCGCCCTGGCCCTGGCCCTGCTGGTGATCCCGGTGGTGGTGCGGACTACCGACGAAATGCTCCAGCTGCAACCCTCGACCATGCGCGAAGCCGCATTGGCGCTGGGTGTGCCGCAATGGAAGCTGACGCTGCAGATCGTCCTGCGTGCGGCCAAGGCCGGCGTCGTGACCGGCATCCTGTTGGCGCTGGCGCGCATCACCGGCGAAACCGCGCCGTTGCTGTTCACCGCCTTCGGCAACCAGTTCTGGAGCAGTGACCTCCTCAAACCGATCGCAAGCGTGCCTGTGGTGATCTTCCAGTACGCGATGAGTCCGTTCGATGACTGGCATTCCCTGGCCTGGGCCGGCGCTTTGATTATGACCATGTTTGTACTGGTACTGAGCCTCAGTTCCCGTCTTCTCCTTTTGCGCAATAGGGCGTCCTGATGAACAACCTTTCCCTCGCCGACGAAAAAACCAAAATCCAGGTGCGCGGTCTCGATTTCTACTACGGCGCTCAGCGTTCGCTGAAGTCGGTCGACATGATCATCCCCGAGAAGCGCATTACCGCGATCATCGGGCCGTCCGGCTGCGGCAAGTCCACGCTGCTGCGCGTATTCAACCGCATTTACTCGATGTACCCGAAACAGGAAGCCAAAGGCGAAGTGATGCTCAACGGGGAGAATATTCTCGCCCCGGGTTACTCGATGAACCGCCTGCGCAGCAACGTCGGCATGGTGTTCCAGAAGCCAGTGCCGTTCCCGATGTCGATCTACGACAACATCGTCTACGCGGTGCGTCACCACGAGAAACTCTCCCGTCGCGAGATGGAAGAGCGCGTCGAGCAGGCCCTGCGCGGCGCGGCGCTGTGGGACGAAGTCAAAGACAAGCTCAAACAGAGCGCCCAAAGCCTGTCCGGTGGTCAGCAACAGCGTCTGTGCATCGCCCGCACCATTGCGTTACGCCCGCAAGTGCTGCTGCTGGATGAGCCGACTTCAGCCCTCGACCCGATCTCCACCGGTCGCATCGAACAGCTGATCACCGAGCTCAAAGAGCAGTTCACCGTGATCATCGTCACCCACAACATGCAACAGGCCGCGCGCTGCTCGGACTACACCGCGTTCATGTTCATGGGCGAACTGATCGAACACGGCGACACCGACACCATCTTCACCAAGCCGTCCAAGACCCAGACCGAGGATTACATCACCGGTCGTTTTGGCTGAGTGGGAATACCGCTGGCGCTGCAAGAGGTGTTAGTGGGACCGGCTTTAGCCGGGAATGCGTCGCCGCTGCACCGGAAATTGGGTGGTGTACAAACCGGCCCCTTCCCGGCTAAAGCCGGTCCTACATTTGATCGCAGGCTATTAGTGGGACCGGCTTCAGCCGGGAAGAGGCCAGGCGCTATTGCGGGGAACCGGTAGCGCTTGAGTCCCCCATGAACGCCTCCAGCCGCTTGCGCAGCCAGCGTTCGGCGGGGTCGGTGTCCATGACGCTGAGCCAGACCATCGACAGCTCCAGATTCGGCGTCACGAACGGCAGCGGCTCACCGCGCAGACCGGTTCGGGCCATGGCCCGGGTCAGGTGATCCGGCAAGTTGCACAGCAGATCCGTCCCCTCCATCAACGCCGGCAGCGTGCTGTATTGCGGCACTGACAGTACGGCGGTGCGCTTGCGTCCGATCGCCGCCAGCCACTCATCCGCGAAACTCGAAATGTTCGCCACGTGGGAAACCACGACGTGGGGCCTCGTGCAGTATTCATCCAGGGTGATCGGCTCAGGCGAAGAATCGGCCCGCACCACCATCGGCTGCACGCTGCGCAGCAGTTTCCGCTTGGCGTTGGCCGGCAGCTCACGGGTCAGGCAGACGCCAACGGTGATGTCACCGGACATGAGCAATTCCGAGACATTCCAGAAATTGACCTGCTTGATTACCAGGACGATGCCTGGCGCTTCTTCACGGATGGCGCGCAGCATCGGCGGCAACAAACTGTATTCGACGTCATCGGACAGCCCGATGCGGAAGGTCATGTCGCTGCTGGCCGGATCGAATTCCCGCGTGAGGCTCAGGGCGACAGACATCGCGTCCAGCGCCGGCGACAGGTGACTGATGATCTCGTTGGCCCGCGCCGTGGGTTCCATGCGGTGACCGACGCGAATGAACAATGGATCGTTGAACAGCGCACGCAGGCGGTTGAGGGCGGCACTGATGGTGGGTTGGCCGAGGAACAGCTTCTCGGCGGCGCGGGTCACGTTACGCTCTTGCATCAAGGTCTCGAACACCACCATCAGGTTAATGTCGGCCTTGCGCAGCTCATTGCGATTCATACATCGTCCCCGTTACCCGACATTCGTCACCCTGCTGTGGAAGGCCTGCGACATGATGGGCACCAGTTTATGGAGCGCGATCGTTCGGCGTCCAGCCTTCCCGGCTAAAGCCAGTCCTGTTGAATATACGCAAGCTCTTGGTGGGACCGGCTGGACCGCGAATTGTAGGACCGGCTTCAGCCGGGAATAGGCCAGTTCGGGCGCCCTCGATTTTGCGGTGTGACCGCTCAAGCCTTGCCTGCCAATGCCACCGCCCGCAGCGTTTTGCCATTGGAGCGAACCTTTCCCGATGAACTTCGGCAGAACCCCATGAGTCAGCATTAAAACGCTCACCATGAGGCTCTACATTCCATGCAGATTTCCTTGAAAGGCCAGGTCGCCCTCGTCACCGGCGCCAGTTCCGGACTGGGTGCAGGCGCGGCCAGAGGGCTGGCAGCGTCCGGCGCGGCAGTGGTCGTCAACTACCATTCGCAGCCCGAACCCGCGCAGAAGCTCGCGCAAGAGATCATCGACGCCGGCGGCCGGGCCATCGCCATTGGCGCGGACGTGTCCAACGAGCAGGACGTGGAAAGGCTGTTCGCCGAGACGCTGAAGGCGTTCGGCCGTCTGGACATCCTGGTCGCCAACTCCGGGCTGCAGAAGGATGCGGCCTTCGCCGACATCACCCTCGAGGACTGGAACACCGTCATCAACGTCAACCTCACCGGCCAATTCCTCTGCGCGCGCGCGGCAGTGCGGCAGTTCGCCAAACAGGACATCCGCCCCGAGGTGTCTCGCGCCCTGGGCAAGATCATTCACATGAGCTCGGTGCATCAGGTCATCCCGTGGGCCGGCCACGTCAATTACGCCGCGTCGAAAGGCGGCGTCGATCTGTTGATGCGCAGCATTGCCCAAGAGGTCGGCGAGCAGCGCATCCGCGTCAACAGCATCGCGCCGGGGGCGATTCGCACCGCCATCAACACCAAGGCCACCAGCGGCGACGCCGAGAAGAAACTGCTGGAGCTGATCCCCTACGGCCGTGTGGGCGAGGCCGATGATGTGGCCAACGCCATCGTCTGGCTGGCCTCGGATGCGTCCGATTATGTGCATGGCACGACGCTGTTCATCGACGGCGGCATGAGCCTCTACCCGGAGTTCCGCAACAATGGCTGAACACACCCCGAACCCCGATGAGCAGAACGAGCAAGAACCGCAGAATGCTATCGAAAACCACGGGATCATTGGCGACATGCGCAGTGCGGCGCTGGTCGCCGACACCGGTAGCATCGACTTCTGCTGCTGGCCCGACTTCGACAGCCCGAGCATCTTCACCGCGCTGCTGGACACCCCCGACGCGGGTATTTTCCAGCTGGCGCCGATCCTGCCGGATGCCCGCCGCCAGCAACTGTACCTGCCCGAAACCAACGTGCTGATGACGCGCTGGATCGCCAAGGACGCCGTCGTCGAAGTCACAGATCTGATGCCCATCGCATCGGAAGTCGACAAGCTGCCGCGCCTGATCCGCCGCATCCACGTTCGTCACGGTCAAACGGCGGTGCGCATGCTCTGCCGGGTGCGCCACGACTACAGCCGCGCTGACACGACCGCGCAGATGGACGGCGAGGACATCCGTTTTGAGGCCGAAGGTCAGCCCGCCCTGCGTTTGGCGGCGACCACGGCATTGACCCTTGAAGGCCAGGCGGCGGTGGCTGAGTTCGAGATGAAACAGGGCGACGTCGTCGAGTTCATGCTCGGCGGCGCCGATGATCCGCTGGTCAAGGCCACGAATTGCGACTGCGATTTGAAAAACACCGTCAACTACTGGCAGCACTGGAGTCGGCATTCCAACTACCGCGGCCGCTGGCGTGAAGTGGTCAATCGCTCGGCCCTGGCGCTCAAGCTGCTGACCTCGCGCAAGCATGGCGGCATTGTCGCTGCGGCGACCTTCGGCCTGCCGGAAGAAGAGGGCGGCGAGCGCAACTGGGATTACCGCTACACGTGGATCCGCGACGCCTCCTTCACCGTCTACGCTTTCATGCGCCTGGGTTATACCGAAGAAGCCAATGCCTTCATGCATTGGGTCCGTGAGCGCATGGGCGACTGCTGCGAAGACGCCAACAAGCTTGGCATTCTCTACGCGTTGGACGGCCGCGAAGAATTGCCCGAAGAAGAACTGGATCACCTCAGCGGCTACGGCGGCGCATCGCCAGTGCGCATCGGCAACGAGGCCTACAAGCAGACGCAGCTCGACATCTACGGTGAGCTGCTCGACGCGGTGTACCTGGCCAACAAATACGGCGAGGCCATTTCCCACGAGGGCTGGAAGCACGTCACGCGGCTGGTCAATGAGCTGTGCGAAACGTGGAACAGCAAGGACGTCGGGATCTGGGAAATGCGCGGCGACGACCAGCATTTTCTGCATTCGCGGCTGATGTGCTGGGTGGCGCTGGACCGGGCGCTGCGGCTGTCGCTGAAACGCTCGCTGCCGGCGCCGTTCGAGCGCTGGGACCGGGAACGTCAGGCCATCCATGACGACATCTGGGAAAATTTCTGGGACGCCGATCTGGGCCATTTCGTCCAGCACAAGGGCAGCAAGAACCTCGACGCTTCCATGTTGATGATGCCACTGGTGCGTTTCGTCGGCGCCAGTGATCCGAAGTGGCTAAAGACTCTGGACGCCATCGAACGCACGCTGGTGCGCGACGGCATGGTCTTCCGCTATCGCAACGACGATGACCATCAGGACGGCCTTGAGGGTGAGGAAGGCGCGTTTGTGGCCTGTTCGTTCTGGTACGTCGAGTGCCTGGCCCGCGCCGGGCGTGTGGAGCAGGCGCATCTGGAGTTCGAGCAATTGCTGCGCTATGCCAACCCGCTGGGTCTGTACGCCGAGGAGTTCGACGCCCACGGCCACCACCTGGGCAACACGCCGCAAGCCCTTAGCCACCTGGCACTGATCAGTGCGGCGAGTTTTCTGGATCGCAAACTCGAAGGCAGCCAGACCCTCTGGCAGCCCTGACTTCCAGGATCAAAGGAGAAAATCGATGGCTCATGCATTCAAGGTCGGTGATCACGTGCGCTGGAATTCCGAAGCCGGGCACATCGTCGGCAAAGTGACGAAGGTGCACACCAAGGAGGTGGAGTTCATGGGCCGCCATCGCCATGCCTCGCCCGACGCGCCGCAGTACGAGGTCAAGAGCGACAAGACCGGGCACCTGGCGATGCACAAAGAGGACGCGCTGGAAAAGGCTTGAGTCCTGCGTCTTTGATAACAGATGGACCGGATACAAAAACGCAGCGATGACCGAAATCATCGCTGCGTTTTTTGTGGCCGGTTCAGCCGATCAAGGAATCAGGCGCTGGGCCCGCAACGTGTCGAACACGTCAAAGAACGCCTGGTCACTGGCCTGAAATTCTTTGAAGCCCAGGGTCCGGCTTTTCGACATGTCGGTGACCACTTCGATGGGACGACCGAGGTCGGCATCGGTATGCCACGGCGAAATCAGGCGACTGATGTCGGCCTCTTTCAGACCGTGGGCGCGCACGAGCTCGTCCCATGCCCCTTGATCGTTGGCCATCTGCTCTTCCAGCGGGGACACCTGCTCCGGGAATGCAGCAGGGTGCACACCGAAGTACTCGGCGATCTGGCCCCACATCCACTTCCAGCGAAACACGTCGCCGTTGGTGATGTTGAACGCCTGATCCGCCGCCGCAGGCGTCGTCGCTGCCCACAGCTGCTGTTTGGCCAGTTGCCGCGCGTCGGTCATGTCGGTGAGGCTGTCCCACTGCACGCGGGAGCCGGGGAACACAAACGGGCGGCCGGTGGCTTTGCAGATCGACGCGTACACCGCGAGGGTAGTCGCCATGTTCATCGCGTTGCCCACTGCGACCCCGGTAACGGTGTGCGGACGGTGCACGCTCCAGGTGAAGCCGTCGCGTTCGGCGGCGGCAAACACTTCATCTTCCTGGGCGTAATAGAAATTCTCGATGTCCAGCCGACCCTGGGACTCGCGGAACGGCGTCTGCGGCAGGGTGCCTTTGCCGTAGGCTTCGAACGGGCCGAGGTAATGCTTCAGGCCGGTGACCAGCGCAACGTGCTTGACGCTCTTCGCCGGGCTCAAGGCGTCCAGGACGTTACGCACCATGGCGGCGTTGACGCGGATGTTTTCCGCTTCCGTGGCTTGACGCGACCAGGTGGTGAGGAAGACGTGGGTCGGCTTGAGGTCCGCGAGGGCCTGCTCTACCGAGGCGGGGTCTTGCAGGTCTGCCGCGACGGGGATCACGCCAGGCGTCTGGGAGGGGCGGCGGGAGAGGGCGGCCACCTGCCAACCGTTATCGAGCAACAGTTGAGTGGTTGCGCTGCCGACGATGCCGCTGGCGCCGACGACCAAGGCCGTTTGGGTCATGGGGATCTCCTGTTTGATCGGGTTGAACGAGCTTCATAACGATGCAGCTCTCAGGTTTCAGAACGGCATCGCTGCCCATAGGTTCAGCGCGATTGGCCGGGTGCGACCACACACCGCGCCGGCGCCCTCCGTTAACTCATCCGACCAGCAGCGCCGCGCCATACATGCCGATGGCGAAGACCACATGGCCGACCACATTCTGCAACCGGGCCACGTTCGGCTTCGGCGCTCTGTTGCACGCCACCCCGACACCCATCCCGGGCTGCAGGATGAACCAGCCGGCGCCGATGGTGACCAGCCCGACGATCAACGCTGGCAGAAAGGCCGGCGCGTGTGCCCATTGCACGCCCCAGATAAACAGCAGCGCCGCTGCGAACAGGACGCCGACGCTGTAATGCATGAACCAGCCAATTGCCAGCTCATTGGCGACGGGAGGGGAATTGCCAATGCCATTGCGGTGCACGAAGTGCCCCTTGGGCATCCCGGCGAACCAGCGACCGACGAGGTGCCAGGGCGGGGTCGGCAAACCCAGCAGCGCCTTGAGCAGCAGAGCCCAGAGATCCAGCAGCGCCGTGCCGCCAATGCCGATGAGAATGGCCAGGTAGATGAATTCGAACATGTCCGTCCCTGTGTGCTGTCAGTGATCGATGGGCGAGTGATGGCCGAACACGTTAGCAGTTTTGCCAGGGAAAGCGCGTGAGTTGAATGCATGCGGTGCATGAGTGGTACCGCCTTCAGCCGGGAGGAGGCCTGCATGAACACCGCGAGATTTGCGGTGTGACATCCGACGCCTTCCCGGCTAAGGCCGGTCCCACATTAACGGTCGCTGAGGCACTTACCAGCGGTCATTGCCACGACCGTGATCAAACCCCCGGCGGTAGCCGCCGTCGTAATAGCCATGGGGCGGCGGTGGTGCGAAACGGCGGTATTCGACCCGCTCACGCACTGGCACATAAGCCACGGGCTGATATTGCGGCTGATAACGCGGCGCATAGCGCGGTTGCGGGCGGTAATCCTGATAGCGATCATGACGGTCGTTGTTCGACTGACTGATCACCGCGGCCAGTACGGCACCGACGGCGGCTCCGGCGATGACAGGCACAATCACGTTGCGTTCGCTGGCGGACGCCGCACCGGCGCTGGCGAGCAGACCGGACAGGATCAGGGCTTGGGTCATCTTGGAAATCATGGTGTCTCCTTTGGCGAAAGAGTGGGTTCGCCATGGACGTATGAAACACCGGATCCGTGTAAACCCACGTCTAGGATCGGTAAAGGTTGGGTAAACCCGGACCGATCCCCCAAACGGCGCGATGGCGCAGCTCTTAGCCTCGGTTTTACCTCGCGGCGCGGAACATGAATGCGCCAAACCAGCGAAAACAACGACCGCCGATCAGGTAGCCGCTCAGCGCGGGAAACCTCCGGCGACAAGTTGAATCAACTGGTTACGTATGTGAGGGTGAGGGGAAGTAAGATGGTGACCGACGATCTTGTCCGGTGGAACAGCCACTGGCGGCTGAACGACCACACAGTGTTGTGCAGGACGTGCAAAGCCAGACAGAGCGAAGCGGAGCGGGAAGCGACCTTCGTTCACTTGCCGACTTGCGGCTATGCCCGGGAAGCCGCACATCCCTGGGATGAACTGGACGCCAGCTGCGGGCTGCAGACCTCTCACTGAACCGTAGCGCCCTTTACCGTGCAGCCACGACCTTGAACATCAGGCTCGGGGCCTGGCCGGGTACGTCATCGAGCTCGCCGCAACGGTGCATGCCGATTTTCTCCAGCACGCGAATCGACGCCGCGTGGTTCGGCCGAACGTAACCGTAGACATCTTCCAACTTCAAGCTTGAAAACCCGAAGTCCAGCGCCGATTCGCCCATCTCCGTGGCAAACCCCTGTCCCCACGCCTCAACGGCGAACCGATAGCCCAGATTGACCCTTTGCACGCCCAAAAAATCATGAAACCCGATGCCGCCGAAGCCGATGATGTGTTCGGGGGCCTCTTTGTGCGCAATCGCCCACCAGCCAAAACCGTGGGTCTGCCAGTGCTCGATCCAGCCCTTGAGCATGGCTGCTGCCTGGGCCTCTTCGGTCATCGGCCCGAAAGGGTTGAACCGCTGGGTCTGCGGGTCGCTGTAGATGACGAACAGGCGGGCCAGATCATCAGGTTCCGGTGCGCGGTAGATCAGATGAGCGCTGCTCATGGCCATGGCGGGTGATCCTTCGGTTAGCCTTCAGAGTATTTGCAGCGGATCGCTGCTGCTGACGTTCTTATCTACCAGTTGAATGCGGTTGCGTCCACCGCGTTTGGATTCATACAAGGCCGCATCACTGCGCTCGATCAGCACGGCCAGGCTGGGCGGCGGCTGGCTGAACAGATTGGCGCCGATGCTCAACGTGACAGGCAGGGGCGTGGAAAAGGTTGCCGAGGCAGTCGCCTGAAAGGCCTCGCGCAGCGTGCTCCCCACGGCCAGCAAATGCTCGCTGGAGGTGTCACTGAGCAACATCACGAACTCATCACCGCCCAGGCGCGCGGCCAGCGACCCGTTGGGCAATGCCCCACGGATAATTTCGCTGAGGGCGACCAGCAGTCGGTCGCCGGCGCTGTGGCCATAAAGGTCGTTGACCAGCTTGAAGTTGTCGATGTCCATCAGCAGCAGCGCCCCCGGCCGCGCCTGCGACACGTTTTCCAGCAGCCGCTGCCCGCGCACTTCCAGCGCGCGGCGGTTGTACAGGGCCGTCAGCGGATCCTGCGCCGCCAGCCGGGCGATGCGTTTTTCCCGGCGATGACGCTCCGAACCGGTCATCGACAGGGCGATCAGCATCACCGCCATCGTCCCTTCGACCAGCGAAATCTGGATGATCTCGCCACGAAAGGCGGCCAGATCGATCAGCGTGCCGGGCACCACCGCCGTGACCGCCTTGGAAAAATAGAACACGCCGTGGGCCAGCAGCACATAGCGCAACTGCACCGCGCCGACGCTCAGGGACTTGCCGTGAGGGCGCAGCAACCCGCTGGCCTTGACCATCAGCAGAGAGATCAACAGCGAGTTGGCTGCCAACATCACTTTCGACCACCACGGCTGGTCTGGCAGCAGCAACAGCCCGATCCACAGGACGAATATCAGGTACCAGGCCCGCGACAGCCGGGTCTCGGTAAACCGCGCGACGCCCAGCAGGAACAGCCAGTGGGCGGTGATCAGCAAGCCGTTGGCGAACCAGATGCCAATCACCAAAATGCCGCTGCTGCGCAGCAATGCCAGGGTCGAGCCCACTGAAATAATGGCAAACCCCGCGCTCCAGAACAGCAGCGACGGCTCCTTCACCGTGCGCCACTCCACGGCCAGGTACAGCGCGGCGGCCGCAGCGAGGGCGATGGTCGTCGTCAGCAGGGTGATCGGGTCGAGCGCCATAAGCAGCCTGATGTGTAGGGGTTGCAATGTCGTCGCGAGTCGAAGCGCCGGGAGGCTTTCTTTCGCTGGCTGTTGTGTATCGGCCACCCCGACAAAACTTTAACGCCGGCGCCGTTCCGCTAGAATGGCGCGGACCCGGTCCTGCCGCCGTTGATCAAGGTCTTTTTTGGCTGCGAACGGCTGCAACCATCGGTACCCCCAGGCAGGACGCACAGGCGAGGCGGCAGTGATCGAGCGGCGAGAATTCAGCGGAGGCATGAAGGGCAAAAACCTTCGCTACGTGGATGAGAACAGGCGAAGCCCCTCGGCCCAGACCCGAACCGGCTTCCTGCTGCTCGAACACTTTTCGTTGCCGGCTTTCACCCAGGCCCTGGACACGTTCGTCACCGCCAACCTGCTGCGCCCCGATCTGTTCACGTCGAGGACATTCGCCTTGCACGAGGGCGAGGTGATCAGTGATCTGGGGCTGGTGATCCGGCCCGACACGCGGCTCGACGCGACGGCGCTTAAGGCGCTGGACCTGCTGGTGATCTGTGGCGGTTATCGCACCGAGCTCAAGGCCGACGAGCCGCTGGTGCACCTGCTGACCACTGCCGCTGAACAGGGCATCGCCCTCGCGGGGCTGTGGAATGGCGCCTGGTTCCTCGGCGCAGCGGGTTTGCTCGACGGCTACCGGTGCGCCATTCACCCCGAGCACCGCGCCGCCCTGGCGGAGATCTGCAAAGTCAGCGAAGTCACCAGCGAAGCTTTTGTCATCGACCGCGATCGTCTCACTGCCGCAAGTCCCGCCGGGGCCTTCCACATGGCGCTGGAATGGATCAAGACGCTGCACGACAAGGCTCTGATCGAAGGCATCGAGGACATTCTGTCTTTCGAGGAGTCGCGCTATCGGCGGATCAAGCCGAGCCGGCACATGACGGTCAGCGCGCCGCTTAAGGAAGTGGTCAAGCTGATGGACGCCAACCTTGAGGAACCCCTGGAACTGGAGCAACTGGCGGTATACGCCGGACGTTCGCGGCGACAGATCGAGCGGTTGTTTCAGGAACAGCTGGGCACCACCCCGCAGCGCTACTACCTGGAATTGCGCATCACCGAGGCCCGCCGCCTGCTGCAGCACACTGAGCTGACCCAGGTGGAAGTGCTGGTGGCCTGCGGGTTCGTCTCGCCGAGCCATTTCAGCAAATGCTACAGCGCGTATTTCGGCTATCGGCCTTCGAAAGAAAAGCGTCTGGTCAAATGAGCGCTGCCTTGATTTGCCCCTCGGCCAGCCCAACCCTGTAGGCTTCGCCCTTAACAGAACAAACGCACCCAGCCCGGGGCAGAGACAGCGTGAATGAGTGAGATCAGCACCAAAATAATCACCGTCGAGGGCCATGCCGCCCTGAAGAAGGAGCTCGATTACCTCTGGCGCGAGCACCGGCCTGACATCACGCAGAAAGTGGCGTGGGCCGCTTCCCTGGGGGATCGCAGCGAGAACGCCGACTATCAGTACAACAAAAAGCTGCTGCGCGAGATCGACCGGCGAGTGCGCTATCTGCGCAAGCGTCTGGAGGACATGCGCGTGGTCGCCTATTCGCCGGAGCAGGAAGGCCGGGTGTTCTTCGGCGCGTGGGTCGAAGTCGAGGACGAGGAGGGTGAGAGCAAGCGTTTCCGCGTCGTCGGTTATGACGAGATCTACGGACGCATGGACTACATCTCCATCGACTCGCCCATGGCCCGTGCCCTGCTGAAGAAAGAAGTCGGTGACGAAGTCTCGGTGCCGGTTCCGTCCGGCAGCAAGCAATGGTGGATCACCAAGATCGAATACCTGAACTAGCAGGGGCTTTGCGCTGGTTGACGGTGGGCGGCGCAGTGCCGCCCACCGTCAGACCCCACCGTTAGCCCTCCCGCAGCACTTGCAGGGGACTGGCGTTCAGCGCCCGCCGTGTGCCGAACACGCCGGCGCCGCCCACCAGCAAGGCGCCGATCAGCGGCAGCACCAGCAGCCATATGTGGGGGTGCCACTGCAGGTTGAAGGCGTAGCGGTACAGCGCAAAGCTCACCAGCTCGCAACCAATCGCCGCCAGCACACCACTGACCGCCCCGAGCAGACCGAACTCGATGCGCCGGGCCTTGGTCAGCAGCGCGCGGTTGGCGCCCAGCGCCCGCAGCAGCGCACCCTGTCGGATCCGCTCGTCCAGTGTCGCCTGCAAGCCGGAGAACAACACCGCCATTCCCGCCGCGAGCACGAACAGCAGCACGTACTGCACCGCCATCGTCACCTGATCGAGGATGCTGCGCAGCTGCTCCAGCAACGCTTCCACCTGCAGGATTGTCACCGCCGGGAAGGCCCGGGACAGCTCGACGATCTGCTGATCATTGCCGGGCGCCAGATAGAAACTGGTCAGGTACGTGGCCGGCACGTCCTTGAGGGTGCCGGGCTGGAAGATCATGAAGAAGTTGGGCTGAAAGGTGTCCCAGTTGATGTCACGCAGGCTGGTGACCTTGACCTCGCGGGTCAGCCCGCCGATCACGAAACCGAGGGTGTCGCCCAGCTTCATGTTCAGGCTGCTGGCCAGTTTGGTTTCCACCGACACGCCGGGAACCACGCCATCGGCAGGCGGCTGATCGCCCGCCCACCACTGGCCGGCGGTGATGCTGTTGCCTTCCGGCAGCGTCGCCGCCCAGGTCAGGTTGAGGTCGCGCTGAGTGGCGTTTTCGCCACGGGAGTCCTTGGTGACAAACTTGCTCACCGGCTCGCCGTTGATGGTCATCAAACGCCCCGGAATCATCGGGTACAGCGGCGCGCTGTGGGTCGACAGGCGGCCGATGCGTTCAGCGAAGTTGTCTTTGTCGTTGGGCAGGATGTTCAGGGCGAAGTAGTTCGGCGCATCCTTGGGCAGCTGGTTCTGCCAAGTGTCGAGCAGCTCGCCGCGCAGCAGCGCAATCAGCCCCATCGACAGCAGAATCAGACCGAACGCCAGGGACTGGCCGGCTGCGGCCATGGGATGGCGTAACAGCTGACCCAGGCCTAGACGCCACGGCAGCGAGGCCCCGGCGAGCATACGGCGCAGACTTTTCAGGGCCAGCAGCAACACGCCGCCGAGTATCAGCGCCGCGATCAGACCGCCACCGAGCAGGGCGAAGGTCAGCACCAGGTCCAGGCTCAGGCGCCACATGATCAGGCCCAGTGCGAACAGCGCCGCGCCGTAGACCAGCCAGGTGCTCGCCGGGATCGGCAGCATGTCCCGACGCAACACTCGCAGCGGCGGCACGCGACCCAAAGCAGCCAGGGGCGGCAGTGCGAAGCCGGCGAGGGCGACCAGTCCGGTGCCGATTCCGGCGACGGCGGGCAGCCAGCCTCCGGGCGGCACGGCAGCGGGCAGCAGGTTTTCCAGCAAATGAAACAGCCCGAGTTGGGCAAACCAGCCGAGCAAAGCGCCCGCCGCGCTGGCCACGACGCCGAGCATGGCCAGCTGCAAGCCAAACAGTACCAGCGCTTCATTGCGCGACAGACCGAGGCAACGGAGCAGCGCACTGGCGTCAAAGCGGCGCACCGCGAAACGCGCCGCCGACAAGGCCACGGCCACGCCGGCCAGCAGCACGGCGACCAGACTGGCCATGTTCAGGTAACGCTCGGCTTTGCCCAGCGCGCCGCCGATCTGTTGATTGCCATCGCGGGCGTCGTCGATCTTCTGATTCGGCGCGAGCCCTGGTTCAACGGCCTTGCGGTAGGCGGCGAGGTCCTGCGGCGTGCCGCGCCACAGATCCCGATAACTGACGCGGCTGCCGGGCTGCACGACCTTGGTGGCTTCAAGGTCGGCCATGTTGATCATCACCCGGGGCGTCAGGCTGTAGAAGTTGCCGGCGCGGTCGGGTTCGTAGGTCAGCACCCGGGTCAGCTTCAAGGTCTTGGACCCGACGTCGATGCTGTCGCCCACCTTCAGGTTCAACGCCACCAGAATCCGCACTTCCGCCCAGGCTTCGCCGGCTTGGGGCTCACCGCCAATGGTCTCGGCTTCATAGGGGGCAGGGGCGCTTTTCAGCTCGCCGCGCAACGGATACGCCTCATCGACGGCCTTGACGCTGGCCAGCTGGATGCCGTTGTCCGTCGCCACGACGCTGGAGAAAATCACGATCTGCGAATGATCCAGCTTCAGCGCCTTGCCGGCGTCGATCTGCGCAGGCGTCGCCGGTGCGGAGCCGCCGAGAATAAGGTCGGCGCCGAGAAATTCAGTCGCTCGCAGCAGCATCGCGCTGTTGAGGCGTGCGCCGAAATAACCGATGGCCGTGCTGGCGGCAACCGCCACCACCAAGGCGAAGAACAGCACGCGCAGCTCGCCGGCGCGGGCATCGCGCATGAGCTGGCGCGCCGCGAGGCTGAGCAGACGGGAAAAAGGCAGGCGTGCCATCAAGGCTCCATGGGGGCGACCAGTCGGCCACCCTCGAGACGGATCAGGCGCCGGCAACGGTGGGCCAGACGCTCATCGTGGGTGACCAGCACCAGGGTGGTGTTGCGCTCCTGGTTCAGCTCGAACAGCAAATCGCTGATGCGCTCGCCGGTGTGGCTGTCCAGGTTACCGGTGGGTTCATCGGCGAACAGCACGTCCGGGTCGGCGGCAAACGCACGGGCGATGGCGACGCGTTGCTGCTCGCCGCCCGACAGTTGCCGTGGCGTATGGGTCAAACGCTGACCCAGGCCGACGCGTTCCAGCAGATGCCGGGCCTGATCACGGGCGTCTTTGCGGCCTTCCAGCTCCATCGGCAGCATGACGTTTTCCAGCGCGTTCAGGCTGTCGAGCAACTGGAAGGACTGGAACACAAAACCCACGTGTTCGGCCCGAACCCGGGCGCGCTGATCTTCGTCCAGCTCGCTGAGGTTGCGCCCCGACAGGACGACGGAACCGGCGCTGGGCAGGTCGAGGCCCGCCAGTAAACCGAGGAGGGTGGATTTGCCCGAGCCCGACGCGCCGACGATGGCCAGCGTGTCGCCCTTGTTTAGTTCCAGGGAGAGTTCGTGCAGGATGGTCAAGTCACCTTCGGTGCTTGGGACCACTTTGCTGAGGTTCCGAGCACTGAGAATACTTTCGCTCATGGAGAATCCGATGCGTGCGTGGTTTTTAAGTGCTGGCCTGGGTTTGCTGCTGTTGTCACAAGGCGCGATGGCAGGCACGGTGCTGATCGTTGGCGATAGTATCAGCGCGGCTTTCGGCCTGGATACCCGGGTCGGTTGGGTCAGTCTCCTGGAACAGCGTCTGGCGAAGGAAGGCTTCAAGGAAAACGTGGTCAATGCGTCGGTCAGCGGTGACACCAGTGCCGGAGGCCAGGCCCGGCTGCCGTCGCTGCTTGCCGAGCACAAACCGGATCTGGTGATCCTCGAACTGGGCGGTAATGACGGCCTGCGCGGGCAGCCGCCGGCGCAATTGCAACAAAACCTTACCGACATGGTTGAGCAGTCCAAAGCGGCGGGGGCCAAGGTGCTCTTGCTGGGTATGAAAATCCCGCCCAACTACGGGGAACGCTACACCACGGCCTTCGCGGCGGTCTATCCGAAAGTCGCCGAAGCCACCGATGCCGCCCTGGTGCCATTCATGCTGGAAGGCGTAGGCGGCAGGCCTGACATGACCCAGCAGGACGGCATTCACCCCAACGTCCAGGCTCAGCCTTACCTGCTGGATAACGTCTGGCCGGTCCTGAAGCCGTTGCTGTAGTCGCCGCCGCAAAGATCAGGCTGATCCAGTCAGGGCGTCAGCCATCAGGTGCGAAGGTCCGCTCATTGCCAGCAGTCGGGTTTGCGCCTATGGTGGCGAAAACCTGTACAGGACCCAAAAGATGTACAAGAAAGAGCAGTGGCCACTCACGCTGTACTTCGACGGTGACTGCCCGCTTTGCGCGCGGGAGATCAAGCTCCTGCGTTCTCACGCTTCCGCGCACGCCGACCCAACCGCATCCGACGCGCAATTGCTGTTCGTCGACATCAGCCAAGACGGTTTTGACGCCGGTGCACTCGGATTTAGCCGTGAGCAAATGGAGTCGGTATTGCACGCCCGATTCGACGATGGTACCTGGGTCACCGGCCTGGACGCCACCCTCTGGAGCTGGCGCGCAGCCGGGCTTGGCATCTGGGCTGCGCCGCTGTCGTGGCGGCCGTTAAGGCCTTTGCTGAACCTCGGTTATCGGCTGTTCTGCCGCTGGCGTCCCCATCTGGCATGGTTGCCTCATCCGGAGGGCAGCCGTCGATGCCGCGGCGGCAGTTGCGCGGTTTCCCGACCTTCAGATCAAAACCGCTGATTTAAAGGCCTGCAGGCCTTTTCCGGACGGGGGCTTTCGGCTAATGTGGCGCCCCCGCTCTGGAGCCCCCAATGCCGCGCCGTCCTGCCTGGTCCCTTTATGCCTATCAACTGATCGAGCCCGACGAACAGCTCGACCTGTTCGCGTGCCAGGAAATCCTCGTGCATCTGGTCGCTCGCCAGCTCGAGCTGGCAGGCTCCGCCGACCGCACCTTGTGCGGCACGTTGCTGCCCGCCCAGCCACGCTGGTCGGAAGTCCGGCAGACGGTTTATCAGGATGAGCGACTGTGCCCGCTGTGCCGGGCGATCATCGACGCGCAACGGCGCGGCTGGCACCCGATCTGGCCGGAACTGGAAACCGGCGTTTAAGGGTTTCCGAACCCTCCCGAACCCACAGGCGTGCGTGTACAATCGCGCACAATCAAGCCTTCGTTTACCAAGGATTCTCCGGATGTTGTCGCGCATTCCAGCTTTCGCCCGCTGTCTGTCGCTCGCTGCGCTGTGCGCGGCCGGCCCCGTCTCCGCCCTGGAGTTTCCGTTGCCGCCGCCCGGTGAGGACATCATCGGTCAGGTGCAGACCGTCACCGCCAAGTACGAAGACACCTTCGCCGACCTGGCCACCCGCTACGACCTGGGCTACCTGGAAATGATCGCCGCCAACCCGGGCGTCGATGCCTGGCTGCCGGGCGCAGGCACTCAAATAGTCTTGCCGACGCGTTTCATCCTGCCGCCGGGTCCGCGGGAAGGCATCGTGATCAATCTGGCCGAGTACCGTTTGTACTACTACCCGAAAGGTCGGAATGTGGTCTACACCTTCCCGCTGGGTATCGGTCGCGAGGGCTGGGGTTCGCCGGTTTCCACCACCAAGGTCACCGCCAAAACGCCGAACCCGACCTGGACGCCGCCCGCGTCGGTCAAGGCCGAGCACGCCGCCGACGGCGACATCCTGCCCAACGTGGTCCCGGCCGGGCCGGACAACCCGCTGGGCCCGTTCAAATTCGGCCTCGGCTTGCCGGGCTACCTGATCCACGGCTCGAACAAGAAGTTCGGCATCGGCATGCGCACCAGCCACGGCTGCTTCCGCATGTACAACAACAACGTACTGGAAATGGCGGACATGGTTCCCGTGGGCACCACCGTGCGCATCATGAGCGAGCCGTACAAGTTCGGCGTCAGCGGCGGCAAGGTCTACCTTGAAGCGCACACGCCGCTGGACGAAAGCGGCAAGCCGTCGGTGGTCGACAAGCACACCGCCGTAATCAACGCACTGCTCAAGCGTGAAGACCTGGCCAACAGCCTGCGCATCAATTGGGACGAAGTGCGGGACGTAGTGGCTGCCGAAGACGGCATGCCGGTTGAAATTGCCGTGCCGACAACGCCTGCGCCCGTGGTGGGCGGCGCGCCGATGACGCTGCAGTAACGCTGCGGCGCCAAACGCCGGGCAATAAAAAAGCCGACCCGTTAACGGGTCGGCTTATTAATAATCCCGAGGGATTATTACTTGCGGCTAGCCTTGTCCAACATACGCAGAGCGCGCTCGTTGGCTTCGTCAGCAGTTTGCTGAGCTTTTTGAGCTGCAGCCAGAGCTTCATCAGCCTTGCGATAGGCTTCATCGGCACGGGCTTGCGAACGAGCGGCTGCGTCTTCAGTTGCAGTCAGACGAGCTTCGGTTTCTTTGGATGCGCTGCTGCAACCGGTAGCCAGAACTGCGGCCAGGGCCAGAGCAGAGAATTTCAGAACGTTGTTCATCGTGTTCCCCTTAAAGGACTTCTATCAAATTAGTCATCTCTCGAGAGTGAGAAAATGACCGGCGTACATCTTACTCATTGTTTGTAGTAAGTAAACGGACCGCGCGCAAGATCTGCAGAAAATTCTTGGGTTTGAACGGGTTCCGTCGATCTCCTCACGCTTTTTCTTCGCACGCAAAAAGCCCCAGGCGCTGGTGTCTGTCAGGTGACTCCGGCCCAGGCGATTTCCCGCTACCAGCGACGTACCGGCGACCATTTTTGTATAGTCGATGATCGTGACAGGCGCATCCCTTAGGGCGGTTTTAATGACCTTCAAGTGACTTGCGTCCCGGCGTTGCGTCTTAATGGACATTGCCCGGCGACAACAGGTTCCATGGTGCGCACCTTCAGATGTGCGGCAGCGCAATTAACAGTTGATTCACTTGAGCGCACTTGCTCAGGGCGCCTACTATTTGCCTGTGCTCAAATTGTTTGAGAACAGCGACGCTCTTCGCGGTGTCCAAACGGCACAGGGTGGCGCAGTCAGCTCTACTGCAGAAGTCGCGATTGCAGAAGGCAATAGTGTTCATACTGCCTGTAGAGGTTCCTTCGCCGGGAAAATGTCGATAAGGTAAGGGTCCAATTCCAAGACCCGCGAGGAGTAGTGATGAGCGAGGCGTTGTCCATCCACCATGACGAGACCGGTCACCAGTTCGAAGTCAACATCGACGGCTACCGTGCCTATCTGACGTACATGGACCTGGGTAAAGAGACCCTGGATATCTACCGTACGTTTGTTCCCAACGAATTGCGCGGACGGGGGATAGCGGCAGCATTGACCAAGGTGGCCCTCGACTACGCCGACCGGATTGGCTACACCGTGATTCCTTCGTGCTCCTACGTGGAACGCTACATGGAGCGCAACCAGCGCCAGGCTGCCAAGATCTGACCGAAGCGCTTCACACAGTAAAACGCCGAGCATGTGCTCGGCGTTGTCGTTTCTGCGGTACGGTCAGTCGCGTTTGCGCGCTGGCAATACGTCCTTGAGCTTGGCGTGCATGCTGCGCAGGGTCTTTTCAGTGCTTTCCCAGTCGATGCACGCATCGGTGATGGACACGCCGTATTGCAGGTCGGCGAGGTCTTTGGGAATGGCCTGGCAGCCCCAGTTCAGATGACTCTCGACCATCAGGCCGATGATTGACTGGTTGCCTTCGAGAATCTGGTTGGCGACGTTCTCCATCACCAGCGGTTGCAGTGCCGGGTCCTTGTTGGAGTTGGCGTGGCTGCAATCGACCATGATGTTCGGCTTGATCTTCGCCTTGTTCAGCGCCTGTTCACACAGCGCGACGCTGACCGAATCATAGTTGGGCTTGCCGTTGCCGCCGCGCAGCACGACGTGGCCGTAGGCATTGCCCTTGGTGGTGACGATGGACACGCCGCCTTCCTGATTGATACCCAGGAAGCGATGGGGGCTGGACACCGATTGCAGGGCGTTGATCGCCACGGTCAGGCCGCCGTCGGTGCCGTTCTTGAAGCCGACTGCGGAGGACAGGCCCGAGGCCATTTCCCGGTGAGTCTGGGATTCAGTGGTGCGCGCGCCGATGGCCGACCAACTGATCAGGTCCTGAAGGTACTGAGGCGAAATCGGGTCGAGGGCTTCGGTCGCGGTCGGCAGGCCTTTTTCGGCCAGGTCGCGCAGCAATTGACGGCCGATGTGCAGACCATCCTGAATCTTGAAAGAGTCGTCCAGGTACGGGTCGTTGATCAGGCCTTTCCAGCCCACGGTGGTGCGTGGCTTCTCGAAATACACACGCATGACCAGATACAACGTATCGGACACCTCGGCGGCGAGTGCTTTCAGGCGATCGGCGTATTCGTGGGCGGCCTTGAGGTCGTGGATCGAGCAGGGCCCGATCACGACGAACAGGCGGTGATCCTTGCCATCGAGGATGTTGCGGATGACTTCGCGGCCCTGGCTGACAGTGGCCTGGGCGGCGGCGGTCAGCGGGATTTCGCGTTTCAGCTGATCCGGGGTGATCAGTGTCTCGTTGGAGGCAACGTTGAGGTCGTCAATCGGTAAATCAGCCATCGTGTTACTCATCAGGTCACGGATGCTGGCCGCCAGCGTCCCCGTGCGGCGGAGCCGAGCATGATTGAGCGCAACGGGGGAGCCGAACCTTAGCGCGTTAGCCGGTGGTTCGACAATGGGTAAACGTGGCTTTCGTCCAACGGTTGCGGCATTGTCTGACCTGTCTGGGGTTGCGACAGGCATCACCCGAACATCATTCAGAGGAGAAGCGCGTGGATCAATTGCAACTGACGGACTTCGACCTCGACCAGCAACTTCTCAGCCTCCCCGGCGTCTCACTGCTGATTTTCACCAGCCTGGGCTGCTCCAGTTGCCGCTGGGCCCGACACCATTTGCCCGAGCAATCGTTGCCGCTGGATCGCCTGTGCTGGATCGATGCCGAAGAAAACGGCGGCGCGGTGCAGCGCTACGGCGTGTTTCATCTGCCGACGATGTTTGTGATCCGCGACGGTGCCTTCTTCGGGCCCCTTCGCACGCAGATGTCCGCCGAGGCCATTGTCCCGGGCCTGGCCCACGCGCTGGCAACGCCGCCAGACGAACTGCCCTGAAGAGGAGTTTCCATGAGCGAGAGCACAGCGAGCGAAAACGCAACCAGACCCCGGATCGGCATCATCGGCACCGGCGCGATCGGCGGCTTCTACGGCCTGATGCTGGCCCGGGCCGGCTTCGATGTGCACTTTCTGCTGCGCAGCGAATTCGAGGCCGTCGCTCGCAACGGCCTGCGGGTAGACAGCCATGTGCATGGCCCGTTGGTGCTGGAAAATGTCCAGGCCTACGCCTCCGCCGCCGACATGCCGCCCTGCGACTGGTTGCTGATCGGCGCCAAGACCACCGGCAACGGCGGGGTCGCTTCTGCGATCGTTCAGGCTGCGGCGCCGAGCGCCAAAGTTCTGCTGCTGCAAAACGGGCTGGGTGTCGAGGAAGACCTGCGCACCGAGCTACCGGATTCCCTTCATCTATTGGGCGGCCTGTGTTTTGTGTGGGTGCATCGCACAGGGCCAGGCCAGATCACCCACCAAGCCTTTGGCGCCGTGAATATCGGCTACCACAGTGGTCCGGCCGATACGGCAGCGCGCGCGAAGTGGGTCGAGCAGGGCGCGTCACTGTTTCACCAGGCCGGCATCGACTCCGTGGCGATGGACAATCTCGACAGGGCGCGCTGGCAGAAACTGGTGTGGAACGTGCCCTACAACGGGCTTTCCGTGCTGCTCAACGCCAGCACCACGCCGCTGATGGCCGACGCCGACAGTCGCGCGCTGATCCAGGGCCTGATGGCGGAAGTGGTGCAAGGCGCCGAAGCGTGCGGCCACGTGCTGCCGGAGGGTTACGCCGAGCAGTTGCTCAAGGTCACCGGCCATATGCCGGATTACCGGCCGAGCATGTACCACGACTTCACCGAAAAACGCCCGCTGGAACTCGACGCCATCTATGCCCGGCCCCTCGCAGCTGCGCTTGTCGCTGGCTGTGACATGCCCAAGGTGCGTGCCCTGTATCACGCGCTGGCGTTCATTGATCGCGGCAATCGTTGACGGCCATGGCCGTGCGCATGCCCAACTGCTGCTTTAAGGAAGACTGATGAGCACTGAGCTGAACGTTAAAACCCCGGGGAGCAAACTGGTGCTGGCGATTTCCTCGCGGGCGCTGTTTGATCTGCGGGAAAGCCATGACGTTTACATGGCCAATGGGGTCGCTGCCTATCGTCAGTACCAGATCGACCACGAGGATGAAATCCTCGAGCCCGGTGATGCGTTCCGGCTCGTGGAAAAGCTGCTCAGCCTCAACGCCAGCCTGAACCAGTCCCGGGTGGAAGTGGTGCTGGTTTCGCGCAACAGCGCCGACACCGGCTTGCGCGTGTTCAATTCGATTCAGCACTACGGCCTCGACATTTCCCGCGCGGCGTTCGTCGGCGGCCGTAGTCCGTTTCCGTATCTGGCCGCTTTCGGCAGTCATCTGTTCCTGTCGACCCACGCCGACAACGTGCGCAGCGCGCTGGACGCGGGGTTTGCCGCCGCGACCATCCTCTCCGGGGGCGCCCGTCGTGCGGCCAGTGCCGAGCTGCGTATTGCCTTCGACGGCGACGCCGTGCTGTTCTCCGATGAGTCCGAGCGCGTGTATCAGTCCGGTGGGCTGGAGGCGTTCCAGGCCAACGAGCGCGAGGCGGCGCGAAGGCCATTGCCCGGCGGCCCATTCAAACCCTTTCTCGCGGCATTGAACGCCCTGCAGCGTGAATTCCCCGAAGAGTCCTGCCCGATTCGCACGGCGCTGGTGACGGCGCGCTCGGCTCCCGCTCACGAGCGTGTAATCCGTACGCTGCGCGAGTGGGACATCCGTCTGGATGAGTCACTGTTTCTCGGCGGGTTGGACAAATCGGCGTTTCTCGAAGCCTTCGCGGCGGACGTGTTTTTCGACGATCAGCCGGGTCACTGCGAGCGGGCGCGTGAAGTCGTGGCAACCGGGCATGTGCCCCACGGCATCAGCAACGAGCTAAAACCCTGAGGCGTTAGACCGAAAAGCAGCAGTCGGCCGTCGCAGTGCGCGGCGCGCTGCTACGCTGATGAAGTCTTCATTTCACAGGCTGCCCGGGGGTCACATGATCCGTTCGATGCTCTACGCCACGGACCTCGGTGTGTACGCGCCGTATGTGTTGCAGCACGCGCTGGTGTTGGCGCGGACCTTCGATGCCGAACTGCATGTCGTGCATGTGGTGGAGCCGATGGGCGTGTTCGCCGAGTCCGTGCTGCAGAGCTATCTGGCGGCAGACGTCTTGAAAGAGCTGCACAGCGAGGGCGTTAACACAGTCATCGACGGCATTGAGGCGCGGGTGCTGGCCAGTTTTCGCGAGGAACTGGGCGAGGGGCATGAGGACCTGTCGCTGATTCGCAGCGTTCGTGTGGTCCAGGGCGACCCATCCAATGTGATACTCGATCAGGCGCGCCTGCTGGGTGTCGACCTGCTGGTGGTGGGCAGTCGCAGTCACGGCGGGGAGGGCGATACGCCGATTGGCCGAACGGCGGCGCGAGTGCTGCAACTGGCCGACGTGCCGGTGTACATGGTGCCGATGCTGCAAAGTCGTACACAAACGTGATCGCGTTCCGGGAATGTGCCAAGGGCGTTAAAAGCTGCGTGCCATTACCGGATAAAAGTGATAAAAAGTTCTAGCGTTGCCTTCCTGACCAATAATCCAGTTATATACCGTCGCTGATGCCCGTGGCGTCTTCCGGCTTTGAGGGATACATATGAAGCTTCAACAACTGCGCTACATCTGGGAAGTGGCGCACCACGACCTCAACGTTTCAGCGACCGCGCAAAGCCTCTACACCTCGCAGCCTGGCATCAGCAAGCAGATCCGACTGCTGGAAGACGAGCTGGGCGTCGAAGTCTTCGCCCGCAGCGGCAAGCACCTGACCCGCGTCACCCCGGCAGGCGAGCGCATTATCACCACCGCCGGCGAGATCCTGCGCAAGGTCGAGAGCATCAAGCAGATCGCCCAGGAATTCTCCAACGAGAAAAAGGGGACGCTGTCCATCGCCACCACCCACACCCAGGCGCGTTATGCGCTGCCGCCGGTGATCAGCAATTTCATCAAGCAGTACCCGGATGTGGCGCTGCACATGCATCAGGGCTCACCGATGCAGATCGCCGAAATGGCCGCCGACGGCACGGTCGATTTCGCTATCGCCACCGAAGCGCTGGAACTGTTCGGCGATCTGGTGATGATGCCGTGCTACACCTGGAACCGCTGCGTGGTCGTGCCCCAGGGCCACCCGCTGACCAAGGTGTCGAAGCTGACCCTGGAGATTCTCGCGGAATACCCCATCGTGACGTACGTGTTCGGTTTCACCGGACGTTCCAAACTCGACGAAGCATTCAGCCACCGTGGCCTGACGCCGAAAGTGGTGTTCACTGCCGCCGACGCTGACGTCATCAAGACCTACGTGCGACTGGGACTGGGCGTTGGTATCGTCGCGAAAATGGCCGTCGACCCGAAGCTGGACAGCGATCTGGTGGTGCTCGACGCCAGCGAACTGTTCGAAGCCAGCGTGACCAAGATAGGCTTCCGCCGTGGCACCTTTCTGCGCGGCTTCATGTGCGACTTCATCGAGAAATTCGCCCCGCACCTGACCCGCGACGTCATGGCCAAAGCCATTCAGTGCCACAACAAGCAGGAACTGGAAGAGCTGTTTGCCGGCGTTGAGCTGCCGGAGCATTAACAGGCCCGACCTGCGGGTCACGCCTTGCGCTTGACCTGTAGGAGTGAGCTTGCTCGCGATGCGTCAATTCAGGCGCTGAACGGCGTCTGCCAGACCGTCATCGCGAGCAAGCTCACTCCTACAGCGTTGCGATCTGCGCTCAGGACTTCGCGATCATATTCCCGGCATGCAGCCCGCATTCCTTCTGCGTCGCTTCTTCCCACCACCAGCGGCCTTCGCGTTCGTGCTGATTCGGCAGGACAGGGCGCGTGCAGGGTTCGCAGCCGATGCTGATGAAGCCGCGCTCGTGCAGGGTGTTGAAGGGCAGTTCAAGCATGCGGATGTAGTTCCACACGTCGGCGCTGCTCATCTGGGCCAGCGGGTTGAATTTGTACAACCTGCGCTCTGGGGTCGAGAACGCGCTGTCGATTTCCACCACGGCGACGTTGTTGCGCGTGCTCGGGCTCTGGTCGCGACGCTGACCGGTGGCCCAAGAGGTAACGCCGGACAGCTTGCGGCGCAACGGCTCGATCTTGCGGATCCCGCAGCACTCGCCATGGCCGTCGCGGTAAAAGCTGAACAAGCCCTTTTCCTTGACCATCGGCTCGAGCTTTTCGCGGTCCGGGCTGACGATGTCGATGTCGATTTTGTACTGCTCACGGACCTGATCGATGAAGCGATAGGTCTCCGGGTGCAGCCGGCCGGTGTCCAGGCTGAACACCTTGACGTTCTTGTTGATCTTCCAGGCCATGTCCACCAGCACCACGTCCTCCGCGCCACTGAAGGAAATCCACAGGTCGTCGCCGAAGTGCTGAAAGGCGAATTTGAGGATGTCGGACGGGGATTTGTGGGCGAAGGTGGTGGCGATGTCATCAACGTCGAAAGGGTGGTTCATCTGGGCGGCTTCCTGATCAGGGCTGGCGCTTAGGCGCTCGTAATGGCGCAGATGGTAACAAAAAACGTCGGGCCGTTTGGTTGAAAGCGGTGAGGATACGGGTGCTTTGGCGGGCGGCAAACCTGTGGGAGTGACCGGGGTGGCGCTCCACCTTGCTCACGAAGAGGTCAGTACATCCGCTAGATTTCCAGTGACCGGAATGCAGTCTTCGTGAGCAAGCGCACTCCTACAGGTCCAACGAATCGGCCGAAATCCGGAGGCGACCCACGATCCTGTGGGAGCGAGCTTGCTCGCGAATGCTTACTGTCATTTCCCAGAGAAAGCGGCTGGCTGGGCTGGCCTCTTCGTGAGCAAGCTCACTCCTACAGGTCCAACGAACCGGCCGAAATCCTGAGGCGAACCACGATCCTGTGGGAGCGAGCTTGCTCGCGAAGGCTTACTGTCATTTCCCAGAGAAAGTAGCTGGCTGGTTTGGCCTCTTCGTGAGCAAGCTCACTCCTACAGGTCCAACGAACCGGCCGAAATCCTGAGGAGACCCACGATCCTGTGGGAGCGAGCTTGCTCGCGAAGACTGCATTCCTGCCGGTAAAAATTTAGCGGATGTACCGACCTCTTCGTGAGCAAACTCACTCCCACATGGACCGTGTTCGCCGCCTCGCGGCGCGGTGTCTGCGCGATCGAGAGTCGGTCCATCCGCACCCGCCACGCCGCTCACAACCCCTCAAGCGTCTGCATCAACACCCGCACTTTGGTGAAGGTCTCCTGATATTCCGCCTCCCACTGCGAATCAGCGACGATGCCGCCTCCGCCCCAGCACGCCATCTGGCCGTCTTTTGCCAGCAAACTGCGGATCGCGATGGAACTGTCCATGCTGCCGCGCACGTCCAGGTACATCAACGAGCCGCAATACAGCGCCCGACGGCTGGGTTCCAGTTCGTCGATGATCTGCATGGCGCGGATCTTCGGCGCGCCGGTGATGGAGCCACCCGGAAAACTGCCGCCAATCAGGTCCAGCGCGTCCTTGCCGTCGGCGAGTTCGCCGGTGACGGCACTGACCAGGTGATGCACGTTGGGATAGCTCTCCAGGCTGAACAGCTCCGGCACGTTTACCGAACCGATGCGGCAGGTCCGGCCCAGGTCGTTGCGCAGCAGGTCGACGATCATCAGGTTCTCGGCGCGGTCTTTCGCGCTCGAAAGCAGCTCCTGAGCGAACGCGGCGTCCTCATCGGCATCCCGCCCGCGCGGACGCGTCCCTTTTATAGGCCGGGTCTCGACCTGGCGCTGACTGACTTTCACGAACCGCTCCGGCGACAGGCTCAACACTGCGTCCCCCTCCGGCAGGGCCAGATACCCGGCGAACGGCGTGGGGCAAGCGACCCGCAGCGCCTGATACGCTGCCCACGGATCACCGAGGTACTGCGCGCGAAAACGCTGGGAGAAATTGACCTGATAGCAGTCACCGGCCTGGATGTAGGCGTGAATCCTCACGATGGCCTGTCGGTACTGCTCGGCATCGATGTCCGGCGCGAAGGGTGCTGTCAGCTTGAACGATGCATCCCGTTTCGCCGCCGGTTGCTCGAACAGCGCGATCAGGCGCTGGCGTTCGACGTGATCAAGGGCAGGATGAAACACCAGTTGGCTGGTGTGCTCGTGGTGATCGCTGATCAGCGCCCAGGCGTAGAGCCCCAACCGCGCGGAAGGCAGGTGCAAGTCATCGATGGCCTGATCGGGCAGGGGTTCGAACAGGCGGCCGAAGTCATACGCCAGATAGCCGATCAATCCACCGGCGAACGGCAGCGCGCAGTGTTCGGGCAGGTCGGCTTCGCCGAGGCGGGCCAGTGATTCACGCAGGCGCTGAAGAAAGGCCGGCCCGGATTCGTCTGCCACCGGCTGCAGGGTTTCCAGCGGCCAGGCGCTGAGCAGATCGAAGCGGCCACGGTCGGCCTTCGGGCGACTGCTGTCCAGCAGCACGGCGCCCGGGGCAAGGCGCACGCGGGCGAAGTAGCCGCTGGGGTCGGCGTGATAGGGCAGCGGGTGTACGGAGCAAGTTGGCATGCGAGGCGTGGATCAGTCAGTGCGCGAGGACGGCGATTGTAGTCTTCCCCAAGGGCGAGTCCTAGGGGGAAGGCGCAGTCGCTGGCGGCTCGCCGTGCAAAATTCGTTGAGCCTCCTCCGGCGTCAGCGGGTAATCGAAAAAGCGCCGGTAGAAGTCCATCGTCCGTGCCGCCATGTCGACGTTCGGGAACAACGCCGGATGCAACTGCTGCGCGGCCCACGCCACCTGAAGCACCACTTCGGTGCCGTAACGGTCCCACGGGAAAACCCCGGCCGGGTTGCGCAGGACGCGCCCGTTGCGCACGGCATCAAGCTGGTTCAGCAACTGCGGTTGCGCTGCCTGATCCAGCTGACCTGCGTTCGCTGCGAGAATGACGACATCCGGCTGCCAGGCCAGCAACTGCTCAGCCGACACGATCTGCATATTGCCCTTGAGTCCCGTCGCGGCATTGCGGCCTCCGGCCAGCTTGATCCAGTCGTCGATCAACGTATCGGCGCCATCCACTTTCAGCGGATTCACTGACGCGATGTGCAGCACTTTTGGCCGCTGCTCAGTCGGGATACCGGCGACTACGTGATTGACCGCTGCCAGCTGCTGATCCAGAAACCCGTTGTAAGCAATGGCCCGCGCAGTGGGTTCCGCACCGCCGAGGGCCCTGGCGGTGTTGAGCATCGAGCGTTTCAGCCCGGCGAGGTCCGTGTAGCCCATCTGCATGACCGGCAGGCCGAGCTGTCGATAGGCGATGGCCTGCCGGTCGCCGAGGGCGGTGAACACCAGATCGACGTGCTCGGCGAGCAAGGTTTCGGCATTGAACGCCGTACCTTCGATGGCCGTGGCCTGGTGGAGTGCCGGGAGAACCTTGAACATCCACGGTTGGCTTTCAGGATGGTTGACCGTCGCGACAATGCGCGAGCCGGCCCCCAGCGTCATCAGCAACACGTGATGGGCATACCAGGCGTCAGCGATGCGCGCGGGTTCGGTGGGAATGCTGACCCGTTGGCCGTTATCGTCCTGCACTTGTCCGGGTTTCAGCGGAGGGGCCTGACTCTTCTGGCCGGCATTGTGCGGTCCAGCGAAGGCGCCGGCACTCAGGCTGACGAGCAGCACACCGCTCAACAAGCCTCTCAGCAAATGGCGCATGCCGAACTGCCGCATCTTCACAGGTCCACCTGAATCGACGCCTGCACCGTGCGCGGCGCGGCCGGTGTGGCGCTGGCTTGCCCGGCGCCGGTGTAGCCGTTCAGCCCGCCGGGGACGATGTTGGTCCAGTAGCGTTCGTTGGCCAGGTTGGTGACTTCGAGGCGGTAGACCGTGTCGCGCTTCATCAGCCGGGTGGTGTAGCTGGCGCCGGTGTCGAAGGTTGTGTAGCTGCCCACCCAGTGATCGTTGCTATCGTCGGTGGGGCGGGCGCTGGCATAACGGGCATTGAGGTTGACGGCGAGGCCCGGCACCTGATCGATGCGGTATTCGGTCAGCAGACTGGCCGTCATCCGTGAAAGCCCGACGATGCGCGTGTCTTCGGTGTTTTCGTTGCCGGTGGACAGCAGCTTCGGGTCCAGCCAGGTGATGCCGCCGAACATCTTGAGATTCTGAGTCAGGTCGCCGTCGGCGAGAAATTCCACCCCGCGATTGCGCTGATCACCCGCGACCGCATACAGGTTATCCGGCTGGGTGTAGGCGAACGGCCGCTTGATCTGAAATGCTGCCAGCGACAGGTTGACCCCGCGCGCAACCCATTTGCCGCCCAGCTCCCACATCCGGCTGCGATACGGCGACAGGATCGCCCCGGCGTTGCTGCTGCCGGCCGCCGCGCTGTCGCCCTGTTGCAGGCTGTCGGCGTAGGTCAGGTACAGCGTCAGGTCGTCCACCGGCTTGTACATCAGGCTACTCGCCGTGCTGATGCCCGAGTCTTGTGATGACGTGTGGACCCCCGCCTGGGAATAGTTGTCGGCGGTCAGGCGACTCTGGCTGCCGCTGAGCATCAGGCTCCATTTCGGTGTGAACGTCAGGGTGTCGCCCAGCACGAACGAACGCTGGCGGGCGTTGGCCGAGTGATAGCGGTCTGTGAAGTCAGGAAAATCCGGCTCGTCGAAGGCGACCGGGTTGTTCAAGGACGCGGTGCCCAGGGTTTTTGTGCCGCCGGCTACAGGGTTGTAGTTGTCCCAGTCAAAGCCGGTGACGCCAACGGTCAGGTCGTGGCGAATACCGGCGGTGTAGACGCTGCCGTTGAGGTTGGCCAGGTAGCTGTTGATGGTGAAACGGCTGGCAGTGGCGCTCGCCACCGAGCTGCGATAGGTGCCGGCGTTGTTGATCAGGGTGTTGGTGACCGCGGTGGATTCTCGGTCGGCGATCTGCCGCAGTGCGCCGACGTCGAGTTTCCAGTTGCCGTCGAAGTCGTGCTTGAAGTGCGCGCTGGCGGTGTCCGTGGTGTTGTTGTCGCCGGAATAATTTTGCCCGAGATTACTACGGGTCGGGTCCGGCGCGTGGGGCAGCGTCACGCCCGAGGCGACGGCGAACTTGCCGGGCAGTCCCTTGGACAGGTAGTCGTAGTGGCTGACGTTGGTTTCGATGACGCTGTCGTCATTGATCTGGACATCCGTGGCGAGACTCACCAGCTGCCGGCGCAAGGTGCTGCCGGGGGCATAACTCTGGCCCTGTTCGTCGGCGACGTTCAGGCGGTATTTGATCTTGCCGTCCGGGTCGAACGGGCCGCTCAGGTCAGCGGCCTTGAGCCAGGTCAGCCCGGTGCCTACGCCGACCGTCACCCGATTGCGGGTGAAGTCCGTCGGGCGTTTCGACAGCAGGTTGAACGTGCCGGCCGGATTCGCCGGGCCATACAGCGACCCCGACAGGCCGCTCAGCACTTCGACCCCGCCCAGTTGTTCTGCCGGGTAATCGGTGGTCGACACCACGTTGAGGCCATCCAGCCGGCTGTTCTGCACCACGCTGCCCTGCAGGCCCCGGGTTTGCGGCCGGGCGCCGTCGGCCTGCACCGAGGGCATGTAGCGAATGATGTCCTTGAAGCTCTTGAGCTGCTGGCTGTCGATCAGGTCGGAGGACAGCACGCTGATGGAGTAGGGCGTGTCCAGCAGCCTGCGCTCACCCATCGGGCCGAGGGTCGCCGACTTCTCCCGCGCCTGATCGGCAATCGACTGTTCGGCGCTGATGTCCAGCGGCGCCAGGGTCATTTCTTGCGCCAGACTGACCTGGGCGAAGCCGCCCAACAACAGCGGCGCGAACGCCAGGCGCGTGGAAAAGGATCGGATCATGAAATCACTCAGCAAGGAATAAAAAAGCGGTGGCCGCCGGTGTCGATCTGCTCGACGGCGACCTGGTAAAGACGCGCCATGAGCGCGCTGTCGATGACGTCGTGGGGGGAGCCGTCGGCGATGAGTCGGCCGTCGTGCAGCACCAGCACGCGATTGGCCGACGCAAGGGCGTGTTCGGGGCGATGGGTGCTGGACAGAATGCTGATGCCTTGGGCAGCGAGGCGCTTGAGCAAGGCCAGCAGGCGTAACTGATGGCCGTAATCGAGCCCGGTGACCGGTTCGTCGAGCACGATGATGTTGGCGCGCTGGACCATGGCCCGGGCGATCAGCACCAACTGGCGCTCACCGCCGGACAGTTCGGTGTACGGCCGTTCACTCAAGTGCAGGATGCCCAGGTCGGTCAGGGCATGCTGCACAGAGGTTTTGTCGTCGCGGCTCGGTGCATGGCCCAGCCCCACTGTGGGCAATCGGCCCTGCCCGACGATGTGGGCGACGCTGAACGGAAAGCTCGGGACGTGGCTCTGCGGCACGTAGGCAATCTGCCGGGCCACGGCGCGGCGCTTCATCGAGCGCATCGGTTGGCCGTCGATCAGCACCTCGCCGGAGTGCGGCGTCAGCAACCCCAGCAGCAGCCTCATCAACGTGCTTTTTCCGGCGCCGTTGGCCCCCAGCAGGGCAATGTTGTCGCCGGCGGCAATGTCCAGCGAGACGTTATCGAGGATCAAGCGCTCGCCGATCCGATAGGTCAGTCCGCGGGCCTGCAAGCGCTTCATAGCCAACCCTTGCGCACGCGATGCAGCACCAGCACAAAGGCGATCGCGCCGAACAACTCGGTAATGATGCCGAGGGGGATTTCTCCCGCCGACACGCTTCGGGCGACGCCGTCGGCCGCCAGCAGGAAGATCCCGCCCAGGCAGGCGCTAAGGGGCAGCAGACGCGTATTGCCGGGGCCGGCCAGCAACCGCGCCAAGTGCGGAATCAAAAGACCGATCCAGCCGACCATCCCCGCCAGACTCACAGTGAGTGCGCAGATCAGCGTGGTGAGGACAATCAGGCCGCCACGAATCTGCTCGACCGGCACGCCCAGGCTCAGGGCCTCGTCATCACTCAGGGAAAGCGCGTCGATGGCGCGGCCGGTCAGGCACAGCAGCACGATGGCGATGGCGAGGATCGGGCCGATGATCCACAGCGCCTGCACGTCCACGGCACTGAGGCTGCCGAGCAGCCAATAGACGATGCTCGGCAACTGGTCCAGCGGATCGGCCATGTACTGGGCGATGGACAGCAGCGAGGTGAAGAGGGCGTTCGCGACAATGCCGCCGAGCACCAACAGGAGGATCGAGGGGGTCTGGAACATGTGCGCGATGCCCAGACCGACCGCCACGGCGATGAGCCCGGTCACGCACGCCACCAGCGCAATGGCCAAGGGCGGCAGATGCCAGATGATCCCCAGCGCAGCGCCGAACGCACAACCGCTCAACACGCCGAGCAAACCCGGCGACACCAGCGGATTGCGGAACACGCCCTGATACGCCGCGCCCGAAACAGAAAGCCCGGCGCCCACCAGCACCGCGGCGATGACCCGTGGCAGGCGCGCCTCGATGATCAGGCTGTGCAGCAGGTCGTAGCGCCGGGCGGGCATGTCGCTGATGCCCAGCATGGTTGCGACAAACGAGCAGAGGTCGTTTATTGATACGTGATAACGCCCCAGCAACAGCGCGCAGGCGGCCGTCACGATCAATGCCAACAGGCTGAGCAACAGAGGGGAATACAGCTTGGCAGAAGACATCTGTCACTCATTGTTTCGGTATGTAAAAAACTATACAGCGATAAACGGGGGTTCTCTAGGGACGGGATGCCGCAGGGGGAGAATCTTCATTTAGCAGGGGTTGTGGCTGGGGAGTTCGGCTCGGGGTTTGCGGTGTGACGCCTGACGTCTTCCCGGCTAAAGCCGGTCCCACAGTCGAGGTCCAGCCAACAGTCGGCGTTTCAGCCGGTCCCATTGACAGCACGCGGTATTTAGTGGGACCGGCTTCAGCCGGGAAGGGGCCGGTGTGAGCGGCATCAATGTGTCAGAGGAACACTGAACATCGTGATCAACAGACAGACGCTCAAACGTGCCCAAACAACCCCTGAGCAAACCTGACCCGCTCTTCCGGGCTTTCCTGAACACCTTCCGCCGCCAGCTCTTCCAGCCGCTTCTCCACCGCCACGGTCCGGTGAGTCAGCCCGCAATCGTTGGCGATCTGGATGTTGAGCCCAGGTCTGGCATTCAACTCCAGAATCAACGGCCCGCGATCCTGGTCCAGCACCATGTCGACGCCGATATACCCCAGCCCGCACAGCTCGTAGCATTCAGCCGCGAGCTTCATGAAACCGTCCCAGTTCGGCAGTTGCACGCCATCCACCGCATTGGTGGTGTCGGGGTGCTTGCTGATGATGTTGTTCAGCCAGGTGCCGCGCAGCGTCAGGCCGGTCGCCAGATCGACGCCGACACCGATGGCGCCCTGGTGCAGGTTGGCCTTGCCGCCAGACTGCCGGGTGGGCAGCCGCAGCATGGCCATCACCGGATAGCCCATCAGCACGATCACGCGGATGTCCGGGACGCCCTCGTAACTGATGCTCTTGAAAATCTGATCGGGCGTGACCCGGTATTCGATCAGCGCGCGATCGCGGTGGCCACCCAGGGAATACAGCCCGGTGAGGATGCTGGATATCTGATGCTCGATTTCATCGTGGCTGATGATGCGCCCGGAGACCGTGCGGAAGCGCTCTTCGAAACGGTCGGCGATGACCAGAATGCCGTCGCCACCCGCGCCTTTGGCGGGCTTGATCACAAAGTCACTGCGCCCGCCGATGATGGTGTCGAGCTTGTCGATTTCCTTTTCGGTGGAAATGATCCCGTACAATTCAGGCACATGAATGCCCGCCGCGATGGCCCGCTCCTTGGTGATGATCTTGTCATCGACGATGGGGTAGAGGCTGCGCTTGTTGTACTTGAGCACGTAGTCGGCGTTACGCCGGTTGATGCCCATGATCCCCTTGGCTTCCAGCGCCTTCCAGGTTTTCCACCAGCCGATCATTGATGGTGTTCCCGCTCGGCATCTTCCTTGAGGAAGGCCTTGAAGCGAATCAGCTCGGTCAGCCGATAACCGCGATAACGCCCCATCGCCAACATGAAGCCCACCAGAATCAGCAGGATCGCCGGGAAGGTGAACACGAAGTAGATGAACTCCGGAATGCTCATGATGATGTGCGCCAGGGAGGCCGCGAACAGCGTGCCGATGGCGACTTTCATGGCATGCCCACCGCCGCGCTCTTCCCAGGTGATCGACAGGCGTTCGATGGTCATGGTCAGAATCACCATCGGGAACAGCGCCACCGACAGCCCGCGCTCAAGGCCCAACTTGTGGCTGAACAGGCTGATGGCAGCAATCAGCACCACCACGAAGGTCAGCACCACCGACAGCCTGGGGAGCATTTGCAGCTTGAGGTGTTCCAGGTACGAGCGCAGGGACAGGCCCAGCGCCGTGATGATGGTGAACAACACGATGCCAAAGCCCAGCTGGGTCTCGCGAAACGCCAGCGCGATCAGCACCGGGGTGAAGGTCCCCAGCGTCTGCAGGCCCACGAGGTTGCGCAGGATCAGGATGACCAGCACGCCGATCGGGATCATCACCATGATCATGAAGGTTTGCTGGGTTTGCAGCGGCAAGCTGTAGAGCGAGTACTCGAGGAAGTCGGCGTCGGTGCTTTCATCGGTCAGCTTGGCCAGACGAATCGCGTTCATCTCGCTGTTGTTCAGGCTGAAATTGACCGTGGCCTTTTTGCCGCCCTCGACGGAGATCAGGTTGTCATTGCCGATCCACCACAGCAGGCGGTCCTGGGGCAGGCCCGCTTCACCGGTTTCCGGATTGAAATACAGCCAGTCCTTGCCATTGAAGCTGCGCAGCCACAGTTCCGGCGACTGCGGCTGATCGGCGACCAAGCGGATGGTGTGGGCTTTCTCCACTGGCACGTGGGCGATGGACAAAAGGGTTTCGGTGATGCGCGCCTTGTTCGCCACCGACGTATCGCCGGCCAGCAGCAGTTTGACGTTGTCGTCGCTTAGATTGTTGACCCGCTTGATGGCTTCGCTGACGAAGGTTTCGACATCGGCGGAGTGCTGCCGGATGGGCGCAAGCAGGGCGTCGGCGGCGATTTTTTCCGGCCCTTCGATGACGATGCTGTCGCGGAAGATCGGGCCTTTGATCTTGGCTTTCTCGCCGCTGTAGCGCTTGGTCAATACCAGTCGGTAGTACAGCGTCTGATTGCCGGTGGCCCGGCGCGCGGACCAGGTGACCTTGCGGTTGCCGTCGGCGCGGTTGACGTTCACGCCATAGTTGTTGGAGATGAAGCTTTCATTGAGGCTGATGTAATCGCGGGACAGCGGCGGCACGTACATCTGCACCTTAACCGTGTCCTTGGGGTTGGCGACGAACTCAACCTTGGCGTCGATGTTCCACAGGTCGTCGGTTTCATCTTCGGTCACCGGAATGCCGAGTACCAATATCTGATAAGCCGTGATCGAGATGCCCAGCGTGACGAGGGTCGCGATCAGGATCTTCAGATGGAGGGTAAGAGAGCGCATGTCGTTACTCTGCGGTTGGAGCATTGACGCAGGCAGGCTTGCCCGCTGCGTATTTCAGGCTTGGATCGACCAGCGCATCGAAGTGCTTGAGGGCTTCGGAGCCAATCAAAAGCGGGTATTGGAATGCGCTGCGGTCGGTCAAGTTCACTTCTATGGTGCGCAGCGCCCCGCCCATGCAGACATCCAGGCTGATGACCGGGCGTGCGGTGTATTTCTTGTCGTCATCGGCGTCGATGTCACCTGCGCGGCGCTTGATCTTGCTGACCCGCGCCAGGGGGCGTTCGATGGGGTGCTCGTGGGCGTCGTCGATGGCCAGGTAAAAACGCACCCAGGAATCGCCATTGCGCTTGAAGCGTTTGATGTCGCGGGCGCTCAGGGAGGCGGTTTTGGCGCCGGTGTCCAGCTTGGCCGCGACCTGCAGGTCGATGTCGGCCAGCTCGGCATATTCGTTCAGGCCATACACCGTCTTTTCAGCGGCCAGGGCCAGGCTGGGGAGAAAAAAACCGGGCAAAAAGAGGCCTGGCAGGTACAGGGATAAGAGGAAGAGAAGAGGGTGGCGGCTCATAAGTCCAGGCGCGATGAAAAGTGAAGAAGCTGCTTTGACGTCGAAAAGTGGTTTTGGTTTGACCAAGGGTGCCGCTCCTGCGAAAGCCGCCTGCTGCCCGCGTGGGCGTTCTGAGGCGGCCGGCATTCTAGCATGAAGCTTTTACGGCACCAGCGAAGGGCGGCGCGGATACGAGCTGTAGGACATTTCGTCAAAAAGTGTCGCTATGAGGAGATTGTCGACAATAAATTGTTTTGCTTTGACGAATCTGGCTTATTTCGCTAGATTTGCTGGCATTCAATCAGCAGGTGTCAACAATGTTGGATGCCGCAGAAATTCTGCCTGCCTCGCCCGTGGATGCCGAGACCCTGTCCGAGAACGTGTTCCGCCGTATTCAGGCGGCTATCGTCAAAGGCGACATCGCCCCCGGCAGCAAGATCTCCGAGCCCGAACTGGCGCGCACTTACGGCATCAGCCGAGGGCCGTTGCGCGAGGCCATTCACCGGCTCGAAGGCCAGCGCCTGTTGGTCCGCGTGCCCCACGTCGGCGCTCGCGTGGTCTCCCTGAGCCATGCCGAGCTGGTCGAGCTGTACGAAATCCGCGAATCCCTCGAAGGCATGGCCTGTCGACTGGCCGCCGAGCGCATGACCGTTGAAGAGGTCGACGAGCTGCGCCGGGTTCTGGAAACCCATGAATGCGACAGCGCCTTTCAGGCCGGCGTCGGCTATTACCAGCAGGAAGGCGATTTCGACTTTCATTACCGGATCATCCAGGGCGCGCGCAACAGCACGCTGACCCAGATGCTCTGCGATGACCTGTACCAACTGGTGCGCATGTACCGCATTCAGTTTTCGACGACGCCCAACCGCCCGCGCCAGGCGTTCGCCGAGCACCACCGTATTCTCGATGCCATCGCCGAACGTGACGGCGAGCTCGCCGAGCTGTTGATGCGCCGCCACATTGCCGCATCTAAACGCAACATTGAGCAGCACTTCCACGCTGCCACTGCCCGAGGTGAACAATGACCACAAGAACCACTCCCGGCCAACGCTTCCGTGACGCTGTCGCCAGTGAACATCCGCTGCAAGTGGTCGGCACGATCAACGCCAACCACGCGCTGCTGGCGCAACGGGCCGGCTTCAAGGCCATTTATCTGTCCGGCGGCGGTGTTGCGGCGGGGTCGCTCGGCGTGCCGGACCTCGGCATTACCGGTCTGGACGATGTGCTCACCGACGTGCGCCGCATCACCGACGTCTGCGACCTGCCGCTGCTGGTGGACGTCGACACCGGCTTCGGTGCCTCGGCGTTCAACGTGGCGCGCACGGTGAAGTCGATGATCAAGTTCGGCGCGGCGGCGATGCACATCGAAGACCAGGTTGGTGCCAAGCGCTGCGGTCACCGGCCCGGCAAGGAAATCGTCTCGCAGCAGGAAATGGTCGATCGGATCAAGGCGGCGGTGGATGCGCGAACCGACGACAGTTTCGTGATCATGGCGCGCACCGATGCGCTGGCGGTGGAAGGGCTGGAGTCTGCTCTGGACCGCGCCGCTGCCTGCATCGAAGCGGGCGCGGACATGGTTTTCCCTGAAGCGATCACCGAGCTTGAGATGTACAAGCTGTTTGCCTCCCGGGTGAAAGCGCCGATCCTCGCCAACATCACCGAATTCGGCTCGACGCCGCTGTTCACCACCGACGAGCTGAAGTCCGCCGAAGTGGCGTTGGTGCTGTACCCGCTGTCGGCGTTCCGCGCGATGAACAAGGCAGCGGAAAACGTCTACACCGCGATTCGTCGCGACGGCACGCAGAAGAACGTCATCGACACCATGCAAACGCGCATGGAGTTGTACGAGCGCATCGACTATCACGCGTTCGAGCAGAAGCTCGATGCCCTGTTTGCGCAGAAGAAATCGTAGAAAAGCCGCAACTGAATTGCCGATTCCCACACAACTACAAGACTGGAGACAGCAATGGCTGAAGCAAAAGTATTGAGCGGCGCAGGCCTGCGAGGCCAAGTGGCCGGACAGACCGCGTTGTCCACCGTCGGCCAGGCCGGCGCCGGATTGACCTACCGCGGCTATGACGTGCGTGAACTCGCCGCCGATGCCCGTTTTGAAGAAGTCGCGTACCTGCTGCTGTACGGCGAACTGCCGACTCAGCCACAACTCGACGGTTACCTGAAGAAACTCCAGGGCCTGCGTGACCTGCCCCAGGCGCTGAAAGAAGTGCTCGAGCGCATTCCCGCCGACACCCACCCCATGGACGTCATGCGCACCGGCTGCTCGATGCTCGGCAATCTCGAGCCCGAAGCCAGTTTCGCCCAACAGCTCGATTCCACTGACCGCCTGCTCGCCGCGTTCCCGGCGATCATGTGCTACTGGTACCGTTTCAGCCACGAAGGCAAGCGCATCGACTGCGTCACCGACGAGGTGTCCATCGCCGGGCACTTCCTGAAGCTGCTGCTGGACAAGGCGCCGAGCGAACTGCACCGCAAGGTCATGGACGTGTCCCTGATTCTCTACGCCGAGCACGAATTCAACGCCTCGACCTTCACCGCCCGGGTCTGCGCATCGACCCTGTCCGATCTGTTTTCCTGCATCACGGCGGCCATTGGCACATTGCGCGGGCCTTTGCACGGCGGCGCCAATGAAGCGGCGATGGAGATGATCCAGAAGTTCTCGTCGGCCCAAGAAGCGACCCGTGGCACGTTGGCGATGCTCGAACGCAAGGACAAGATCATGGGCTTCGGTCACGCGATCTATAAGGACAACGACCCGCGTAACGAGGTGATCAAGGGCTGGTCGAAAAAGCTCGCGGAGGAGGTGGGCGACACGGTGTTGTTCCCGGTGTCCGAAGCCATCGACAAGACCATGTGGGAACAGAAGAAACTCTTTCCCAACGCCGACTTCTATCACGCCTCGGCGTATCACTTCATGGGCATTCCGACCAAGCTGTTTACTCCGATCTTCGTCTGCTCGCGCCTGACCGGCTGGGCCTCCCACGTGTTCGAACAGCGCGCCAACAACCGCATCATCCGACCGAGCGCCGAGTACATCGGCGTCGAACAGCGCAAATTCGTGCCCATCGAACAGCGCTGACGGGGAAAGGGGAGTTCCACGGGGCTCTCCACCCGTAACTTTTCCGTAATCGAGTCCTGACGATGAACACTGAATACCGCAAAGCCCTGCCCGGCACTGTGCTGGATTATTTCGATGCCCGCGCGGCGGTCGATGCGATCAAGCCCGGCGCCTATGCCACGCTGCCCTACACCTCCCGCGTGCTCGCCGAAAACCTGGTGCGCCGTTGCCATCCGACGACGCTGACGGCCTCGTTGACGCAATTGATCGAACGCAAGCGCGATCTTGATTTCCCGTGGTTTCCGGCGCGCGTGGTCTGCCACGACATCCTCGGCCAGACCGCGCTGGTGGACCTCGCCGGCTTGCGCGACGCCATCGCCGACATGGGCGGCGACCCTGCGCAGGTCAATCCGGTGGTGCCGGTGCAGTTGATCGTCGATCACTCCCTGGCCGTTGAATGCGGGGGCTACGACCCGCACGCCTTCAGCAAGAACCGGGCGATTGAAGACCGTCGCAACGAAGACCGTTTCCACTTCATCAACTGGACCAAGCAGGCGTTCAAGAACGTCGAAGTGATCCCGCCGGGCAACGGCATCATGCATCAGATCAATCTGGAGCGGATGTCACCGGTGATTCAGACGCTGAACGGCGTCGCCTTCCCGGATACGCTGGTCGGCACCGACAGCCACACGCCCCATGTCGACGCGCTGGGCGTCGTTGCCATTGGCGTCGGCGGCCTCGAAGCCGAGAACGTCATGCTCGGCCGTGCCTCGTGGATGCGCCTGCCGGACATCATCGGCGTCGAACTGTCGGGCCGTCCGCAACCGGGCATTACCGCCACCGACGTAGTGCTGGCACTGACCGAATACCTGCGTCAGCAAAAAGTCGTCGGCGCGTACCTGGAGTTCTACGGCGAAGGCGCCCGCGCGCTGACCCTTGGCGACCGCGCGACCATCTCGAACATGGCCCCCGAATACGGCGCGACCGCCGCCATGTTCAGCATCGATCAACAGACCATCGACTACCTCCGGCTCACCGGTCGCGAAGACCAGCAGGTGCAATTGGTCGAGACCTTTGCCCGCCACACCGGGCTCTGGGCCGACAGTCTGGTCACGGCCGAATACGAGCGCGTGCTGCGTTTCGATCTGTCCAGCGTGGTGCGCAACATGGCCGGGCCGTCCAACCCCCATGCGCGTGTAGCCACCGCTGATCTGGCCGCCAAAGGCATTGCGGCGCCTTGGGAGGAAACCCCGGGGGAAATGCCGGACGGCGCGGTGATCATCGCCGCCATCACCAGTTGCACCAACACCAGCAACCCGCGCAACGTCATCGCTGCAGGCCTGCTGGCGCGCAACGCCAATCGCCTGGGCCTGACGCGCAAACCCTGGGTCAAGTCGTCCCTGGCGCCGGGCTCGAAAACCGTCGCCTTGTACCTCGATGAAGCAGGGCTGACCGGCGAGCTGGAGCAACTGGGTTTCGGCATCGTCGCGTTTGCCTGCACCACCTGTAATGGCATGTCCGGCGTGCTGGACCCCGTGATCCAGCAGGAAATCATCGACCGCGACCTGTACGCCACGGCAGTGCTTTCGGGCAACCGCAACTTCGACGGGCGCATTCACCCTTACGCCAAGCAGGCGTTTCTGGCCTCGCCGCCGCTGGTGGTGGCCTACGCCATCGCCGGAACGATCCGCTTCGATATCGAGAAAGACGTGCTGGGTCTTGGGCCCAATGGCGAAGAAATCCGCCTGAAAGACCTCTGGCCAAGCGACGCCGAGATTGATCAGGTGGTAAAGGCCTCGGTCAAGCCGGAGCAGTTCCGTCAGGTGTACATCCCGATGTTCGCCATCCACGAAGACACCGGCCCGAAAGTCGCGCCGTTGTACGACTGGCGCCCGATGAGCACGTATATTCGCCGCCCGCCTTACTGGGAAGGCGCCCTGGCCGGGGAGAGAACCCTCAAGGGCATGCGTCCGCTGGCGGTGTTGCCGGACAACATCACCACCGATCACCTGTCGCCGTCCAACGCGATCATGCTCGACAGCGCGGCCGGCGAATACCTGGACAAAATGGGCCTGCCTGAAGAGGACTTCAATTCCTACGCCACCCATCGCGGCGACCACCTGACGGCCCAGCGCGCCACGTTCGCCAATCCCAAGCTGTTCAATGAAATGGTGGTGGAGAACGGCAAGGTCAAGCAGGGTTCCTACGCGCGGATCGAGCCGGAAGGCCAGGTCACGCGGATGTGGGAGGCCATCGAAACCTACATGGCGCGCAAGCAGCCGCTGATCATCATCGCCGGCGCCGATTACGGCCAGGGTTCGTCCCGGGACTGGGCCGCCAAGGGCGTGCGCCTGGCGGGCGTCGAAGTAATCGTCGCCGAAGGCTTCGAGCGCATCCACCGCACCAATCTGGTGGGCATGGGCGTGCTGCCGCTGGAGTTCAAGCCGGGCACCAATCGCCTGACCCTGGGCATCGATGGCAGTGAAACCTACGACGTGATCGGCGCGCGCACGCCGGGTGCCACGCTGACGCTGATCATCCAGCGCAAGAACGGCGAACGTGTGGAGGTGCCGGTGATCTGCCGCCTCGACACGGGTGAAGAGGTGTTGATCTACGAAGCCGGGGGCGTGCTGCAACGCTTCGCCCAGGACTTCCTCGAATCCTCGGCCGTCGCCTGAGCCGCCGCGCGCTCTGCTCTCTATATAAGAAAGAACAAGAAGGAACAGTTCATGGCTTCCACAGCACAGATCAAGATTCCCGCGACGTATATGCGCGGTGGCACCAGCAAGGGTGTGTTTTTTCTTCTGCAGGACTTGCCTGACTCAGCGCAGGTTCCCGGCCCGGCCCGTGACGCCTTGCTGCTGCGGGTGATCGGCAGCCCCGACCCCTACGCCAAGCAAATCGATGGCATGGGCGGTGCGACGTCGAGCACCAGCAAAACGGTGATTCTGTCAAAGAGCGAAAAAGCCGATCACGACGTCGATTACCTGTTCGGCCAAGTCGCCATCGACAAGCCCTTCGTCGACTGGAGCGGCAATTGCGGCAACCTGTCGGCGGCGGTTGGCCCGTTTGCCATCAGCAACGGTCTGGTTGACCCGGCGCACATCCCCCGCAACGGCGTGGCGGTGGTGCGCATCTGGCAGGCCAACATCGGCAAAACCATCATCGCCCACGTGCCGATAACTGACGGCGCGGTGCAGGAAACCGGCGATTTCGAGCTCGACGGCGTGACCTTCCCGGCGGCGGAAGTGCAGCTGGAGTTCATGGACCCGGCGGCGGACGAGGAGGGCGCTGGCGGCTCGATGTTCCCCACCGGCAATCTCGTGGATGAGCTTGAGGTGCCGGGTGTAGGGACGTTCAAGGCGACGATGATCAATGCCGGCATCCCGACGATCTTCGTCAACGCCCGTGACATCGGTTACAGCGGCAGCGAATTGCAGGACGCGATCAACAGCGACCCGAAAGCCCTGAGCATGTTCGAAACGATCCGCGCCTATGGGGCCGTGCGCATGGGGCTGATCGGCACTGTCGAGGTGGCAGCGACGCGTCAGCACACGCCCAAAGTGGCGTTCGTGGCCGCGCCTGCGGACTACCTGTCTTCCAGCGGCAAGCGGGTCACGACTGAGGACACCGATCTGCTGGTCCGCGCCATGTCCATGGGCAAACTGCACCACGCCATGATGGGCACCGCGGCAGTGGCCATCGGCACGGCGGCAGCGATTCCGGGCACACTGGTCAACCTGGCAGCGGGCGGCGGCGAGCGCAGTGCCGTGCGCTTCGGCCACCCATCGGGGACCCTGCGTGTCGGCGCCGAAGCGGTCCTGGTCGACGGCGAATGGCAAGTCAAAAAAGCCATCATGAGCCGCAGCGCGCGTGTTTTGATGGAAGGATGGGTGCGGGTGCCGGGTGACAATTTCTAAAGTGCAGACGCTGCGTAATCATGCGGCAAGCACTGTCAGTGTGGGAGTGAGCTTGCTCACGAAGACGGTATTTCAGCCGCTGAAGATTTAGCGGATGTGCCGAACTCTTTGCGAGCAAGGTGGAGCGCCACCCCGGTCGCTCCCACAGTCCCTCATCAGCGGGAAGGTCAGCGATGCAGTTCTAGAACTCTAATGCTGTCTCAATCATTTAAACCGCCGCTCGACCCCTTTCTCCACCAGCACCTTCGCCGAGATTTCTTCGACCGAAAAATGCGTGGAGTTGATGTGCGGGATGTTTTCGCGGCGGAACAGGCCCTCGACTTCGCGCACTTCGAACTCGCACTGGGCATAGCTGGCGTAGCGGCTGTTGGGTTTGCGTTCGTGCCGTATGGCGGTAAGGCGGTCGGGGTCGATGGTCAGGCCGAACAGCTTGTCCCGGTGCAGTTTCAGCGCAGCGGGCAACTGCAGGCGCTCCATGTCGTCTTCGGTCAGCGGGTAGTTGGCCGCACGGATGCCGAATTGCATGGCCATGTACAGGCAGGTCGGGGTTTTGCCGCAACGCGACACGCCCACCAGGATGATGTCGGCCTTGTCGTAGTAATGGGTTCTGGCGCCGTCGTCGTTGTCCAGCGCGAAGTTCACCGCCTCGATCCGCTCCATGTAATTGGAGTTGTGCCCGATGGAGTGGGATTTCCCCACCGAGTAGGAGGAGTGTGAACTAAGCTCCAGCTCCAGCGGGGCGAGGAAGGTCGAAAAGATGTCGATCATGAAGCCGTCGGAGGTCGCGAGAATCTCTCGGATGTCCTGATTGACGATGGTGTCGAAGATGATCGGACGGGCCTCGTCCTTCTCGGCGGCCTTGTTGATTTGCTGCACCATGGCCCGGGCCTTCTCGACGCTGTCGATGTAGGGGCGCGTGAACTTGTTGAACGTAATGTTCTCAAATTGCGCTAGCAGGCTCTGGCCAAGGGTTTCGGCGGTAATGCCGGTGCCATCGGAGATGAAAAAAGCGGATCGTTTCATTTGCGCCCCGGGGCCTTAAGCTGAAGACAATTTGTGGATATGATAGGCCGGCTTGCGGGCCATGGCTGGCCGCATTCTACCCGTTTTCAATCGCCGCGATTCCCGCACCAAAGCGTTTCCAACAATAACCGGTTAGTGGAGAGATCACCTTGGTAGAGTACGTAGTTTCCCTCGATAAGCTCGGCAAACATGATGTTGAGCACGTGGGGGGCAAGAACGCATCCCTCGGCGAGATGATCAGCAACCTGGCGGGCACAGGCGTGTCCGTTCCCGGTGGCTTTGCCACTACCGCTCAGGCCTACCGTGATTTCCTCGAGCAGAGTGGCCTGAACGATCAGATCCATCAGGCCCTCGACGCGCTGGATGTCGACGACGTCAACGAGCTGGCGAGAACCGGCGCCAAGATCCGTCAGTGGATCATGGAGGCTGAGTTCCCCGAGAAGCTCAACGCCGAAATCCGCACCGCCTTCGCCGAGCTCTCGGCGGGCAACCCGGACATCGCGGTGGCCGTGCGCTCTTCCGCCACTGCTGAAGATTTGCCGGACGCCTCCTTCGCCGGTCAGCAGGAAACCTTCTTGAACATCCGTGGCGTCGAAAACGTGATCCGCGCGGCAAAAGAAGTGTTCGCTTCGCTGTTCAACGACCGCGCCATTTCCTACCGCGTGCATCAGGGTTTCGACCACAAGCTGGTGGCGCTCTCCGCTGGCGTGCAGCGCATGGTCCGTTCTGAAACCGGCACCGCTGGCGTCATGTTCACCCTGGACACCGAATCCGGTTTCCGCGATGTGGTCTTCATCACCGGCGCCTACGGCCTGGGCGAGACCGTCGTACAGGGCGCGGTCAACCCGGACGAATTCTACGTTCACAAAAACACCCTTGAAGCCGGTCGCCCGGCGATCCTGCGCCGCAACCTCGGCAGCAAGGCGATCAAGATGATCTACGGCGAAGAAGCCAAGGCCGGCAAATCGGTCAAGACTATCGACGTCGACCTGGCCGACCGCGCGCGTTTCTGCCTCAGCGACGAGGAAGTCAGCAACCTGGCGCGCCAGGCGATGATCATCGAAAAGCACTACCAGTGCCCGATGGACATCGAGTGGGCCAAAGACGGCGACGACGGCAAGCTGTACATCGTGCAGGCGCGTCCCGAGACCGTGAAAAGCCGCACCTCGGCCAACGTCATGGAGCGTTACCTGCTGAAGGAAAAGGGCACCGTTCTGGTGGAAGGCCGCGCCATCGGCCAGCGCATCGGCGCCGGCAAGGTGCGGATCATCAAGGACGTATCCGAGATGGACAAGGTCCAGCCCGGCGACGTGCTGGTCTCCGACATGACCGACCCGGACTGGGAACCGGTCATGAAACGCGCCAGCGCCATCGTCACCAATCGCGGCGGGCGCACCTGCCACGCAGCAATCATCGCTCGCGAGCTGGGCATTCCGGCGGTAGTGGGTTGCGGCAATGCCACCGAGCTGTTGCAGGAAGGTCAGGGCGTCACCGTGTCCTGCGCCGAGGGCGACACCGGTTACATCTTCGAGGGCGAGCTGGGCTTCGACATCAAGCAGAACTCCGTCGACGCCATGCCTGACCTGCCGTTCAAAATCATGATGAACGTTGGCAACCCGGACCGCGCGTTTGATTTCGCCCAGCTGCCCAACGCCGGTATCGGCCTGGCGCGTCTGGAATTCATCATCAACCGCATGATCGGCGTGCACCCCAAGGCGCTGCTGAACTACGCCAACCTGCCCCAGGACATCAAGGAAAGCGTCGACAAACGCATCGCCGGTTACGACGACCCGGTCGGGTTCTACGTCGAGAAGCTGGTGGAAGGCATCAGCACCCTGGCCGCGGCGTTCTCGCCGAAAAAAGTCATCGTGCGCCTGTCGGACTTCAAGTCCAACGAATACGCCAACCTGATCGGCGGCAAGCTCTACGAACCGGAAGAAGAAAACCCGATGCTGGGCTTCCGTGGCGCGTCGCGTTACATCAGCGAAAACTTCCGCGACTGCTTCGAGCTGGAATGCCGTGCCCTCAAGCGCGTGCGCAACGAGATGGGCCTGACCAACGTCGAAATCATGGTGCCGTTCGTCCGCACACTGGGCGAAGCGAGTCAGGTTATCGATTTACTTGCTGAGAACGGTCTGGCCCGTGGCGAGAACGGTCTGCGCGTGATCATGATGTGCGAACTGCCTTCCAACGCCCTGATGGCCGATGAGTTCCTTGAGTTCTTCGACGGTTTCTCCATCGGCTCCAACGACCTGACCCAGCTGACCCTGGGCCTGGACCGTGATTCCGGGATCATCGCCCACTTGTTCGACGAGCGTAATCCTGCGGTCAAGAAGCTGCTGTCCTACGCCATTCAGGCCTGCAACAAGGCCGGCAAATACATCGGCATCTGCGGCCAGGGCCCGTCCGATCACCCGGATCTGGCGCGCTGGCTGATGGAGCAGGGGATCGAAAGCGTGTCCCTGAACCCCGATTCGGTACTGGAAACCTGGTTCTTCCTGTCCGAAGAGGACGCTCCAACCTGATGCAGATCGAGTAAGATGCCGGCCCGTTTCCATGGGCCGGTTTCCCGAGAGGGCGGTTTTTAACGAATCCGCCCTTTTTTGTGGGTGATTCTCAATGCGCTGGCAGCGTCAACCTGCTGTTCCGCGCAACCGCCATTCACCCATCCACCAAGAGCGTCCAGCAAAAGCACCATGCAAAGCAGCAGTCATCTCTTTCCCGTGGCCCTGATCAGTGCCGAGCGTCGTGGCGACCTGACCGAGGACGTCTATCGTTTGAAACCCGGCAACAGCCCGGACTTCACTGTCGAAATCGCCGTCACCCGGCTGGGTCTTGTGGCTGCACCGGATGCCCGAGGCGTGCCGGTGGTCCTGCTGCACGGCAGCTTTTCCAATCGGCGCTTCTGGTACTCGCCCAAGGGCATCGGCCTGGGCGCGTATCTGGCCCGCGCCGGGTTCGATGTGTGGATCCCGGAAATGCGCGGTCACGGCCTGTCGGCGCGCAACAGTGCGTACAAAACCAATTGCGTGGCCGATTACGCCCGCTTTGATCTGCCGGCCATCGCTGCGTTCGTGCGCGAGCAGACCGGCGAGGCGCCCCACTGGATCGGCCACTCCCTGGGCGGCACGACCCTGGCCGCAGCATTCGGCGGGCAGTACCTGACGGCGGACGATGCGGCCTCGGTGGCGCTGTTCGGCAGTCAGGTCACCCGAAGCCACTGGCCGCTGAAAGTACCGCCGCTGCAATGGGCTGCACGGCTGCTGCTTAAACGCCTCGAGCACGTGTCAGGCCCGCGTTTCAAGCGCGGCCCGGAAGACGAGCCCATGGGCGTCCTGCTGGAAAGCATGCGCTGGCACGGCCTGTTCGGCGGCTTCGGGCACAAGAAGGAGGACTGGTGGGCCGGGCTGCAACAGGTGACGGTCCCGCTGCTGTGCGTGGCTGGCGCTGGCGACCATCAGGACCCGGAATGGGCGTGCCGCGAGCTCTTCGAGCGGTTCGGCAGCGAAGACAAGACGTTTCTCGTCCTGGGCCGCGAACAGGGCTTCAGCGAAGACTTCGGCCACGTGCCGATGCTGGTCAGCAAAGCCGCGCAAACCCAGGTGTGGCCGCGCGTAGCGGACTGGCTGAACCGTCATGTGGCTGTAGAAGAGGCTGAATCAACGCTGAACATGATGGCAACTCTGTGATTGTGACGGGCGCAACCATTCCTTGGGCGCCGACTTGTCGCTAAGCTGCACCCATTCTCATCGCCGGGGCCGAACGGCAGGTGGCGACTCGCTGGTCAGGTTTGTGTTCTGTGTGAGGTGCTATATAAGGATGCAACACGGTGGAGCGTCGGGCGTGCAAACAGTCCGCCTATTCTCGTCGCCGTCTATCCTAGTGGTTGTCTACCTCATCACAGAGCTTTTCTGACAGGAGTTACCCATGCATTACATCACCCCGGACTTGTGCGACGCCTACCCTGAGCGGGTTCAGGTGGTGGAGCCGATGTTCAGCAACTTTGGTGGCCGTGATTCATTCGGCGGCGAGATCGTCACGCTCAAGTGCTTCGAAGACAACTCGCTGGTGCGCGAGCAGGCCGACCAGCCTGGCCACGGAAAAGTGCTGGTCGTGGACGGTGGAGGCTCGCTGCGTTGCGCATTGCTCGGCGACATGATTGCCGAAAAAGCAGCGAAAAACGGTTGGGAGGGCATGGTTATTTTTGGCTGCGTCCGCGACGTTGATGTACTGGCACAGACCGACCTCGGCGTGCAGGCATTGGCCAGTCATCCGCTCAAGACCGAAAAGCGTGGCCTCGGTGACCTGAACAAGGTGGTGACCTTTGGCGGTGTGACGTTCAAGCCGGGCGAGTTCATCTATGCCGACAACAACGGCATCATCGTTTCGCCCAGCGCACTGAAGATGCCGGACTGATCGGTTTTATCCCTCTTCACGCTGGTCGCTATTCACTCAGCAAGGACACGAATGTTCGACGAAACAAACGCGCAGTGGGGGCTGGTTCATGCCCTCGTATTGGACGGAAAGGGCGGGGCGCGTTCCATCCCCCGAACTGCACTGGATGGCCTTCAACTGGAGCCCCACGAAAGTGTGTGGCTCCACTGGGACCGCAGCCATCCGCAGACCCAGACCTGGCTGCGCAAGACCAGCGGTCTCAGCGAGTTCGTGTGTGACCTGATGCTGGAAGAAAACACACGGCCACGGCTGCTGGCCTTGCCCGACGACGAGCTGTTGCTGTTCCTGCGCGGGATCAACCTGAACCCTGGCGCCGAGCCGGAAGACATGGTTTCGGTGCGGATTTTTGCCGCCGCCCAGCGGGTGATCTCGTTGCGCCTGCGCTCGCTGCGCGCAACCGACGAGCTGATCGCGTCGTTGAACGAAGGCAAGGGCCCGAAAACAGCCTCGGAATTGCTGTTGTATCTGGCTCAGTTTCTCACCGACAAGGTTCAGGCAGTGGTCAGCGAGCTGACCGAACTGGTCGATGACATGGAAGAACGCATAGATGCCGACGAGCGGTATCTGCCCGAGCACGGCAACATGGTTCACATCCGCAGGCGAGCGGCGGGACTGCGTCGATTCCTTGCACCGCAGCGCGAAATCTACGCCCAGCTAACGCGCAGCAAGATGCCATGGTTCGTAGAAGACGATGCGGATTACTGGAACGAATTGAACAACAGCCTGACGCGCTATCTCGAAGAGCTCGAATTGACCCGAGAGCGCGTGGGGCTGGTGCTTGAGGCGGAAGACAGGCGCCTCAACGAGCGAATGAACAGGACCATGTATCGGTTTGGCATCATCACTGGGATCTTCCTGCCGATGAGCTTCCTGACAGGATTGTTGGGGATCAACGTGGGGGGCATCCCGGGGTCGGAAAATCCCTACGGATTTGTGTACGCCTGCGGCCTGATGCTCATTGTGGCCGTCGGCCAGATGTGGCTGTTCAAGCGTTTGCGCTGGGTGTGAGGATGAAAAATCGGAAGGCGTTCAGGTGTGTCGTGTGACTCAGGCAGAATGGGCTGCGTCTTTCAGTGACATTGCGTGAGGTGCCTATGCACGACCCGTTTGAAGAATCACTGCGAGACATGCTCAACTCGTCGTCCAGCAGCCGGGACGACGATGCCGTTCTGGGCCGAGTGTTGAAGACCGCCAACCGTCAGGTGGGCGCCGGTGATCTGTTCAGTCTTCTGGGGCGTTGCACGCAGGCTTTGATGATCGCCGTCAATAACGGCTCCGCTCACGTTTCACCCGTTTCCCGCCGCAAGGCGACACGTGCCGGTACTACGTTTACCGGTGCCGGTACACAAGACAAGGCTGATTGAATATGGAATTGGATCTCTGGACGCAGAGCCTGGTTACCGCAATGACTGCGCTGTGGACTAAAGTCGCGAATTTCATCCCGAATCTGTTCGGCGCGCTGGTCGTAGTGCTTTTGGGCTTCGTGGTGGCAAAGCTGCTCGACACCCTGCTTTCGAAGTTGTTGGCCAAACTCGGTCTGGATCGCCTGATGGGCGGCACCGGTTTGACCAAGCTGATCAGCCGCGCGGGCATTCAGGTCCCGATTTCGACCCTGATCGGCAAGATCGTTTATTGGTTCGTGCTCTTGATTTTTCTGGTGTCGGCGGCAGAATCGCTGGGGCTGGAGCGGGTCTCGGCGACGCTGGACATGCTGGCGCTGTATCTGCCGAAGGTGTTCGGTGCCGCGCTGGTGTTGCTGGTAGGTGTCTTGCTGGCGCAGTTGGTCAACGGTATTGTGCGGGGCGCCGCCGAAGGGGTGGGCCTGGATTACTCGGCCGGCCTGGGGCGAATCGCCCAGTGGTTGGTGATCATCATCAGTATTTCGGTGGCGATCAGTCAGCTGGAGGTCAAAACCGACCTGCTGAACCACGTTATTGTTATCGGATTGATTACCGTTGGTCTGGCCGTTGCGCTGGCCATGGGCCTGGGAAGCCGCGAAATCGCGAGCCAGATCCTGGCAGGAATTTATGTACGTGAGTTGTACCAGGTAGGGCAACAAGTGCGTGTGGGTGAGGTCGAAGGGCAGATCGAAGAAATTGGCACGGTGAAGACCACTCTGCTGACCGAGGAAGGCGAGTTGGTGTCTTTGTCCAACCGAATCCTCCTCGAGCAGCGAGTGAGCAGCCGTTGAGCCGGCGAATCTGCTAATGTATGCCGCCGCAAAACCCGGGCAATTCCCGGACGCGGCGGACATCTACCCGACTGTCGGCACGACTTGTTTTGAATAACGCTCAAACGCCCTCTCTGCGCTACGACCCACGCGAGCTCTCCGATGAGGAGCTGGTTGCGCGTTCGCACGCCGAGCTGTTTCATGTGACGCGTGCCTACGAAGAGCTGATGCGTCGTTACCAGCGGACACTTTTTAACGTCTGCGCACGGTATCTGGGGAACGATCGCGATGCTGACGATGTCTGTCAGGAAGTGATGCTTAAGGTGTTGTATGGCTTGAAGAACTTCGAGGGTAAATCGAAGTTCAAAACCTGGCTCTACAGCATCACGTACAACGAATGCATCACGCAGTACAGGAAGGAGCGGCGAAAGCGTCGGTTGCTGGACGCTTTGAGTCTTGACCCCCTCGAGGAAGCGTCGGAAGAAAAGACGCCGAAACCAGAAGAAAAGGGCGGGCTTGATCGTTGGCTTGTGCATGTGAATCCGATCGACAGGGAAATTCTGGTGCTACGATTTGTCGCAGAGCTGGAATTTCAGGAGATCGCCGACATCATGCACATGGGCCTGAGTGCCACGAAAATGCGTTACAAACGGGCACTTGATAAATTACGTGAGAAATTTGCAGGCGTTACCGAAACTTAACTCGGTGCAAATATCTCTAACGAGCAGGCAAGTTCTGATAGACTTGCCGACGAGTTGTCTCTCGCTAAGGGGGACTGCTTTACAATCACCAGATGGGGATTTAACGGATGAAACTGAAAAACACCTTGGGCTTGGCCATTGGTACTATTGTTGCCGCAACTTCGTTCGGCGCTCTGGCTCAAGGCCAAGGCGCAGTCGAAATCGAAGGCTTCGCCAAGAAAGAACAGTTCGACAGCGCTCGTAATTTCAAAAACGACGGCAACCTGTTCGGCGGTTCTGTTGGCTACTTCCTGACCGACGACGTTGAATTGCGTCTGGGCTATGACGAAGTGCACAACGTCCGTAGCGACAATGGCCAGAACATCAAGGGCGCGAACACCGCTCTGGACGCTCTGTACCACTTCAACAACCCGGGCGACATGCTGCGTCCATACGTTTCGGCTGGTTTCTCCGATCAGAGCATCGATCAGAACGGCAGCAACGGTCGTAACCGCTCCACCTTCGCCAACATCGGCGGCGGTGCCAAGCTGTACTTCACTGACAACTTCTATGCCCGTGCTGGCGTCGAAGCTCAGTACAACATCGACCAAGGCGACACCGAGTGGGCGCCAAGCGTCGGTATCGGTGTGAACTTCGGCGGCGGTTCGAAGAAAGTTGAAGCAGCACCGGCTCCAGTAGCTGAAGTGTGCTCCGACAGCGACAACGACGGCGTTTGCGACAACGTTGACAAGTGCCCTGACACCCCTGCAAACGTGACTGTTGACGCTAACGGCTGCCCAGCTGTTGCTGAAGTCGTTCGCGTTGAGCTGGACGTTAAATTCGACTTCAACAAGTCGGTTGTGAAGCCAAACAGCTACGGCGACATCAAGAACCTGGCTGACTTCATGAAGCAGTACCCACAAACCACCACCACTGTTGAAGGTCACACTGACTCCGTCGGTCCTGACGCTTACAACCAGAAGCTGTCCGAGCGTCGTGCAAACGCCGTTAAGCAAGTTCTGGTTAACCAGTACGGTGTTGGCGCTAACCGCGTAAACTCGGTTGGCTACGGTGAAACCCGCCCAGTTGCTGACAACGCAACTGACGCTGGCCGCGCTGTAAACCGTCGCGTAGAAGCACAAGTAGAAGCCCAAGCTAAGTAATTAGCCTCGCTTCACGAAAAACCCGGCTCCGGCCGGGTTTTTCTTTGCCTGCGATTTAACCTCCTCTCGTCCTCATTCATTCCCGGTCTGATCGTCTAAGCGAATAGACAGAAATAAACCTGGATCCATCTAAGCCGATGCCCTTCAGCGACTAAGCCCGCATTAGCGTTTGAGCAGCAAAGCCCACAAAACCAGATTGATCAGCAGCGAGATCAGGGCAATTGCACGCCAAACCTTGAGCGGCTCGCGTTCCAGCAGTGGGACAGTGCGTTTATCCAGCGGCGAAAGTTCGCCCTGTTGAAAATGCACGAGCCAGTGCTCGGCAGTCTCGAAACGCTTCAGCGGATCAGCCTGCAGCGCGCGTTGCAGATGCTGCTCCAACCACTCCGGGACATCCGGTCGGTAACGACTGACCAACAGCGGTTTGCCAAAGCGGCGGCGCTGGAAAGGCTCGATCTCGCCGTAGGGGTAATGACCGGTCAGCAGGAAATACAGCGTGACGCTGGCGGCATACAGGTCGAAACCCGGGCTGGGTTCTGCGCCTTCAAAGACTTCAGGCGCCATGAAGCTGGGCGTACCGGGTACGTCGCCGGCTTGATCCACTGACAGGCCCGGGCTGTAGGCGAGCCCGAAATCCAGGAGGCGCAAACCTCCCGCCTGCTCGAGCAGCAGATTCTCCGGCTTGATGTCGCGGTGAATGATGTTGCGCCGGTGCAGCAGACCAACGGCAGCGATCAACTCCCTGGCCAGACTCAGCCACGGCGACATCGCCATCGGCCCTTCCTGCTCAAAGATGTCAGCCAGGGTCTGCCCGGGGTACTCGCGCATGACGTAGTACAAATGCTGGCGCTGGCCGAGTGGGTGCAGCTCGGGAAAGAAGCGACCCGCGACGCGACGCAAAAACCACTCTTCGAGCAACAAGGCCTCTGCCGCGCCGGCCTCGTCAACGCGTGAGGGCGGCAGCGTCTTCAGCAGCCACGGTTGCTGTTGGCTATCGCGTAGGCGATACAGAAGGGACTGTCGCGAGTCGCTCAAGCGCGTTTCGACCTGCCAGCCTTCAAACGTCTGGCCTGCTTTGAGAAGGGGTGGGGCAGACCATTGCTGAAGTTGCAGCAGCGTTTCGCCCAAGCTGTCCGAGCCCAGTTGATCCACTTGAATCAGCAAGGCGCTCGCATTATCGGCGCTGCCCGAAAGATGCGCGGCGTTGACCAGCGTTCGGACAGCCGTGTCCAGATCTGCCTGCTCGTTGAGAATCGAGCCGATTCGGTCATCGCCCAGCGTTGCCCACACGCCGTCGCTGGCCAGCAGCAAGCGCTCGCCGGGCCGCAGTTCGCCGTCCAGGTAATCCATGACCACGTATCGATCCAGACCCAGCGCGCGTTTCAGCACATGCTGCATGTCTGGCTGTTCCCAGACGTGGTCCTGGCTGATTCGGTGGAGCAGCCCTGAGTGCCAGCGGTACACACGACAGTCGCCGACATGGGCAAGGGTGAAGCGGCGCCCGCGCAGGACCAGCGCACTGAGGGTGGTCAACAAGCCGTTGGCCAGCAGCCAGCGGTTTTGTGCCAGCAGCAGGCGGTCAAGGGCCTGGGCAACGCTCCAGGTTTCCGGCGTCGCGTAGTAGTCCATCGCCAGCGCTTGCAGCGTGGCCCGGGACGCCAGACCGCCATCGGCGCATTGGCTGACGCCGTCGGCGAGGGCGAATAGATAGCCCTTGCTGGCCGCGAGCGCCGGAGCAGGAGTGACCACGCGAAGGGCGTCCTGATTCTCCGCCCGCGGCCCGGTGGCGCTGAATTCGGCGACGCGCAGTTGCAAACCGGTCGCAGTGGGCGCGACCGGCGTCAGAGGCGGATTGACGCTCACGGCCTAGACACGGGCGGCGGTGACCGCGGCCGAGCCCCAGGTGGTTCTCCAGCGACGCTTGACGTTCATCAGGCCGAACCAGGCCAGCACGCCAAGGAATGCGAACAGCCACAGGCCCAGTTGGTACTCGCCAGTGTTCTGCTTGATCGCGCCGAGCCCGGCGGCGAGCAGGAAGCCACCGATGCCGCCCGCCATGCCGATCAGGCCGGTCATCACGCCGATCTCCTTGCGAAAGCGTTGCGGCACCAGCTGGAACACCGCGCCGTTACCGGCACCGAGGCCGAGCATGGCCGCGACGAACAGCGCCAGTGCGGCCCATGAACTGGGCAGGTTAAACCCGACGGCGGCGATGCAGATGGCGGCGACGGCGTACATGCCCGACAGCGTGCGAATCCCGCCGAAGCGATCGGCGAGGGCGCCACCCAGGGGGCGCATCATGCTGCCGCCGAAGACGCAGGCCGCGGTGTAGTAACCCGCCGTCATTGGGCTCAAGCCGTATTGATCGTTGAAGTAGCCGGGCAGGGCGCTGGCCAGGCCGATGAAGCCGCCGAAGGTCACGCTGTAGAAGAACATGAACCACCAGCTGTCGCGGTCGCCCAGGGCTTTGAAATAGTCAGCCATGGATTTGGCTTTGGGGCGTTCCGGGGCGTTTTTTGCCATAAGCGAGAAGGCAATGAGGGTCAGCAGCAATGGCGCCACGGCAAAGCCGAACACGTTGTTCCAGCCGAAGCTGGCAGCGAGGACGGGCGCGATCAGTGCCGCGAACACAGTGCCGGAGTTGCCGGCGCCGGCGATGCCCATGGCTTTGCCCTGGTGCTGCGGCGGGTACCACTGGGAGGCGAGGGGCAGGGCCACCGCGAAAGACGCGCCCGCCATGCCAAGGAATACGCCGAGCAGCAGCGCCTGTTCATAGCTGTGAATGCCCAGTTGCCAGGCGCCCAGCAGCGCGCTGATGACGATGACCTGGCCGATGATTCCGGCGGTCTTGGGCGACAGTTGGTCGGCGAGCATGCCCATGATGAAGCGCAGCACCGCACCCGCGAGAATCGGCGTGGCGACCATCAGGCCGCGTTGCTGGGTGGTCAGGTGCAGGTCGGCGGCGATCTGCACGGCCATCGGGCCGAGCAGGTACCAGACCATGAAGCTCAGGTCGAAATACAGGAACGCTGCGAACAGTGTCGGTTTATGGCCGGCTTTCCAGAAACTCGTGTTCATCTACCACCTCATCTGCAGGGATTCGTGTTCGGTGGAGATGTCGCTCGCACCGCTACGGGTCAGGTCATGCAGGCGAAGCACCAGACCGGCACTCCACCCGCCCCGATGTGTTCAGGGCAAAAACGAAAAAACGCCGCAGCCCTGTGCGCTTACGCGAAGGGGTGCGACGTCTTTGTCGTGAGTGGGCAACCGCCGTTGGCTACCTGTGATGTGTAGCTAGCAATACATGGGCCAAATGTGCCCGGGGTGTTGAGCAGGAGAGACGGGCTGGATCAGACGGACTGAATGAAAAGCACGCCCGGCCCTAAAATGATAAGGCTCAGCCCAGCAACTCACTCATGGCAATGATCTGTTCCGCCACCTGAATCAGTTTCTGCTGCCGACTCATGGCCTGGCGTCGCATCAGGGTGTAGGCCTCTTCCTCGTTGCACTGCTTCATCTTCATCAACAACCCCTTGGCCGTTTCGATGCGCTTGCGTTCGGCCAGTTGCTGGTCGCGGGCATGCAGTTGCGCGCGCAGGTCCTGATCGCTTTCGAAGCGGGCCATGGCCACGTCCAGAATCGGCTGCAGGCGTTGCGCGTGAATGCCTTCGACGATGTAGGCGCTGACCCCGGACTTGATCGCTTGGCGCATCACGACCGGGTCGTGCTCATCGGTGAACATAACGATCGGGCGCGGCAGATCGCGGGTCACCAGCACCACTTGCTCCAGCACATCACGGCCCGGCGATTCGGTGTCGATGAGGATCACGTCCGGGCGCACGGCCTGGACCCGGGCGGGCAGGTCGATGATCAGCCCGGATTCGTCTATGACCTCGAAGCCGGCTTCAGTCAGCGCCGCTTTCAGGCGACCGACCTTTTTGGGGGTGTCGTTGATCAACAGGATTCGCAGCATATCGGCGTCTCCTCAGCGATCAGCATGAACGAGGGCCGCATCGGCCAGCGCGTGCAGCTTGAAGCTGCGGGCGTAACGCGCCGGGTCGCTGCCGTCCCAGATCTTGCCGTCGATCAACTGGCTGCTGCGCATGGCCGACGGCGGCACGGCAATGCCCAGTGCCTCGGCGGCCTGGCGGTACAGGCCGAGTTGCTGGACGCTGCGGGCGATGTCGAGATAATCCGGGTCTTCGCGCAGCAATCCCCAGCGGCGGAACTGGGTCATGAACCACATGCCGTCGGACAGCCAGGGCATGTTCACCTGACCGTCGCCATGGAATCGGATGGCGTGGTGGTCGCGCCATCGGTTGCCGAGCCCGTCGTCGTACTCGCCCAGCAGCCGGGATTCGATGGCGCCCACCGGTGCATTCACGTACTCGGCGGCGCTGAGCAGCTGCGCGGTACTGCGCCGGTTGTCGATGCTTTCTTCGATGAAACGGCTGGCTTCAAGCACCGCCATCACCAGCGCCCGCGCGGTGTTCGGGTACTGCTCGGCAAATTCCAGGCTGCACGCCAACACCTTTTCCGGGTGATCCGGCCAGATGGCCTGGGAGGTTGCCAGGGTGAAGCCCAGGTTCTGCTGAACCGCGCTGGCGCCCCACGGCTCACCGACGCAAAAACCGTCGATGCGCCCGGCCTGCAAGTGTTCGACCATCTGCGGCGGCGGCACCACCACGCTGTCGACGTCGCGCAGCGGATGAATGCCCTGGCTCGCGAGCCAGTAATACAGCCACAACGCATGATTGCCGGTGGGAAAGGTCTGGGCGAAGGTCAGTTTTGAGTCGCTTTGGTGCGTGCACCGATCGAGTGCCTCAGGAGTGGTCACGCCGGCATCCTGCAGCGCCCTCGACAGGTTGATGCTCTGGCCGTTCTGGTTCAGCCCCATCAGCACGGCCATGTTTTTTGCAGGCCCGGCCAGCCCCAATTGCACGGCGTAAACCAGAGCGTAAAGGCTGTGGGCTGCGTGAAGTTCGCCGCTGACCAGTTTGTCGCGCAGGTTGGCCCACGATGTCTGCCGGTGCAGGTTGATGTGCAGGCCGTAAGGCTGGGCGAAGCCCTGGGTCGCGGCGACGATCAGCGAGGCGCTGTCGGTCAGCGCCATGAAGCCGAGGTCGACACTGGCCAATTCCGGCGCATCGCTGCCGTTGACCCAGGCCAGCGAGGGGGTAAGCGTGTCATTCATGAGTGTCATTCCGCGTGGAGGCCGACGCGCTGGTCAGCGCTGCCGATCGTCCAAAAAAAACGCCGCCTCGCCCCGATTGACCCGGGGCGCCAGCGACGTCATTGTCCTGTGTCTCGCTCCGCCATTGGATCGAGTTGATACAGGACACCAAGCAAGCCATATGCCAGCGTGAGCCAAGGTTGTAAGCAAAGTTCTCGACATGCCTCGCGCTTCGCCCGTACCGGCGTTTATAATCCGCCGCTGATCCCAGCCGCAATCGAGCCGCCCCCGCCCATGTATAACCTGGCCCGCCAGTTACTGTTCAAACTCTCCCCGGAAACCTCCCACGATCTGTCCATCGACCTGATCGGAGCGGGCGGGCGTCTGGGGCTCAACGGCCTGTTCAACAAGGCGCCGATGCAGTTGCCGGTGACCGTCATGGGCCTGCGCTTCCCCAACCCGGTCGGGCTGGCGGCGGGGCTGGACAAGAACGGCGCGGCCATCGACGGCTTCGCCCAGTTGGGCTTCGGTTTCGTCGAGATCGGCACCGTCACGCCGCGCCCGCAGCCGGGCAATCCAAAACCGCGCGTGTTCCGTCTGCCCAATGCCCAAGCCATCATCAACCGCATGGGCTTCAACAACCTGGGCGTCGACCAGCTGGTCAGCCGGGTGCAGGCCGCGCAGTACAACGGCGTGCTGGGCATCAACATCGGCAAGAACGTCGACACGCCGGTTGAGCGTGCCGTGGATGACTACCTCATCTGCCTGGACAAAGTGTACGCCCACGCCAGTTACATCACCGTCAACGTCAGCTCGCCCAACACGCCGGGATTGCGCAGCCTGCAATTCGGCGATTCGCTCAAGCAACTGCTCGAAGCCCTGCGGGTACGTCAGGAAGCCCTGACGCTGATCCACGGCAAACGCGTGCCGCTGGCGATCAAGATTGCCCCGGACATGAGCGACGAAGAGACCGTGCTGGTGGCCAGCGCGTTATTGGAATCGGGGATGGACGCGGTGATCGCGACCAACACCACCCTCAGCCGCAAGGGCGTCGAGGGCTTGCCCCACGGTGACGAAGCGGGCGGGCTTTCGGGCGCGCCGGTGCGCGAACAGAGCACGCACATCGTCAAGGTGCTGGCCGGTGAGTTGGGCGGGCGCTTGCCGATCATTGCCGCTGGCGGCGTCACCGAAGGCAGGCACGCAGCCGAGAAGATCGCGGCGGGGGCGAGTCTGGTGCAAATTTATTCGGGCTTTATCTACAAAGGGCCGGCTTTGATTCGCGAGTCGGTGGACGCGATTGCGTCGATGACTCGCTAAGCGGTCCAGTCGTTAACGGCGTATACGAAAAGAGGGGTTCCGACTGGAACCCCTCTTGGGCTTTAGCCCGCCGCCCGGGTGGGGCGTGCGTGGTAATGATGAAGCGATCAGGAATGTCGAAGAAGCTTTAGGTCAGGCTGTAACGTAAGGGTGGCGTCAGCCGACCGCGTGAAGTTCGTTGAGTCTGTGAATGCCCGCAGTGCCGGTCATACCGTCCCAGTTGTCGCCGCGTCCTTCTCGCCAGCCATTGATCCAGGCTTGACGCACTGACGGTAGAGTAAATGGGCAAAGCTCACGGGATTTACCGGATACGCCGTACTGGTATCCGCGCGAAAATGCTCTTTCCATCGGATCACGCTTAAGTCTTCTCATAGGGTGTTGCCCTCGTTTGTTGACTGTAATGTCCCTGGAGACCTCAGGTTGAGGTCCGGCAGAAAATCTTCTGCCGTTAGCGGCCCGCTGCCGGCGTCGCGGGCTTGAGGCCGCCGCCGTTGCGGCGATGACCTTGGGTGATTTCTAACCAATGAAAGATGCGCTGTGAATGATCGTTTTGTCATAAGAACGTAACCGTTCAGGCATTAAGACCATAAGCAACCACTCGTTTGACAAGTGTTTTTTGAGGGGACCCCTGTTAACCGGGGCTTTCCCATGGCGGTGCAAGTGTTTCGCAATTGAGAGTGCTGGCCGTTTGCGGTCAGTGGAAAAACGACGAAGGGTCAGCGATGTGACTTTTTATTGCAGCCACCGTCGTGCTGAATAGTGGTTTTTTAATATCAAAACGTCGGCGTCCATGCGCTGGCGGACCGTCGCACTCGAAATGTATCGGTGCGAGGGACAGGCACAAACTGTGTGCCGCGCAGGCGTCCTCCTTGAAAGGCGTCTGTTGGAATCGGGCCGGACAATGCGTTGTCCGGCCGCTATAGCCCTAGGCTCTGGAATACTCATGTCGGACCGTTACGAACTTTTCCTCACGTGCCCAAAAGGCCTCGAAGGCTTGCTGGCCGAGGAAGCCACCGCCCTCGGTCTCGAGGAAACCCGCGAACACACTTCCGCCATCCGCGGCACCGCCGACATGGAAACCGCCTACCGGCTGTGTCTGTGGTCGCGTCTGGCCAACCGGGTGCTGCTGGTGCTCAAGCGTTTCCCGATGAAGGACGCCGAGGACCTCTACCACGGCGTGCATGACATCGAGTGGGCTGACCACCTGGAAGCGGAAGGCACGCTGGCCGTGGAGTTCAGCGGTCATGGTTCGGGCATCGACAACACCCATTTCGGCGCCTTGAAGGTCAAAGACGGCATCGTTGACCGCCTGCGCACGGCAGACGGGGTACGCCCGTCGGTGGACAAGCTCAACCCGGACCTGCGCGTGCACCTGCGTCTGGACCGCGGCGAAGCGATTCTGTCCCTGGACCTCTCCGGCCACAGCCTGCACCAGCGCGGCTACCGTCTCCAGCAAGGCGCCGCGCCGCTCAAGGAAAACCTGGCCGCCGCGATCCTGATTCGTTCTGGCTGGCCGCGCATTGCCGCTGAAGGCGGCGCGCTGGCTGACCCGATGTGCGGCGTGGGGACCTTCCTGGTCGAAGCGGCGATGATTGCCGCCGACATCGCGCCCAACCTCAAGCGCGAGCGCTGGGGTTTCTCGGCCTGGCTGGGCCACGTGCCCGCAATATGGCGCAAACTGCACGACGAAGCGCTGGAGCGTGCGCAAGCGGGTCTGGCCAAGCCGCCGCTGTGGATTCGCGGTTACGAAGCCGATCCGCGGCTGATTCAGCCAGGCCGCAACAACGTCGAACGCGCCGGCCTGAGCGAGTGGATCAAGATCTATCAGGGGGAAGTGGCGACCTTCGAGCCGCGTCCCGACCAGAACCAGACCGGTCTGGTCATCTGCAACCCGCCGTATGGCGAGCGTCTCGGTGACGAAGCCAGCCTGTTGTACCTCTATCAGAACCTCGGCGAACGTCTGCGTCAGGCCTGCCTGAACTGGGAAGCGGCGGTGTTCACCGGTGCGCCTGACCTGGGCAAGCGCATGGGCATTCGCAGCCACAAGCAGTACGCGTTCTGGAACGGCGCACTGCCGTGCAAGCTGTTGTTGATCAAAGTGCTGCCGGATCAGTTCGTCACCGGCGAGCGTCGCACCCCGGAGCAGCGTCAGGCCGAGCGTGAGCAAGCCGCTTACGATCAGGCGCCGGACGAGCCCCAAGAGCGTCAGTACAACAAGAATGGCAATCCGATCAAGCCGACACCGGCCCCCGCTCCGGTCATCGAGCAACCGCGCCTGAGCGAAGGCGGGCAGATGTTCGCCAATCGCCTGCAGAAGAACGTCAAGGCGTTGAGCAAGTGGGTCAAGCGCGAAGGCATCGACTGCTACCGCGTCTACGATGCGGACATGCCCGAGTACGCCATGGCCATTGACCTGTACCACGACTGGGTCCACGTTCAGGAGTATGTCGCGCCGAAGTCCATTGACCCGGAAAAGGCCTCGATCCGCATGTTCGATGCGCTGGCGGCCATTCCTCAGGCGCTCGGCATCGACAAGAGCCGCGTGGTGGTCAAGCGTCGCGAACGCCAGAGCGGCACCAAGCAGTATGAGCGCCAGAGCGCCCAGGGTAAATTCAACGAGGTCAACGAAGGCGGCGTGAAGCTGCTGGTCAACCTCACGGATTACCTGGACACCGGCCTGTTCCTCGATCACCGGCCGATGCGCATGCGGATCCAGCGCGAAGCGGCGGGCAAGCGGTTCCTCAACCTCTACTGCTACACCGCGACGGCCAGCGTGCACGCGGCCAAAGGCGGCGCGCGCAGCACCACCAGTGTCGATCTGTCGAAAACTTACCTGGACTGGGCGCGTCGCAACCTGTCGCTGAATGGCTTTTCGGACAAGAACCGTCTGGAGCAGGGCGACGTGATGGTGTGGCTGGAGGCCAGCCGCGAGGAGTACGACCTGATCTTCATCGACCCGCCGACCTTCTCCAACTCCAAGCGCATGGAAGGCGTGTTCGACGTGCAGCGCGATCAGGTGCAACTGATCGACCTGGCGATGGCGCGCCTGGCGCCGGGCGGCGTGCTGTATTTCTCCAATAACTTCCGCAAGTTCCAGCTCGAAGAGACGCTGGTGGAGCGTTATGCGGTGGAGGAAATCACCCAGCACACCGTCGACCCGGACTTTGCACGCAACGGCAAAATCCACCGCGCGTGGAAAATCACCGCGCGTTGAGGGTGACTGGCAGGCTGAAGCGTCGGGATAACTGACGCATCAGCCTGGGTTTCCCGAAGCCGATGCACCTGCGTGTCGCTCACACTGGCCACGCCTCTGATGATCAGCGCTGCACCGCCACGCACTTGATTTCCACCAGCAGGCCGGGCCGGGCCAGTTCGCTGACGCCCATGCATGTCCATGCACAGGTGCCACGAGGGAAGACGCTGTCTTTCACCGCCCTGAATACGGCCATGTGACGGTGCAGGTCGACGTGGTAGGTGGTCAGGTCGACGACGTCTTCGAAGGTGCATCCTCCAGCGGCCAGCACGAGCCGCAGGTTTTCCCATGCGGCCAGGAATTGCTGCTCCGGGTCTTCGATGACTGTCAGCTCAGGGGTGCGACCGACCTGACCGGCGCAGTAAAGCGTTTTGCCGACCTTGATGGCAGGGGCATAGCCCGCGCGCTCGGCGAGTAGACGCATTTCGTCCGGGACGATGAGTTGACGGTCGGTCATGTGGACGCCTCGAGTTTCGTTGGAGGCGCACGCTATCCCAGGTGGTTGATATCCGTCCAGAGCGTGGGTGGCCTCTCGGTTTTCGAGAGGTGATGTGTGACTGGCCCGAACGTCAGCGTTTTTCCGTTTTGCATTGAGAGCGCGGAAAGAAAGTCGGCGCAAAGTGTTCGGGTGGCAAAACCTTCCGCCTCCTTGCCCGGTAGTCCAGGATAAATCAAACTCCGAACGCCAGGTCATGATCATCGATAAAGGATGAGTCCATTTTTTGAGGCAAGGGAATGCGTAAATCAAGAGTCATCATAATAGCCACCCTGTCAGGGCTGATAGGGGCTGTTTTGCCCATGATAACGATGGCCTACATTTCCTGGGAAAGGGCCCTGGCCAAAGAAAGAGCGCATTTGGAGACCTACTCCGAGCGGGCTCTCAAAAACATTAGTTTGTCATTGCAGCAAGGACTCAACGTTATATCGGACATGGAGAACTGGTCCGGAACTCCGTGCTCTCCCGAGCATATTTCGTTGATGCGAAAAGCGACCGTGAACACTCGTGCGGTGGAAGAAATTGATTATCTTGAGCAAGGGTCGCTTGCTTGTACCTCATGGGGCGTCACGTCGATACTGTCTGGATCGACGACGTCGACCTATACCGATGCGAGAGGCTATAAAATCAATGTTCGCCTCATCCCGCGTGACCACGGGATCCAGCCGATTACCATCATCCATCGTGGTGCCTACAACGTACTTATAAATGCAGAAAGGCTGAGCGACATCATTCTGGATGATCGAATGCAGCTCGGGGTTTTTTACCAAGGTCAGTTAGTGAATATCTCTCGGGGCGCGGATGAAAAGACGATCTCCCGACTTGCATCAAGTCACGATCGAAATAATAAAGACTATCTCCATGCGGCTTCCACTCAGGACGACTGGTCCGCGCTTGTGATGGAGCCCATTACCAGCGTCGACACAAGCTTTTACAGCGAGCTGGCCTGGATGCTGCCGATTGGCATAGGTATCGGTTTCGTCGTTGTGCTATCCGTGATCCGAATCATGCGCATCAGACTCTCGCCGATGGCGGAGATGCAGATCGCAATCGCCCAGCGGGAGTTCACTGTCCACTATCAACCGATCATTGATCTTGAAACAGAACAATGTACAGGGGCCGAGGCATTGGTCCGATGGCTGAGACCAGACGGAACGGTTGTGGCCCCTGATCAGTTCATTCCGCTGGCTGAGGAAACAGGGCTGATTTTGCCCATCACTGACCAAGTCATCCAGGGCGTCGTCCGAGACATGGCGCCACTTCTACGGGACAACCGTGATCTCCATGTCGCCATCAACATATGTGCAGATGATCTGAAATCCGGGCGTTTTCTTGACACGCTTGATCATGCGTTGAAAGGCTCCATGATTGACAACAGTCAAATATGGATAGAGGCAACTGAGCGAGGCTTCATTGATGTTGAGTCGGCCGTTACGACACTTGAAAGAGCGCGGGCGCTGGGGTTCAGGATTGCAATCGATGACTTTGGTACGGGGTACTCGAGTTTGCAATACCTTGAGCGCCTTCCGGTCAATGTGCTCAAGATAGATAAATCTTTCGTGGACGCCATCGATAAATCGTCAGCGTCCAGTTCGGTGGTGACGCATATTATTGCAATGGCTAAAACACTGGGTCTGGACATTGTTGCCGAGGGGGTCGAGAGCCCCCATCAGGCGGATTACCTGCGAATGCATAAGGTGGATTACGCTCAAGGTTGGCTGTACTCGAAAGCATTGCCCTCCCATGATTTTCTGAACTTCATCAACACCCAAAAAAACCGCTAGGGCATCTCCGCGATCTTCCACAGATCAAGGAGCTGGACATTGCCGGAAACGGGGCACCTTGGCGGTGCCCGCTGCGCTGAGTTTCTGCGCAACAGGGATCAATGCACCGCCCACGAACGGGGTGCCGGGGTGTGGCTGAATTTGGAGATGCCTTTGACCCAGAATCGCCGATGAGGATTCTGGTCCGGCGGCAGCAAGGGCTGGCTCGACCACTGGTGATGACGCTTGGCTTCATCGCGATACGCTTTCCACTCCATCGCCTCGGCGGTGTCCTGCGCGGCGCGTTCGTCATCGAACCAGCCCAAAACAGAAACTTCACCTTGATCGCGGCCATGCTCTACCAGCAGAAAAATGTTTGTGTACATACCTGTGCCTTTCACTGATCCGGTCCGACCCGACATTTCGGGCTCTACGAATAACGTATCGACAGCGGCGGCGGAAAATTTAGCCCCGGGTTTCTCTGCCGGCTTTTGCGGTGTGACGCCCGGCGCCTTCCCGGCTAAAGCCGGTCCCACGGGACAGCGGCATCACTTCGGCAGAGGGGTGAGGATGTCGGCCTTGTCGTCCAGCAGAATGAACACCAGCAACTTCGCAGGCTGGATGGCGCTGGCATTTCGCGATTCGTAGTGTTTGGAGCCAGCCGGCTCGTACCACGTCTGGCCCGCCTTATAGGTGATCGCCTTGCCGTCGTTGACTCTCGAGATCACCTCGCCTTCCAGCACGTAAGCGATCGCGCTGCCGCTGTGACTGTGGGCGATGGAGGCCTGGCCCGGCGTGTAATCGACGGTCAGGACCATGGCCTTTTTGCCCGGTGCATTGAGCATCGGGTGCTCTTCCAGCACGGTGACCTTTTCCTGCTCGGCATCGTGGGCCTGGACGCTCCCCACGGACAGCAAGCCGGCGAAGGCCAGCCAGCAGAGCGGGGCGGTGAGGGGATTGAGGGGTTTCATGAGCGGATCATCCGGCAGCGATTGATGACCACTACGCTAAGCCCGCAGAAGCAACTCGGCTACGTCCAATTGCCCAGAAGATCACGGGACCAATGGCTGATCCCCAGAAACGAAAAAAGGGCCGAATCACATTCGGCCCTTCATCGTATTCAGTGCTGCCCCCTGCGCAGTCGCGCTCAAGGGCACACTGTCAGCACAGCAGCGATTACTTGCTGCCGCTGGACCCGCTTGCGCCACCGCCAGTACCGCCGCCGCTGCCGCCCATGCCGTTGCCGTTGGTCATGCCACCGCCATCAGCGTCGGTGCGGTTGGTGCCATTGGTGCTGCCCATGCCTTTAGTGCCTGGGGTCGACGTGCCTGGCGAGCTGCCGTCGCTGCTCTGACCGCTGGTGGAGGTGCTTGGCTTAGGACCGTTCTTGTCGATCGGATCGGTCGGGCCGGTGGAACCTGCAAATGCGGAGCCAGTAGCAACAGCCATCAGGCCAGCGAGTGTCAGGGCAGTCAATTTTGTCTTGATCATGATGTGAATCCCTTTGTTGTCATGGATACCTATTGGTCAGTCGGGGAATGCAAGAGGTGCATTCGTCCCGACGAACGGTCATCCACGATCAACGAGGTTTGCTTATTTCGCGCGCAGCTCGTATCCCACCGCCAACGTCTGCAGATCAAAGCGATCAGAAATGCTCGAGCAGTAGCTGGTCCGCGCCAGGAAGGCCCCGGGGCCGTTCAGATAAGACTCGATGTCCTGCGCGCCTTCACACAGCGCTATCGTTCGACCCTTGAGCAACCCGCTGGCCTGCGCCGAACGTAGCGCACCGTTGGGGGTCCAGTCGGCGACGATCAGCGCGCCCTGCGGAGCCGATTGTTCGTAACTGTGCACGAAGGTTTCCGCCGAGCGGTCCCGCAGGTACGGCGCCATGAAGTAATGGATATCGTCACGGAACGGCAGCGCTTCCTTGTGGGTCGGCAGCGAAACGGCGCCGCTGGCGTAAACCGCGTACACCGCGAGAATGGTCACCGGGCCGCTGAAAGGCAGGGCGTACGCGACGACGGCGGCCTTGCGACGCGCCAGCCATGCCTGCACATGGATCACGCCGATGATGCTCAACAGCACCGCACCCGGCAGGAAAAACGTGAAACGATCGGTGACGTTGTACGACACCGCAAAGATGAAGTTCAGCACCGCCGCGCACCACAACAGTCGCAGGCGCCGGCTTCTGGGGAACAGCACCAGCGCCACCAGTTGCGGGCCAAGCAACGACAGCATCAGCAGCCCCACCGAGTTCTTTTCGTGCCACATGTCGTCGAAGCGAAACAGCGAGCCTTGCCAGCTTTGCTCGGTGGGGTTGTCGGGGATGCCGATCAGGTAACGATGGCCGATGTCGATCAGGCTCAGGCCATTCTGCATCTCCTGCAGAACACCGGGAATCGCCACCGCAAAGCCCAGCACAAACCCCGGAATCGTCAGCAAAACCCGCGCCCTGTGCTGCCACACCAGTTGCACATACAGCGGGAACAACACGATGAACGTCAGTTGATGAATGGCCGCAGCCAGCCCAGTGAGGATGCCGATGACGAACAACGCGGTGAGCAGGCCCAGACGCGATTTATCGCGAAAATGCACCATGTACGCCAGGGTCACCAGCAGCGTGTGCAGCAAGTAAACCTCGGCCTTGGTCGAGACCCAGAACACGCAATGGCACAGCACCGCAGCGGCAATCGCCAGCAAGGCCTGCTGCGACGTGGCGCCGATACCTTTGGCCAGACGGAAGATCGCCCAGCCCAGCGGGATCAGCAGCATCGAGTTCATGAAGCTCAGCACCAACGGGCCGAAATGGGCGAACAGCGCCGTGGTGACGAACAGGTACAACGGGTGATCCAGCGGCCCGAGGGTGTCGCTGAAGTAGCGGCCCTCCGAGGCGTCGGCGATGAAAGTGCCATTGTCCATCCATTGAATGGGTCCGCTGGACGCCAGAAAACTCCAGAGGACGGCGGCCACCGCCAGCAACAGGGGAATGCCAAACAACGCTCGATAACGTACTGCTGCCACCATGACTTGCACTCCTGTCCCTTAATCCCGTCGAAAAGCGTTATTGAATCGGTTGAGCCTGAGGCGTCGCCGCCTCGCTTTTGAGCCTGATCAGCATCACCGCGCCGATGGCCACGGCGAACCACAGCGTCGCCAGCCGAATCAGTACGGTGGCGGCCACGGCGTCGGCGCTGTTCATGCCTTTCCAGACCAGCAGCCCGACCATCACCGCCTCCGCGCCGCCGAGGCCGCCGGGCATGAAGCTCACTGCGCCGGCCAGCATTGCCAGGGCGTAGACGAACACCGCGAAGGTCAGCGGGATGTCGGCGCCCATCCATTTCAGAATCCAGTCGAACGCCAGGGCCTCGGCGCTCCAGGCGACGACGCTCAAGGCGGTCAGGCCGAGCATCAGGCGCAGGCGATGGCATTGCTGCGCATGCACCAGCACCTGCAGCAGATGGCGCAGCAGCCCGAGCACCTTGCTGCCACCGGCCGGTACCGTTTCGGTGATCCGCTCAAGCAGGCGACGTTGCGACAGCACCACAAGCCCGACCGCCACCAGCGCCACGCCGACCACGATCATCGGCCACGCCTGGGGGTACAGCGACAGGCCGAACAGGGTCAGCAACACCACCGCAAACAGGTCCGAAAGCCGTTCGCTGAAAAACGCCGCGAAGCTCTGCGGGTAGGGCACGCCCCAGCGTTTCAGCAGCACGCCGCGCAACGCCTCACCGGCCTTACCCGGCGTGGTGGTCAGGGCAAACCCGGCCAGATAAATGTTCAGGCTCGGCTGCCATGGCATCGGATGGCCGAGCACCTTCAGGTAGGTCTGCCATCGCACAAAGCGCAGACCGTAATTGACCGACGACATGAACAGCGCGATGACGATGCCGACCAATCCGACCTCACTCACTGCGGCGCCCACCGCCTGCCAGCCGCCCCACAGCGAAAAGCCCAGATACCCCAGCGCCGAACCGACCACCGACAGCACCACCGCGCGGTAACGCCAGCCGGACAGGTGCGAAGGCTCTGGCACGGCTTCGCTCATAGATTCAGCCTCTTGAACACCGGCTGCGGGATCGAACGAATGACCAGCATGATCAGCGCCCAGAAACCCGGTGCGTAGAGCGTCGGCACCTTGTTGGCGATGCCTTTGACGATGCGCTGGGCGACCTGCGCGGGTTGTGCGAGCAAGGCCGCCGGCAACGACAGGCCCTGGGTCATCGGCGTGTCGACAAATCCCGGCTTGATGGTGGTGACGTGCACGCCCACCTTGAACAGCCGCGCCTGCAAGCCTTCGCAGTAGGTCGACACCGCCGCCTTGGCGCTGCCGTAGAGGTAGTTGGAAGGGCGGCCTCGGTCAGCCGCCACCGAAGAAATGATCGCCAGGCTGCCGCAGCGCTGGGTTTCGAACTGCATCGCCAGCACGGTCAGCAGGGCGATCACCGAGGTGCAGTTGTTGGCGAATTCCTTGAGGGCCATGTGCACGTCGCGCTCGCAGGCCTTCTGGTCCGGCAGCGTGCCGTGGGCGATCAGGGCGATGTCGATCTGTCCCAGAGCGGTCAGGCAGCGCCCCATCATCAGCGGGTGCGCCTCGATGTCGTTGGCGTCCATCTCGTGCAGCGTGACGTGGGTCGCCCCGCGCGCCTTGAGGTCAGCGGCGGTTTGCTGCAGCTTCTCGACGTTACGCGCCACGAGAAAAAAATCGCTGCCTTCCGTGGCCCACAACCGTGCGCACGCACTGGCGATGGCGGAGGTGGCGCCGATGATCAGGATTTTCTTCACTGCAGTTTTCATAGGATCACACGGCTCCAGAAACGGGACATCAAAGAGGGATCCCGCAGCGCTTCAAGCTGCTCCCAGGCGGGGTAGGCGCGTCGGAAATCGGCGCCGCTCATGTGGGCGTCCTTGGCCGGGTACAACCGCCCGCCGGCAGCGCGAACAATGTCGTCCAGGCGCGGGAACAGAACGTTTTCCAGCGCCTCGCTCTGGGCAAAATCCAGCGCCAGCGAAGTGCCCTCCAGCGGGAATGACAGCAGACCCGGCGAGGCAATGTCGCCACAACGCTTGAGCACGGCGAGGAACGAGCCCTGGCCGGCGTCGGCGATGGTGCGCAGCAGTTCGCCCATGGCCGCTTGGGCGTTCGCCGCAGGCACCACGCATTGGTATTGCTGAAACCCCCGACGGCCATAAATACGGTTCCAGTGCAGGATCCGGTCGAGTGGGTAGAAGAAAGGTTCGTAAGCGCTGCGGCCCTGCTTGCGCTGGCTGGGGTGCAGGCGCCAGTACAGGCTGTTGAAGGCGCTGAGGGAGATTTTGTTCATCAGCGACACCGGCGGCGTCAGCGGCACGCTGAGCTTCTTGCGCTGACCGACGTCGAGTGAGCCGTACTGCGCGTGATCGCCGACGATGAACACACCGCGTCCGGTGTCGGCGCCCTTGGCCAGGCAGTCGACCCAGGCAACGCTGTACTCGTGACGCGCGTCGAGCTCGGCAGACAGCGCGAAGAACTCGGCGAGATTGGCGAAGCGCACGGTGGTGGTGTCGATCTGGCTGGCGCGGATCGGCATCAGCTGAATCTGCGCCCAGTGAATGACCCCGGTCAGGCCGAGGCCGCCGATGCTGGCGGCGAACAGGTCGGGGTGGGCATCAGGCGAACACGCCACTTCCGGCTCGCCATGGCGTAACAGGCCGAAGCCCAGCACATGACGGCCGAAGGTGCCGCGCAGGTGATGGTTTTTGCCGTGGACGTCGTTGGCGATGGCGCCGCCCAGCGTCGCGAACTGAGTCCCGGGCGTCACCGGCAAAAACCAGCCTTGGGGGATGGCCACGGCCAGCACTTCCGCCAGGGTGATGCCGGCTTCGGCCTTGATCACGCCGGTGGTCCAGTCGGCCTCGATCAGCCGGTCCAGCGAGCGCATGTGCAGCACTTCGTCGCTGGCGGCCAGGCAACTGTCGCCGTAGCTGCGGCCGTTGCCGTAGGGCAGGCTGCTGCGGTGGGCGCCGATCACGCGGTCCATCTGCGCCGGCAGTTCGTCCAGCCACACGCAGCCGTGACCGCGTTGCGGTCGACGGGGGAAACGTCCCCAGGAATACAACGGTGCGCTCATGCGGCGATCCAGAACATCATCAGAAATGCGGCGCCGATCAGTTGGCTGGTGCGGTCACGAATGGCGAACACCACCGGGTCTTCGTTCATCTGCCCGCGATGGGTCAACATCCACACCCGCGTCACCCAGAACAGCAGCAGCGGGCAGGCCAGCCAGATGATGTGCGGCGTGACGTACAGCTCGGTGGTCTTCGCGTCCTGGATGTACAGCGCCAGCACCATCACCGCGAGATAACCCGACGACGCCCCCAGGGAGGCGATCATGTCCAGGTCGCCGGGGTGGTAGCCGCGGCCGCGGGCCAGGGTATTCACCTCCCGGGCGCGGGCATCGCGCAGCTCGGCGTAGCGTTTGACCATGGCCAGGCTGAGGAAGATGAACATCGAGAACGCGAGGATCCAGAACGTCAGGGTCAGGCTGAACGCCGCGACGCCGGCGATGATTCGGGCGGTGTAGAGCATCGCCAGGGCGATCACGTCCCAAGCCATCAGGCGTTTGAGTCTCAGCGAATAGGTCAGGGTCAGGCCGTAGTAGGCGGCCATCACCGCCGAGAACTGCCAGGGCAGGAGCAACAGCGCGGCGCCAAAGGCCATCGCCAGCAGCGTCGGCACCATCACCAGTCCGGTCTTGATCGACAGACGCCCACTGGCGAACGGCCGTTTGCATTTGCTCCTGTGGTGGCGGTCGTCGCACAGGTCCAGCAGGTCGTTGAGGATGTAGACGCTGGAGGCGCACAGGCCGAAGCAGAGGAAGGCAATGACGCCGTCGCGCATCAGCTCGAATTGCGCCAGGCGATGGGACGCCAGCAGCGGCACGAAGATCAGTGCGTTCTTCAGCCACTGGTGCAGGCGCAGGGCCCTGCGCCAGTCCCGCAGGCTTGGCGTGTTGCTATGAATGGTCGGTTCGACGCGCACTTGCGCGTTTACTTTTGCTTCCACCCCGCGACCGGGGTTGACCACATAGGCGTGGCGGGACACATCCCATATGGGCAAGTCATCTTTGGAGTTGCCAACGTAATCGAAACCGCCCTCGCCGAAGTGCGCAACTAACAGGTCGCGCTTGTTGTTGCCGGACAAGTTGCGGTTGGTATTGGAGGCCATCACCAGATCAAATAATTGCAGGTGTTCGGCGATGCGCTCGGCCAGGCTTACATGACTCGCCGTCGCCAGTACCACCATCCGGCCGGTGTCACGTTCGCGCTGGATCATCTCGATGATCTGCGGATCGTATGGGAGCACCGAGACGTCTATTTCGGAGTTGAGGGCCAGGCCTTCTTTGAGCGCGGCCTTGCCTTTGAACAGCCAGCCGAGCATTTTCAGGGCTTTCAGCGGCTGGCCTCGAACAAACGCCATGGCCGTTTCCATGAGCAGATCCGAGCGCAATAACGTGCCGTCGAGATCAACTACCAACGGTGGGGAAGTTTCGAGAACTCGTCCCTGAATTCTGGCCATAGTGAGTGCTCCTGTAGGGTCACGGGACTATAAACAAAATAGGATTTTCACAACTTCATTTAAATTAAAGAGGCGCGCCCCGCACGTCGGCGAAGTGGCGTCAGAATAAAATGGCGCATGTTTAAGGGAAGTCTGCGGGATTATTTCTCATTAATAAGCCAAGCGCTGCCGGGGAATTGGCGACCAACTAATGACTTCTCGAGAATGACGGTTTAGTGCCGTATACAATTCGTCGATTCTCGTCTGTCTGGGTTTAGCGTGCTCCCAGGGCAGCGCCAGAGCCTGACTTCGGAACGGCGCTGTCGTTTCGACTCGCATCGCAGTCATAATGACTCGGCCCTTGCACCCCCTTCCCATGCCATGACCGGGAGCTTCCATGACCCATCCTCTACTGCTGGCGCTGATTCCGCTGGTTGCCGACCTTTCCCGGGACCTGCCGGACGATGAGCGCTACCGCCGGTTGCTGCGATCGCTGCGCCAGCTTTTTCCGTGTGACGCCGTGGCGTTGCTCAGGCTGGAGGATGAGGTGCTGGTGCCTTTGTCCGTCGAGGGCTTGAGCCCGGACACATTGGGGCGACGATTCCGGCTGGGGGAGCACCCGCGGCTGGACATCATTCTGCAAAAACGCGAGCCGACGCGTTTCTCCACCGACTGCGACCTGCCGGACCCATACGACGGGCTGGTCGAAGGCGTGCATGGCGATCTGGAGGTGCACGATTGCCTCGGCTGCCCGCTCTACGTGCAGAACACGCTGTGGGGGGTGATCACGCTGGATTCTGTTGATCCGGCGCGCTTTGGCCGGGTTGATCTGGGCGATCTTCAGGCATTCGCCAGCCTGGCGGCGGCCACCGTGACGGCCAGCGAGCGGATCAGCCAACTGGCGCGCGGCTTTGAGGATCAACGCCACTTGGCCGAGGTGTACAAACGTGCCGCAGGCGGACGCGGGCCCCGGGAGCTGATCGGGCAAAGCCCGGTGCACAAACGTTTGCAGCAGGAAATCCAGCTGGTGGGCAACAGCCCGCTGACAGTCTTGATCACCGGCGAAACCGGTGTGGGCAAAGAGCTGGTCGCCGAGGCCATTCACCTGCAGTCACCCCGGGCACGGAAGCCGCTGATCAGCCTTAACTGCGCCGCGCTGCCGGAGCTGTTGGTGGAAAGCGAGTTGTTCGGTCACGTCAAAGGGGCGTTTTCCGGCGCGGTCAGTGGGCGCAGCGGTAAATTCGAGCTGGCCCACGGCGGTTCGTTGTTCCTCGATGAGGTGGGCGAGCTGCCGCTGCCGGTGCAGTCGAAGTTGCTGCGGGTGTTGCAGAGCGGCCAGTTGCAGCGGGTCGGCTCCGATCAGGAGCATCGCGTGGACGTGCGCATCATCGCCGCGACCAACCGTGATCTGGCAGAGGAGGTGCGCGCCGGTCGCTTCCGCGCGGATCTCTATCACCGCTTGAGCGTTTACCCGCTGGTGGTGCCGCCGTTGCGCGAACGGGGTCGCGATGTGTTGCTGCTGGCGGGGTATTTTCTGGAGGAGAACCGGGCGCGGATGGGGCTGCGCAGCTTGCGCATGAGCCCGGCGGCGCAGGCGGTGCTGTTGGCGTATCCATGGCCGGGGAATGTGCGGGAGCTGGAGCATCTGATCAGCCGCGCGGTGCTCAAGGCGCTGTCGGTGCATCGCGAGCGACCGCGGATTCTGACGATCGAGGCGGATGTGTTGGGGCTTGAGGAGTCAGGGGCGCCTGCGCCTGCTGTGTTGCGTGTGAATGGCGCCATGCCGGTGATTCTGCCGGGGGAGGGGTTGAAGGAGGCGGTGGACGGTTTTCAGAAGCAGCTGATCAGGGAGGCGCTTGAGCGGCATGACGGGAAATGGGCGGATGTGGCGCGGGAGCTGGGTGTTGATCGGGCTAACCTCAGTCGCCTGGCCCGGCGATTGGGAATTCGGTAGGTTTTTTCGGATCAAGATCCTTAGGATCAAGAGCGTCTGCCTAAGGGCAGACTGTTTCGCCTTCGGCGAGTTACTTGGAAAAGCACCCCAAGTAACCAAGGGTGCTTGCTCCTGGTTGGGCTCCTCCTTCGTCGGAGTACCTTCACTCCGGTCTCGCTCCTTGGGCCCGCGCCGAACGGACATCCATGTCCTGACGGCGCTCTCGCCGCATCCATGCGGCTCGACCCCCTCCGCGAGACCTGCGTTCAGCCTGCACCCAAGTCGCGATTGGCGGTGACTGGGCTTTTTGTGGAGGAAGATCAAAGGCAACGGCAACGGCAACGGCAAAGGCAAAAGCAACGGCTTCCCGGCTGAAGCCGGTCCTACAGTCGGAGCCAATCCCACTGGATGCATGCGCTGCTGTTAGTGGGACCGGCTTTAGCCGGGAAGACGCCAGCCTAGGCGCCAACAATTTTGATGACTACACCCCCTACCTGTGGGAGCGAGCTTGCTCGCGAATGCTTTATCTCTAACACCGAAGATCCGGTGGATGTACCGACCCCTTCGTGAGCAAGCTCACTCTCACAAGTCCCCGGGCTTGATCTGCTTCTGATCTGCTTCTGATCTGCTTCTGATCTGCTTTTGATCTTCATGCGCAAAAGTCCGGTCACCACCAATCGCGACTTGGGTGCAGGCTGAACGCAGGTCTCGCGCAGTGGGTCGAGCCGCATGGATGCGGCGAGAGCGCCGTCAGGACATGGATGTCCGTTCGGCGCGGGCCCACGGAGTGAGACCGGAGTGAAGGAACCCCGACGCAGGAGGGGCCCAACCAGGAGCACAAGCCCTTGGTTACTTGGGGCTTTATCAAGTAACTCGCCGAAGGCGAAACAGTCTGCCCCCAGGCAGACGCTCTTGATCTTCTCTCAGCCGCACCGCGAACCCTATCGATGAGCAATATCCTCCAACGCCAGATTCCGCGTCTTCGGTCCAAACCCGCCAATCGTGATGATCACAATCAACATACTCATCACAATGAACGTCAACACCCCTGGCGTGCCGAAGTGATCCAGGAACAACCCGATCAACAGACTGCTGAACACCGTCGACAGACGACTGAACGAATAACAGAACCCCACCGCCCTCGCGCGGATGTTGGTCGGGAACAACTCGCTCTGGTACGAGTGATAACTGAAACTCAGCCACGCATTGCAGAACGTGATCATCACCCCGCAAAAAATCAGCCCGGCGGCCGTTGTCTGCTGCGCGAACAGCGTGCCGAAAATCATCGAGCCCAAGGCCGAGCCGACAATCTGCCATTTGTTCTCGAATCGGTTGGCAAACTTCACGAACAACAACGGCCCCAGCGGATAGGCGAGGGTGATCACGAAGGCATACGCCAGACTGTGGGTCACGCTCACGCCCTGACCCGACAGCAATGCAGGCAGCCAGTTGCCGAAACCGAAAAAGCCGATCGCCTGAAACACATGAAACACAATCAGCATCAGCGCGCGACGGCGATACGGCGGTTGCCAGATGTCGGCGAAACGCCCCTTGCCTTCGACCGCCACATTGTGGGTTTCCGGTTCGTCCAGGGCCTGGCCGTGGTCTTTGATGCAGCGGGCTTCGAGGTCGTCCATGATCTTTTCCGCCTCGCTGAAGCGGCCGTGTTGCGCCAGCCAGCGTGGTGATTCCGGCAGGCGCGAGCGCAGCCACCAGATGAACAGCGCGAACACGGCGCTGGCCAACACCACCCAGCGCCAGCCGGCGACGCCGAACGGGTCCTGCGGCACCAGCCACCACGACATCAATGCCACTGAAGGCACCGACAGGAACTGCACGAAAAACGCGAAGGCGAACGCCGAGCTGCGCATCCGCTTGGGCACCAGTTCCGAGAGGTACGCATCGATGGTCACCAGTTCGATGCCCAAGCCGATGCCCACCAGAAAGCGCATGCAGATGATGCCCAGTGCGGAGGTCTGTATGCCCATCAGCACCGTGGCGACGGTGTACCAGATCAACGCGAAGGTGAAGATCGCGCGGCGGCCGTAGCGGTCGGCGATCGGGCTCAGCAGGCTCGCGCCGAGAAACAGGCCCAGGAAGGTCGCCGACGCGAACGCCGCCTGATCGGAAAAGCCGAACACGCCCTGCGCCCCGGTGGCGAACAGCCCGTCGCGGACCAGGCCGGGACTGATGTAGGCGGTCTGGAACAGGTCGTAGAGTTCGAAGAAACCGCCAATGGACAGCAGCGCCACCAGTTTCCAGATCGTGGCGACGGCGGGGAGCCGGTCGATGCGGGCGGAAATCCGCGCCGCGCGTATCGGGTCGAGTCCGTCCTGCATCGGGCGGGGGTTATCGGGGCTGTCAGAGGCGGCATGCATTATTGTTTTTTCCGGATCGGTGAGACGCAGCATGTTAGTGCCCCAGAGATTCAAGACAAAACATTTCTGCGCGTTTAAGCTCCGGGACTGACCGCCACCACGTTTCGGATTCCCGTGAAGTACAAACTCCCGACCACCGCTACCGCGCCTTTCTGCCCGTCGGCAACCACCGACAGCGTCGCCATTCCCGCCAACGCGTCATTCCTGCGCAAGCTGATGCTGTTCGTCGGCCCCGGCCTGTTGATCTCCATCGGCTACATGGACCCCGGCAACTGGGCCACCGCCATCGAGGCGGGTTCGCGCTTTGGGTATTCGCTGTTGTTCGTGGTGGTGCTGGCAAGTCTGTCGGGCATGGTGCTGCAAAATCTGTGTTCACGCCTGGGCATCGCCACCGGCCGCGATCTAGCGCAGCTGTCCTCGGAGCACTACAGCCGCCGGGTCGGCATGGGCCAGTGGATTCTCGCCGAGCTGTCGATCCTCGCCACCGATCTGGCGGAAGTGCTGGGTGCCGCGCTGGCGTTTCACCTGCTGCTGGGGGTGTCGATTACCACGGGGGTAGCGCTGACGGCATTCGACACGGTCATCGTGCTGGCTTTGCAGGGCGCCAATTTCCGGCGACTGGAAGCCATTGTCCTGGGGCTGATCGCGACCATCGCGACGTGTTTTTTCATCGAGCTGGTGCTGATCAAACCGTTCTGGCCGGACGTCGTGGCGGGGCTCAAGCCGTCGTGGGAGATGCTGAGCAATCAAGAGCCGCTGTACATCGCCATCGGTATTCTCGGTGCGACGGTCATGCCCCATAACCTGTACCTGCATTCATCGGTGGTGCAGACCCGGGTCAACGGCACGTCGGTCGAAAGCAAGGCCAGCGCCATTCGTTACGCCCGGGTCGACACCATTGCCTCCCTGAGCCTGGCGCTGGTGATCAACGCCGCCATTCTGATTCTGGCGGCTGCCGCGTTCCACGGCACCGGCCATAGCGACATCGTGGAAATTCAGGACGCCTACCACCTGCTCGATCCGCTGGTGGGCGGCGCCGTGGCCAGTGTGCTGTTCGGCGTCGCGCTGTTGGCGGCAGGGCAGAGCTCGACGTTCACCGGCACCATCGCCGGTCAAGTGGTGCTGGAGGGGTTTCTCAAAGCGAAGATCCCGTGCTGGCAACGCCGCCTGGCGACACGCGGCCTGGCGCTGATTCCGGCGTTTGTCGGGGTGATCTGGTTTGGCGATGGTGCGGTGGGCAAGATGCTGGTGCTCAGCCAGGTCGTCCTCAGCCTGCAGTTGCCGTTCGCCCTGTGGCCGCTGATCCGCTTCACCAGCGATCCGCAACTGATGGGCCCGTTCGCCAACAGCCGCCTGACCAAAACCCTGGCCTGGGGGCTGTTCGGATTGATCTCGGGCGCGAACCTGACCCTGATGTTTTTCTGGGTGACCTGACGGTTTCGGGTCTGGGCGAGTCGCCTCAGGCCCTCAACTCAGCGCAGCTCAGCTCAACAAGATTCCCCGCGCCATGCCCGTGGCGGCGATGACGATGATGACCATCAGCAGCGCCTCCATGTGGCTGATCCGCGCGAACCGCCGGGACAGGGACGTATCAATGGGCTGGTTCTTCTTGAACGCGATGCGCCATTTGATCAGCGCGAACATCGGCACCACTTCCAGCGCCAGCATGGCCACGAACGCCGCCATTTTCAGGTGAAACAGTGGCTGATGCAGGTAGTAGTACGAGCCTTTTTCCAGCCCGCCGAACGCCCGAAACGCCCCGGTGATCAGCAGAATGCCCGCTGAAACGCCCCAGATATTGTCGACCACGAAGACATCCCTGAACGATCGCGGATCATCCGTGCGCAACCGCCGCAACGCCCGTCCCCTCGCCAGCACCGCCGCTATGGCAAAACCGAACGCCAGAAGGTGCAACGCAGCCAGTACCCATTTGATGAGCATGTTTCAACTCCCCCGAGCGATGTGCAAAGCAAGCGTCAACGGTTCAAGCTTAGCGGGTCGTTGGCGTTACGCCTTGATCGATCAAGTGGGAAAAGAAAAATAATCCGTCGGGGCGTCGCTCATCATTTCTGCGGGTGCTTGCCCTCGCGGTGCGGATGAACAAAATCAAAGTAGAACGCCGATATGCCGAACAGCGCTATCACCGAAAGAATTATCAAACCGATCACCGAGTTATCCATCACGCTCATCCAGCAAGTCGCCCGAAGGCCGAGCGCCTATTCATTCCTTTTGCCGGTGCAACTGCAATCAATACGACGGGATCTTTACGCGAACAGTGCTTCACCTGACGCCATTTATATATGCGCCTGTCCCTGCGGATCTACTTGTGGATACAGAACCACCGCCGCGCGAAGTTTGTCGGCGCCAAAACAACTCATGCCGGCGAACTCTTTGTGGCTGACCGGCATGTATTGGCAATCCATGGCCTGACGCTGTTGGCTGTGATCGATATCGGGGTCGTGCAAATACACAAAGTCATCATCGCAACCGGTGACCAGCACCCAGTGCGGTGCCTTGGAACGGGTCAACCGGCAGCTGCTGATCAGCACCAGCGCCAGGCTGCTGTCCTTTTGCAGTTGCCAGAGATTAAGCGGCGCACTGCCCAGTTGACGGACCGCGCTTTCAGCCAGCTCGCGGCTGAATTCTTCATGCACCAGGCGCATGACTTCTCGTTTTTCTTCGCTGCGCACGCCGGCAAGAAACAGCGGCCCGCGCACCGACACTTGCAGACCGACCTCGAACCCCCGGCGCAACGCGGCAAGTGCCAAACCTTGCGGGCTGCAACCGCCATGGCCGGAGGTCATGAACACCGTGGTCGCCTCGCGCCAGATCTGCAGCTCCTCATGACGCTGCATGGCGCGTGGCGGTTGCAGGGCTTTCATCGCCATCAGCAGGCACGCCGGGCCGCAGCTGAAGTCCAGGGTTTGCGGGTAGTAGGGCACGTGGCGGGCAACGCCGGTGGCGTGTTCGCGGATGCGTTTTTCGTAGCGCAGCGCCGGGGCGTGGTCTTCGTAGTAATCGTCGATGCGGTCGAACAGGCGATAGCCGTTGCGCTCGTACAAGCGAATCGCCGGGGCGTTGTCCGGGCGGACTTCGAGCCGCAAATAGGCACACTCACGCTCAAGGGCATGCTGTTCGGCCTGGGCCAGCAGTTGCTGCCCGAGGCCCTGGCCCCGGGCATCGTCGCTGATCGCCAGGGAGTAAAGCCGGCCCAGCGACGTGCCGCGATGGCACAGCACCAGCGCGTAACCGGCCAGACGTTGATCGGCCTGATCGCGCAGCGCGACGATCAATCGCGCATTGGCCCGCGTGACCATCCAGTGAAAGCTGCGCGCATTCAGGCGGTCGGATTCAAAGCACTGGTTTTCCAGCACCAACAGTTCATCCACATCCGCTGGCTGGGCGAGGCGATATATAAAGTTCATGTCCGACACCGTAAAGAGTGAGTAACGAAACGGGACATTTCTACAAAGCCATGTTTTATAGAAAGGACTGTTTCCCGAAGGATCAACTCATGAATGCGGTGCCGGTGAAGACCGACGAAGTATCAGCACAACCTCAGCGTTCGGCAACTTTAAATGTCAATCCGCTGAGACCTGTTTCATCCCGAAGCCAACTGGTGATTGTTGTGGAGCGGCTCGAAGACTGGTCGTCTTACTTGCCCAGCGAACACTTGATCAGCGCCCAGGACTACCTGGAAAACCCGCCCCAGAACACTGCCGGTCAGCGGGTGCAGGTGATCAACCTGTGCCGCAGTTACCGTTACCTGGGCCACGGTTATTACTGCTCGCTGCTGGCTGAAGCCCGGGGTCACCACGTGATTCCGTCGGTGAAAACCATCAGCGAGCTGACCCGCAAATCCCTTTACGGCCTGGCCCTGGATGACCTCGACAAGCGCCTCGAACACGCGCTGCGGGACCATCCGTATGACGAAACCGAAGGCTTCACCCTGAGCCTGTATTTCGGTCAGACCGATCTGGCACCGTTGCAGGACCTTGCCCGTCAATTGTTCGAAGCGTTTCCGGCGCCGATCCTGCTGGTGGAGTTTCGCAAGCGCGACAACTGGCACATCGTCGGCATCAAGACCGGCGCCTTGACCCGCCTGCGTGATCATCAGCAGGACCAGTTCGCCCAGTCTCTCGACAGTTTCAGCCGCAAGATCTGGCGCCAGCCCCGGTCCCCTCGCACCTATCGCTACGACCTGGCGATCCTGCATGACCCGCAGGAAGCGTTGCCGCCGTCCAACCGCAAGGCGCTGGATAATTTCATCCGCGTCGGCCAGCAACTGGGCGTGGACGTCGAGCTGATCGAGAAGAAGGATTACTCGCGGCTGGCCGAATACGACGCGCTGCTGATCCGCGAGACCACCAGCGTCGACAACCACACCTACCGCTTCGCCAAGAAGGCCGAGAGCGAAGGGCTGGTGGTGATGGATGACCCGGCGTCGATCCTGCGCTGCACCAACAAGGTCTACCTGACCGACCTGCTCAAGAGCCACAAGCTGGGCATGCCGGCCACGGAAATCCTCTACAAGGAGCGACCGGATGATTTGGAGCACGTCGCGGCAAGGCTTGGCTTTCCGCTGGTGCTGAAAATCCCCGATGGCTGTTTTTCCAAGGGCGTGATCAAAGTGCAGGACGCGCAGCAATTGCAGGAAGCGGCGCGGGAACTGTTTGAGCATTCGGTGCTGTTGCTGGCCCAGGAATACCTGTACACCGAATACGACTGGCGCATCGGCGTGCTCAATCGCAAACCGGTGTTCGCCTGCCAGTACTTCATGTCCAAGGGGCATTGGCAGATTTACAACCACAAGGCCATCGACGCGGAAATCAACGGCGAGTGCCGCACGCTCGCGGTTCACGATGCGCCAAAGGCCGTGGTGGATCTGGCGGTGAAGACTGCCAACCTGATCGGCGACGGGCTGTATGGCGTCGACTTGAAGCAGTCCGGCGATCGCGTGGTGGTCATCGAAGTCAACGACAACCCCAACCTCGACGCCGGCATCGAAGACGCCTGGCTGCAGGACGATCTGTACGCGCTGGTGCTGGAAGAGTTCATTCGCCGCCTCGACATCAAACGTCGCGGTCTGGCGGGTTAGGCCGGTGATCAAGGGCCACCGCCTGGAGGCGGGCAGGTTACGGGAATGCGCCGAAGCCGAGGCCAGCGTGCTCTGGTTCAGCGACCCGGACGCCGCCGAAAAGACGCTGCTGCTGGAGCGCTTCAACCTCGACGACCACGCTCTGGCCTCGGCGCTCGACCCCGACGAGGTGTCGCGCATCGAGTTTCATCCGGACGCGCTGTTCATGATCTGGAAGCGCCCGGAAAACTACTCGGGCAAGGACACGTTTTCCTTCGACGTGTCGTCGTTCGGGGTGCTGCTCAGCCCCCATCACATGGTGCTGATCTGTGCCGACAGCCAGCAGATCAGCGACCTGGGGCAGCACCGGCCGATGCACACGCTGCTGGACGTGTTGCTGGAGGTGCTGTTCCACAACATCCATCATTATCTGGGTCACCTCAAAGTGATCAAGATGATCGCCCGGGAATTGCAGCAGCAATTCAATGCGTCGATGGACAGCCGCCATCTGGTGCAGATGTTCAACCTCAGCGAAAGCCTCGTCTATTACATCAACGCCATCGACAGCAACGGCTCGGTGCTGACCCGCCTGCGCAATCACGCCCACAAGCATCAGTTCTCCGGCGACAGCCTGGCGCTGATCGAAGACATGATTATCGAGAACGAGCAGTGCCATAAACAGGCGAACATCTATTCCACGGTGTTCGCCAGCCTGATGGACGCGCGGGGCAATCTGGTCAACAACAACACCAATAACCTGCTGCGCAAGCTGACGTTGATCAACGTGGTGTTCTTGCCATTGAATCTGGTGGCGGGGATTGGCGGGATGTCGGAATACAGCATGATGACCACGCCCATTGCGTGGTGGATCAGCTACCCGGCATTGCTGGTCGGCATGGCCGGGCTGGGCGTGGGGATGGTGGTGATACTCAAGCGCATGGCACGGGCGAGTCAGTGCTCAGTGGGCGCCCGAGGGGTTCCCACTGAAAGGGGCGCGACGTCTTATTCCGACGCCTGCAAACCCTTCTGCCTCATCACCTGGTTCTTTTCTTTCTTGTACTGCAGCGCGACTTCCGGCGCCGGGCCGCTCTTGCCGGTTTCCATCCACAGACGCATGCGGCTGGCATCGGCGAAGTGGGTGTATTTGCCGAAGGCGTCGAGAATGACCACCGACACCGGACGATTGGCCATGCTGGTCAACAGCACCAGACAGTGACCCGCCTGGTTGGTGAAGCCGGTCTTGGTCAGCTTGATGTCCCAGTTGGATTTACGCACCAGATGGTCGGTGTTGCTGAAGCCGAGGATGTAATTCGGCTTGCGGAAGGTCACGGTTTTCTCCGGCGTGGTGCTCAGCTCGCGCAGCATTGGGTAGTTCCGCGCAGCAAGGGCCAGCTTGGTCAGGTCACGTGCGGTGGAAACGTTGTACACCGACAGCCCGGTGGGCTCCATGTACACGGTATGGTTCATGCCCAGTGACTTGGCCTTGGCGTTCATCGCCCGGATAAACGCCGGATAACCGCCCGGGTAGCTGTGGGCCAGACTTGCCGCTGCGCGGTTTTCCGACGACATCAGGGTGATCAGCATCATGTCGTGGCGGTTCAGCTCACTGCCGAGCTTGACCCGAGAGAACACGCCTTTCATTTCGGCGGTCTGGGAGATGTCGACCTTGATCATCTCGTCCATGGGCAGCTTGGCGTCGAGGGTGACCATCGCTGTCATCAGCTTGGTCACCGAGGCGATCGGCACGACGATGTCGGGGTTACTCGCATACAACACCTGACCCGTTTGCAGGTCGGTGATCATGGCGCTGCCGGAGGCCAGATGAAGATTGGCCGGGTCGCGATTGAACGCCGCCGGCTCTTTCGCCAGTGCGGTGGTGGAAAATGCGGCGGTGGAAAGTGCGCAGCCTGTAAGTGCAAATAATAGGCCGATGACGGTTGGGCGAATTTTCAAGAGCAAAGCTCACTAAAGGATGGAAACAGCGTGGAACGTCGGACTTTCTTCAAGCACGACAACAAGTTCGGCGCATTTTAGGAGCAAGTTTCTGAAGTTGTCGATGGGGCGGTGCGGGGTTTCGCTAATAAAGCGCAGTTGTATAGGCCAGGTTCAGGTGGCGGATCCAAAAAGCCTGTATTTAAACGGGTCGAATTGACGATTATCGGCCGGCTGACAAACAGCGCTGCGCATCAACAGCGAATCGTTACGCAAAAAAAGCCCGCGTCATTGAAGAGGCGGGCTAAAGGGGTGTGCGGAGCAACGCACGATTCACAGGGAAGAGCGAATAGGGGTTCAGCTGTTGAGCGAGCGGCATTCCAGTTGCTGCGACAGGGCCTGCGCCGCTGGCAGTGAAGGCAAAGGACCACTGACGGGTTCGCCGTTGTGCATCAGGTACCAGCACGCCAACAGACCGCGCTCACGCAGCTGAGAGGGAACTGCGCTGCCGACAACCGACATGATTTGAACCTTGGTCATAAGTGCCTCCAACAATCTATGGCGCTACTTTACGGCGCGACCGGTTGATGCAGAAATCACCGCTCTCGATAGTCGTCATTGATGAGCGGGTAGGGACAGTGATGGAGACACGTGCGCAGGACCGTGCTGCGGTCCGGCATCAATTCCTCTGAAACGAAAACCCCGCCGGGAAGGCGGGGTCTGTGTTGGGTGAGGGCTGGCGACCATGGATCGACAGCCCTGTGCTCAGGAGCAAACCGCTGTTACCAGCGACCGCCACCGTGGTAGTAGCCCGGTGGTGGGCCGTAATAACGTGGCGGGCCGTAGTAACGCGGTGCGTAGACGACCGGGCGCTCAACGACATAAGCCGGCTGGTAGTAAACCGGCGGTGGAGGCGGTGGCGCGTAATAAACCGGCGCCGGGGCCGCGTACACGGGAGCGGGTGCTGCGTAAACCGGCCCGGACGCCACTGCCGCGCCGACAACACCGCCGACGACCGCACCGATCACGGCGGCTCCACCCCAGCCCGGGCCGCCGCCATGGGCTTCAGCCTGGCCTGCGAGGGCGAGGGCGCCTAACAACAAGGCAACTTTGGGGATCTGACGAATCATGACTGTTCCTCGGTGTTCAGTCCCGTTGTCGCGAGCCTGCGTTACGCTCAGGCACTGCCACGGGATAACTTCTCAGACAACGGTTTCGGAAATATCTGCGAGGCCGTTGCGTAAATTTTGTGTAAGGTATTCGACACATTTAATGACAATGGCTTTGCCGCTTTCGGCCAAGCGTCGCGATTCTACGCCTTTCCCCAGGCGTCTTCTAATACCACTCGGGAGATTTCATGTTGGTCACTGCCAGTAAGGAAACGCTGTTGTGCATGTCGCTGGCCGGACGCCCGGGCAACTTCGGCGTGCGCTTCCACAACCACCTGTATCAACAGTTGGGCTTGAACTTCTATTACAAGGCCTTTTCGCCGAACGACCTGCCTGCAGCCATTGCCGGTATGCGTTCATTGGGCATTCGCGGGTGCGGCGTGTCGATGCCGTTTAAAGAAGCCTCTATTGCACTGGTCGATGAACTGGACGCGTCCGCCGACGCCATTCAATCCATCAACACCATCGTCAATACCGATGGCCACTTGAAAGCCTACAACACCGATTACATCGCCATCGCCCAACTGGTCGACACCCATCAAGTGCCGCGCACCCGCTTTGCCCTGCGCGGCAGCGGTGGCATGGCTAAGGCCGTCGCCTGTGCCCTGCGTGACGCCGGGTTTACTGACGGGCTGATCGTGGCGCGCAACGAGCAGGCGGGCAGGGCGCTTGCACAGACCTGCGGCTTCGCGTGGCAAGCCGAACTGGGCAGTGAGCGCCCACCGCTGCTGGTCAACGTCACCCCGTTGGGCATGGCAGGGGATCAAGCCGATGCGCTGGCCTTCGATGCGTCCGCCATCGAGCAGGCCGACACGGCGTTTGACGTGGTCGCCACGCCGGCGCGCACGCCGTTCATCGTTGAGGCCGAGCGCCTCGGCAAGCGCCTGATCACCGGTGACCAGGTCGCGGCGATACAAGCGCTGGAGCAGTTCATTCTTTACACCGGCGTGACGCCGAGTGAGGCGCAGTATCAGGCAGCGGCGGCGTTCGCGCGGGGTTGATGCTTGCGCTTGGGTAACGCCAGGGTGTGCTTGGCTAGCGATCTTCAGGCAGCACGCTGTCGCGCAGCAGACAGGGGGCACGTGGGAGTGAGCTTGCTCACGAAGACGGTTCATCAGCCGCTGCATATGTAGCGGATGTGCTACCCCCTTCGCGAGCAAGCTCGCTCCCACAGGTTTTGCACCAGGCTCAGGATTTCTCGGAGCCGCTCTCAACCTTCCAGCATTGCCAGCCGTTCCTCGAGGGCAGCGATGCGGGCTTCAAGGGCTTCGACCCTCTCCGCCATCGCCGAGCTGCCCGCGCTGCCCGAATGGCCGCCGCTATTGCGCTCTGCCGGGTGCGCGCGGGCGGCGAGGATTGTCTCCCTATCAGCCGGATCACCCAGCGCATGCATATAGCGGTCTTCGCGCTGGCCGGCCTGTTTCGGGATCAGCACCGCCAGCCCGCGGCCGATCAGCCGATCAAGCTGATGCAGCACCGCCTCGGTATCTTCGAAGTCATGCAGGCGGTTGCTGCGGGTCAACAGTTCGTTGACGGTCTGCGGGCCGCGCAGCAACAGCAGGCCGGTCAGGATGAGTTGCGCCGGCACCAGCTCCAGCGTCTTGTCGACGCGGTGTTCCCAGCGGTCCGCCCGGCTGCCCATGACCAGACGCGTCAATTGCAGGCTTTCCAGCGCACGCAGGCTCTGACCAACCTGGCCAGGCGTGAGGTTCATCACAGGCTCGCGGCTGGTCTTCTGGTTGCAGGCCAGCACCAGCGCGTTGAGGGTCAGGGGGTAGGTTTCGGGATGGGTCGCCTGTTTTTCGATCAGGCAGCCCAGAATGCGCACTTCGGTGCTGCTCAGCTGCAGCGCATCCGAGGCTTCAACGGTGTTTTCGGAATCCAGCTCGTCAGACATGACCCATTCCCCAAGCGTTGAAAAGGCTATGAGGGTAGGGGCTGGATGAGGTAAAAGACAAGCCGCGTTCGCGTCCGCCTCCGTGCGACTCATTTCTCCAGGAACTGCCATGACCCTTTCTCTTTACGCCGCTTCGATTCCTGTCTTCAAGCAAATGCTCACCGCCCTCGGCGCCGTCCTGGCCAAAGGCGAAGCCCACGCTACCGCCAAGAACATTCAGCCGGATGCCCTGCTGCAGGCGCGTCTGTTCCCTGACATGTTCCCGCTGGTGCGTCAGGTGCAGATCGCCGTTGATTTCGCCAAAGGCGCCGGCGCACGACTGGCAGGCCTCGAGCCGCCGAAGTACGAAGACACCGAAACCACCTTCGCCGACCTGCAAGCGCTGCTGACCAAAGTGCTGGCGTTTCTCGACACGATCAAGGCCGAACAGGTCGATGGCAACGAAGCCCGGGAAATCGTCCTGCGTCCTGGCACCGACAAGGAAAAGCGTCTGAACACCCAGACCTACCTGCTGAATTACTCGCTGCCGCAGTTCTTTTTCCACGTCACCACCACCTATGACCTGCTGCGCCACAACGGCGTGGAAGTCGGCAAGCGCGACTACATGGGCGCTTACTGACAGGTCTCGCTGCCCGCCTCGGCGCGGGCAGCGACACGTGTTTCGTCCGGCGCCTGGCTCCCAGGCGCCCGGCGCTGTTACCCTCCGCGTCCTGATTCATGCCACATCCGATCGACCGCTCCGCGAGGACTGGTCGTTTTGTCGTTCTGGAGACTTCATGTTTTTCCCCATTTACCTGCTGTCGGCTGCGGGTTTTACCGTGCTGACCACAGAGTTCGTCATCGTCGGTCTGTTGCCCGCCATCGCCCGCGACCTGGCCGTCACCATCCCCCAGGCCGGCCTGCTGGTCACGTTGTTCGCCTTCACGGTGGCCTGCTTCGGGCCGTTCCTGACCGCGTATTTCTCGCGCTTCGAGCGCAAGCGCCTGTTCATTTCGGTGCTGATCATGTTTGGCGTCTCCAACGTCGTCGCCGCGCTGGCGCCCAACATCTGGGTGATGGCCGCCGCGCGGTTGATCCCGGCGCTTGGACTGCCGGTGTTCTGGGCGCTGGCCAGCGAAACCGCTGTGGACATCGTCGGACCGGACCATGCCGGCCGTGCGATCGCCAAGATAGGTTTCGGCATTGTCTGCGCCACGGTGTTCGGTATCCCCGTCGGCACCTTGATCTCGGACGCCATCGGCTGGCGCAGCGCCTTCGCCGTCCTCGCGGTGATGGCGTTCGCCAAGGCGCTGCTGCTGTTCATTTACCTGCCCCGCAGCGTGCACAAGGATCAGGCCTCGTTCCGCAGCCAGTTCCGCATTCTTCGCAGCCCGTTGATGCAGGGTCACGTGCTCCTGTCGGTGCTGGTCTTCAGCGGCATGTTCACCGCGTACACGTACCTGGCGGACATGCTCGAGCGCCTCGCCGGCTTTAACGGCACGGTGGTCGGCTGGTGCCTGATGGGTTTCGGTGCGGTGGGCTTGCTGGGCAATTCACTGGGCGGGCGGCTGGTGGATCGCCACCCACTGATCGCCAGCCTGACCTTCTGCACCTTCATGATCGGCGGCATGGTCATGGTGGTGCCGAGCATGCATTCCCTGCCTGCGCTGGCTCTGGCACTGGCCGTGTGGGGCGCGACCCAGGCGGCGCTGTTTCTGGTCAGCCACGTCCGGCTGATGAAAGCGGCGCCACAGGCCCCGGCCTTCGCCGCATCGCTGAACATCGCCGGGGCCAATCTGGGCATCGGCATTGGCGCAATCATCGGCGGGCGGGTGATCGATCATCTGGGCCTTGGCAGTCTGGGCTTCGCCGCGGCCGGCATCATTCTGCTGTCGATCCTGCTGGCCCTGCTGCTGATGACGGTCCGCCCCAACCCCGCAGCCTGCGACGCCTAGTCCGGGAACAGCTGCCGCCGTGCGCCTTCGGTAATCGCGACGATGCCAGGATGCTTGACCTTGCGCTCGACCGAAATCGCGTAGAACGACTCGGTCACGGCGTCGGTATGGCCGATCAATTCGACGTCGTATTGCTCGATCACCTCATCGGCGATCACGCTCGGCGCAATAAAGATCCCGCTGCCGGATTTGCCAAAGGCCTTCATCAAGGCGCTGTCGTCGAATTCCCCGACGATTTTCGGCTGGATATTCTGCTCGGCGAACCAGCGCATCAGGCGGCTGCGCACCACCGTTTGCTGGCCCGGCACGAGCAGCGGCGCGCCTTGCATGCCGTGGGGGAAGTTCTCGCCGTACAGAGCGGCGAGGGCGCGGGTGGCGAAAAAACTCACGCCGCATTCGCCCAGCTTCTGGCTGTAGCCTTTAATGTCCAGATGAGAGGGCATCGGGCTGTCGGAAATCACCAGGTCCAGGCGCTGAATCGCGAGGTCCGCCAGCAGGCGTTCGAGCTGGTCTTCCCGGCAACTGATGCGCACCAACTCATTGAGCGCCATGCTCGGCGCGATGAGTCGATAGACGATGGACTTCGGCACGACATCGGCGACGCCGACGCGAAAGAGGATTTGCTGTTCGTCGGGCTGTGCGCGCAACACCGCTTCGAGCTCGCCACCGAGCTGGAACATCTGCTCGGCGTAGGGCAGGGCGACGCGGCCTGTTTCGGTCAGCTCCAGCTGGCGGCCAACGCGCTTGAACAACTCGACGCCGTAGGTCTGCTCCAGCAGGCTGATTTGCCCGCTGATGGTCTGTGGCGTGAGGTTCAATTGCTCGCAGGCGCGAACAATACTGCCGGTTTTGGCCACGACCCAGAAATAATGCAGCTGTCGATAATTGAGCATGGGTGCTGTCACTTCGGGAAAACCGAAGTATACGCCTGAAAAATACGAATTTTACTGAAGTGTTTCCGTCCCTAGAATGCCGCCCTATCCCCTGAACTGATCCTGGACACTCGCGTATATGGAATACCTTCTGGAACTGGCTGCAAGCCCAACGGCGTGGATCGCTCTGGCGACACTGGTCGTCATGGAAATCGTGCTCGGTATCGACAACCTCATTTTCATCTCGATTCTCACCAACAAGCTGCCGGTTCATCAGCGCACCAAGGCGCGCCGGATCGGTATCAGCATGGCGTTGATCCTGCGTCTGGGCCTGCTGACCACCGTGGCGTGGATTGTCCAGCTGACCGCGCCGGTGATCGAAGTGTTCGGCCAGGCCTTCTCCTGGAAGGACATGATCCTGATCGCCGGTGGCCTGTTCCTGGTCTGGAAAGCAACCACCGAGATCCACCACAGCGTCGACGTCAAAAGCGAAGCCGAGAAAGCCGCTTCCAGTACCGTTACCCTGGGCATGGCGGCGGCGATCGGTCAGATCCTGATGCTCGACCTGGTGTTCTCCATCGACAGTATCGTCACCGCCGTTGGCATGACCGAGCACTTGCCGATCATGGTCATCGCCGTGGTGGCCGCCGTGGTCGTGATGCTGGTGGCGTCGGAGCCTCTGGCCAAGTTCATCAACGATAACCCGACCGTGGTCATGCTGGCGCTGGGCTTCCTGATCATGATCGGCATGACGCTGATCGCCGAAGGCTTCGGCGCCCACGTTCCGAAAGGCTACGTGTACACCGCCATGGCGTTCTCGGCGCTGATTGAAGTGCTGAACATGCTGGTTCGTCGGTCCCGCCAGCGCCGCCTGGACGCCGAAGCGCAGGGCCGGAAGGTCTGACGCCTGGATAAGCTCCGCCCGCCGATAAAGAGCGGAGCAGTACCAAAGCAGGGCAATAAAAAACGGTCGGGAATGGGGTGCCATTACCGACCGTTTTCGTTTGTAGTGTGATCAGTCGTTACACGGCTTTATCAATGGGCCGTGACATGACGGATTTTGCGTTGTGCGCGTTCTACGGATCTCGCGGCTTCGGTTTCCCGATAATGCGGATGATGGCGACGCGAGATACGCATCACCCCCCACAACATGGCGGCCGCAACGGCCAGCCAGGCAGCAATCAACATTACAATGGTCATTCCGAGGCTCATGGCTTCCTCCGGCTCTTCTCTTCGTCTCTTAGTAACCGACAGTCTAGTCTCCCTGTTGTTGCCAAAAATTGACCGATGGTAGGCATTGCATGACCGATTTGTTCTATCCACTCGCGTTGACAGCGTTTCGGGCTATACCGCAACCGGTGGCGGCTCTATCATCCGCGTTCCGGCCGGATCTCGGGATTCGTCGCCATCAGTCAAGTGAGTGAAGAACGTGCGGGCATTGACGCGATTGGATAGCGTTGCAGGTCGACGCAAATGGCTGGCGCTCGCCGCCGTGCTGGTCTTGGCAGGCTGCTCGAATGCCCACAACTGGAAACCCGGCTACCCGCCGATGTACAAGACGCTGCCCGACCGGGTGGAAATCAACGCCGTGCCGTCCTTCCGGGGCAAGGATTATCAAAGCGCGCCGTTCGCGCTGGCCAGCATGCTGACCGTCCATGGTGTACAAACCACGCCGGGGCTGCTGGAAAAACCGCTGAAACTGCCGGGCGCCGAAGACAAGCTCGACCGCAGCATGCTGGACCTGGCCCGGGAATACGGGTTTGTGGTGTATCCCGTCGACCACGGTTTTACGGACTTGCTGGCCCAGGTGTCGGCGGGGTATCCGGTCATGGTGCGGTTCTCGGATGGCTCGATGTTCTGGAAAGAACAGCGCTACGGCGTACTGGTCGGGTTCGATCAGAACAAGCGCACGGTGCTGATCTATACCGGGCCGGGACGAGTGACGGTGAGCTTCGATTCGTTCACCTCGGACTGGAACGACGCCGGCAACTGGGCCGTGCTGATCCAGAGCCCACGCCAGGTGCCGGTGCCGGTGGACCGTGAACGCTGGCTCCAAGCCGCCAATGATCTGGCTCAGGCGGGTCAGGAACAGGCGGCGGGCGAGGCGGTGAAGGCGCTGAACAATCCAGCTGCCCGTTAACGGTTGGCCGTTCATCGCCTCTGATTCAGAACCCCAGCTTGTCCCGCAGGCTGTAATACCAGGCACCCAATGCGGTCAGCGGCGTGCGCAACAATTGCCCGCCGGGGAATGGGTAGTGCGGCAGGCCGGCGAAGGCGTCGAATCGCTCTGCCTGTCCGCGCAAGGCTTCGGCCAGCACTTTGCCGGCCAGATGGGTGTAAGTCACGCCGTGTCCGCTGCATCCCTGGGAGTAATAGATGTTGTCCCCCAGCCGACCGACCTGGGGCAACCGCGACAAGGTCAGCAGGAAGTTGCCGGTCCAGGCGTAATCGATCTTCACGTCCTTCAGTTGCGGAAACGCTTTGAGCATCTTCGGCCGGATGATCGCTTCGATGTTCGCCGGATCGCGCGCGCCGTACACCACGCCGCCGCCGAAGATCAGACGCTTGTCGCCGGAAAGCCGGTAGTAATCCAGCAGGTAGTTGCAGTCCTCGACGCAGTAATCCTGGGGCAGCAACGTACTCGCCAGTTCCTCGCTCAATGGCTCGGTGGTGATCACCTGTGTGCCACAGGGCATTGATTTGGCGGCCAGTTCCGGGACCAGATTACCCAGATAGGCGTTACCCGCCACGATCACGAACTTCGCGCGAACCTTGCCCTCGGCGGTGTGCACGACCGGGCTGGCACCGCGATCGATGCGGGTGGCCGCAGACTGTTCATAAATGACCCCGCCCAGGGACTCGACCGCCGCTGCCTCGCCCAGCGCCAGGTTCAACGGGTGGATGTGACCGCCGCTCATGTCGAGCATGCCGCCGATGTATTGGTCGCACGCCACCACTTCACGGACGCGGCGCTGGTCCATCAGCTCCAGCTGCGTGTGGCCGTAGCGTTCCCAGAGACGTTTCTGCGATTCCAGATGGCCCATCTGCTTGGACGTGATGGCGGCGAAAACCCCGCCGTCTTTCAGGTCGCACTGGATCTGGTATTTCGCGACGCAGTCGCGGATGATCTGTGCGCCCTCGAAGGCCATGTGCCCGAGCAATTGTGCTTCCTTGGGCCCGACGCTCTTTTCGATGGTGTCGATGTCGCGGCTGTAGCTGTTGACGATCTGTCCGCCATTACGGCCCGAGGCGCCGAAACCGACTTTAGCCGCTTCCAGCACGGTAACCTTGAAGCCGTGTTCCAGGAGAAACAGCGCGCTGGAGAGCCCGGTGTAACCGGCGCCGATGATGACCACGTCGGTCTCGACGTCCCCCTGCAGCCGAGGCCGAACCGGAACCGGATTGGCGGAAGCGGCGTAGTAGGAATGTGGGTATGGCGTGTTCGTCATCCTGTAACCCCTGTTTTATATTTTTTACGAATGGGCGGATCCTACCTGAGATGAAATTTTGCGGCCAGCCGACGCTGGAGGTTTGCGGGCCTTGACGCGATGCTGGCAAGGCATCGGCCACCGAGGCACGGGCGCATTCATTTAGCCCGATTCGCTAGTGCAGGGGCAAATAGCTCGGACATTCATAGGCTTAGGGGTGAATCAAAGTTGACAGCGATCCGGATCCCGGTAGAATGCCGCCCCACAGCAGGCACGTAGCTCAGTTGGTTAGAGCACCACCTTGACATGGTGGGGGTCGTTGGTTCGAGTCCAATCGCGCCTACCAAACAAATCCGCTCTGCTGGGCGGTAACGAAAAAGGGTGACCCGAGAGGGTCACCCTTTTTTTTGCTTGCTCGAAGCTGAATCACCCCGGGCGTCCGGTTATTCCGCCTGCCGATCATTCGGGTTTGGCGCGGGTAATGCGGCCCGCCCTGATCTCGTCCACATAGGCGCGCAGACGGTCAGCGTCCTTGTACTGCTGATTCATCAAGTGCAGCACCGCGACCACGTCCACATCGTTGACCCGTTCGGCCAGTCGGCTGATTTCGCCTGCAGTGCTTTCCAGATTGGCCGCGATGGTGCTCAGGTCGCGCTTGAGTTCCAGCGCTGATTTCTTCATGCCCACGGTGCCGCTCTCCACTGTTGATGACGCCCGGGTCCGCGACTCTGGTTCAGGCGCGGCGGCGACGCACTATATCAAAGCACGACGACAAGCCACGACAACCGGACACGAAAAAGGGCGCTGTTCAAGCGCCCCTTTATGCGTCGTGTGTAATGGCCCGTGCCTACGAGATGCTTCAGCCGCCCGCGCCGCCCCCGCTCGACGAACCCGAACCTTTGCTGCCACCGCCATTGGTGGTATCGCCACCGGGCAAATCGGCATCGTTGTTATTGCCAGTGCCATTGCTCATCGACGTGCCGCCGCCAATGCTGATGCCTTTCTTGGTTTGCGTGTCCACATCAGCGCCCTGGCGGGCCGGGTCGCTGCCCTGTACGCGCGGGTCGATGCCGGTCTGGGAAGGTGGCGGACCCATGTCTGGCGATGTGGCCCCAGCCAGCGCTGCGAGGGAAGTGCATGTCAGCGCGCAACCGAGGGTCAGGGCAGTCAATAATCTGTTCATCAGGTGATCTCCGTGTCGTGATTCCTTGTCATCGTTGGGCATCTGAAGTTCGTCCGAAGTGCCATGATGGCGACAGGCGGCATGTTCGGTGCGCAAGTCGAGGCCCCTCGTTGATTCACTCAAGCATCCGCTGTCGATCGGGATGCCGGTCATGGCGTTCACCGCCCGAATCTCGCTGATCGACGACGACTCTGTAGGTTGATCCGCCCATGTCGATGCGACGGGGAAATAATTTGCGTATTCATAGGCTTAGTGGGCGAAAAAGGCGTTGACAGTCATTTGAATATCCGTAGAATGCCGACCCACAGCAGGCACGTAGCTCAGTTGGTTAGAGCACCACCTTGACATGGTGGGGGTCGTTGGTTCGAGTCCAATCGCGCCTACCAAACAAATCCGCTCTGCTGGGCGGTGACAAAAAAGGGCGAATCGAAAGATTCGCCCTTTTTTATTGCCTGAAATTATCCCCTCAGGCCAACCTTCCTCGATCCCGCCTCAGCCCCTATGGCCGGACGTCTCGACCCGATTTCACCCCGACGAGCCATCACAGACCGCGAAATAAATCCGGTTTTTTTCCCGATAGCGTCTGGACCTTTTCCCATGATGCGCGATCATCAGTGCATGGAAAACCAGAGGAGATGTGTATGTTTAGCCGGTCGTTGACCCTTGCCGTTTTGTTCGCCGTGTCCAGCCCCTTGCTGGCTGCCGACGGTGATGGCCCACTTTCCCAGGAGCGCGGCAAGACCCGTCCACTGATCGTTATCGCGTCGAGTTCGGTTGATCCGACGTTGATGAGTCTGAAGAAAACTCTGGACGAACCCGCCAACAAGGAGGGTTTCGCCAAACGTGACATGGTCCTTTACACCATCATCAATACCGTGGGGCAGCGTAACGGCAAGGACCTCGACGCCCAGACCACCATGGCCCTGATCCGCGAACTCAAGCTTGGCGCACAGACAGAAAAGCAGGCGCAGGTGATTCTGGTGGGCAAGGACGGCGAGAAGAAAATGACTCACAACGGCCCCATCGATCCGAAGGAAATTTTCAGCACCATCGACCAGATGCCCATGGCCGAGAAGGAAGCGGCCGCCGCTGCTCCACCTGCGCCCGTCGCCGAGCCGAAGACCGCAACGCCGTCAGGCAAATCGGCCAAGCCCGGCAAGGCCGCGCCTGCTGCACCGCCCGCCGGGCTGGATGATTAAGCGCTTGGACGGCTTATCCATGGGGCTCGCTTGAGGTTGCTGGTAACATCGTTCCTTTTTTAACGAAAAGGACGTTTGATGAATGGGACTGGCATGAAACATTGGGCGGGCGCTGTGGCACTGATCCTGTTGTCGGGTTGCATGAGCTTGAATCAGACACGTTCGGCAGGGCCGGCGCAGGTTTACACCAGTCAGAAGCCTGCGGTCGCCGTTGCCGAGTGCATCAAGGTCACTTGGGCCAACGTTCAGCTGTTCGGTGATGTGGCCGACGTGTTCATGGCCAAAGGCGAGCCTGGCGCTTTCACGGTCTACACCACCGAGGGTGAATACTTCGCGGACGTGGCGGGCAAGGCGGGCATGACCAAGGTCAATTTCTACGCCAAGCCCGGCGCCAAGGTGATCGAGCAACGTGGCGCGGTGCTCGCGACCTGTCTCTGAGTCAGCCCTGCATTCACTGACCTGCGCGTTCTGAACGGCCTGATCAATACCCGGCCCCGCGCAGGTTCTGAACGCTTCACCTCGGCTCCTTCACATGGGAGGAGTCACGCCATTTTCCCCCGCAGAAATCGACAGCGCCGTCAGCGCGTTGTCCGAACCTTTCTGCGCCTGCAGCACCACCTTCACACCGGGCTTGAGCAAGCTGCGATCGCCTGGCACCAGGTTGACGATCGGCACGTCATCAGGGATGACGATCTTCTTCTGCCCGCCCTTGTAATTCACCGTGATGGTACGGCCATTACTGGCGACCAGATCGCCGACCGATCCGTTGGTCATCGTGCTGTCCGGCGTGAGATCAAAGGCCCGATGGCCATCCCCCGTGCCCGCCATTTCCGGCGGGAACACATGCACCTCGAGCGCCTTCAACGAACCGTCCGGCAGCGGCACCGCGGCGGAGCCTATGTAGCTGCCCGGTTTGATTTCCGACACCTGCGCCAGGGTGACGCCGCGAATCTGCGTCTCAGGGGTCAGCACAACCTGCAGGTCCTCTCCGCGATTGCTGTGAATTTTCAGCGCATCGCCTTCGACCGCTGTGATGGCGCCGCGCACGCGGGTGGGTTTGCTGTCTTCGGCGTGGGCTGGCAGCGCTGCCGATAGCAGCGCGCTGAGCAATCCCGAGATGAGAAGAGAGTGGCGGAGGGTCTGGGTCTTGGAGGTCTTCATAGGCGGCGCGAATCCGGTGATGGGTCGAGCACGCAGCATAGCTGGAGTGCACGAGGTGGTGCATGACATTGCCGTCAGCCAGTACGCCTCGATGCCGCCTGCATGCAGGATGCGAACTCATCCAGATAGACTATTTGCATAGTCATATAGAACAAAAATGAATTTAATTAATTAAATGGCCAGTGCTAATGTTTTAAGCAGTCGGCGAAACCCCAAGATTTGGTTATTAAAAATGCGTGTTCGGCGACGACCATCTCACTCACCGGGTAAGGGAACACCATGGCCGTTTTCGATCAATTGAGCCGTCGTCGGGTGCTGGGCCTCGCCGGCGCCGCGCTGGCGTCGCCACTTCTGCTGTCGTTACCGCGCGGCGTCTGGGCTGCGGACGAACATGCGGAGCATGCCGGCCACGGCGCCGACGCCAGTGGCGGGGCGAGCGAGCCCGCGGGCACGGGCGAGCTCATCAGACTCGATCAGCCAAGGGCGCTGAAGCTTGCGATCAACCTGAACGCCGTGTGCCTGGCCCCCGTGGTCATCGCCCACGGGCAGGGCTTTTTCAAAAAGCACAATCTGGACGTCGAGCTGGTCAATTTCGGCAACTCGACGGAAGTGTTGCTGGAAGCCATTGCGACGGGCAAAGCGGACGCCGGCATCGGCATGGCGCTGCGGTGGCTGAAAGCGCTGGAGCAGGGTTTCGACGTCAAGCTGACTGCCGGAACCCACGGCGGATGCTTGCGGTTGCTGACGGCGGCGAGTGGCAGCGTCAAGACACTCGAAGACCTCAAAGGCAAGGCCATCGGCGTGACCGACATGGCCAGTCCCGACCGTAACTTCTTTTCCATCCTCCTGAAGAAACATGGCGTCGACCCGGTGCGCGACGTCGAGTGGCGCCTGTATCCGGCCGACTTGCTGGGTACGGCGCTGGAGCGCGGTGAAGTGCAGGCGGTCAGCGGCAGCGACCCGTTCATGTACCGATTGATCAATGCCGGCAAGGCTCGCGAACTGTCCTCGAACCTGGTGGAGGACTACGCCAACCTCAGCTGCTGCGTGGTGGGCGTGACCGGCAAGCTGGCGCGGGACGACAAACGCGCCGTGGCCGCGCTGACTCAGGCGATTCTTGAAGCCCACGATTACTCGGTCAAGCATCCGGAGGAGGTGGCCAAAGGGTTCCAGGCCTACGCGCTGAACACCACCACCGAGGAAGTCGTCGCCATTCTTCACGATCACCCCCATGGGCACCACGCCGTCGGCGCGGCACTGACCGCCGAGATTGCCACTTACGTGCGTGATCTGAAAACCGTCGAGGTCATCCGTCAAAGCACTGATGCCAACGCCTTTGCTGCGGAGATCACTGCCGATGTCTTCAGTTGAGCTGGCGGCCGGCATCGAACGGCTGAAAACCCCGGCGGGACGCTTCTGGGTGCACGGCGTAGTGGCGGCGGCGGTCTGGCTCGCGGCGGCGCTATTAATCGTGTATCTGCCCAACCCCACCCGTCTCTGGCCGATGACCCAGGGTCTGGCGAATCTGTGCCTGATCATGGCCGGGCTGATCCTGCTGGCGGTGATTGGGGGGCGTTGGTCTCCGCGCGTCGCCGCGCGTACGCAAACGCTCGGCCCCTGGCTGATCGCGCTGCCGATTCTGCTCACGATCTGGGAGCTGCTCACCGCCAAATTCGGTGTATTGCCGGTGCCATTTTTCGCGCCACCTCAAGCGCTGCTGGACGTCTATGTCGAGGACTGGCCGCGCCTCGCCGACAGCCTGTTGCATTCGGCGATTCTGCTAGGCAGCGGTGTCGCCCTCGGCGCACTGACAGGGTTCATCGCTGGCGTCGCCATCGGCTGGTCGCGCAGCATCGGCTACTGGCTGCACCCGGTGTTGAGGATCCTCGGCCCGGTCCCGTCCACCGCCTTGCTGCCGCTGTGCTTCTTCCTGTTCCCCAGCAGTTGGAGTGCCAGCGTGTTTCTCATTGCGCTGGCGACCTGGTTTCCGGTGACGGTGCTGACGTGGTCAGGGGTGTCGAGCGTGGACAAGGCCTACTACGACGTGGCCCGCACCTTGGGCGCAAAACAGGGTTTTCTCATCTTCAAAGTGGCGATTCCCGCAGCGCTGCCTCACGTTTTCGTCGGCTTGTTCATGGGCCTCGGCGCCTCGTTCTCGACCTTGGTGGTAGCCGAAATGATGGGCGTGAAGTCCGGCATCGGCTGGTACCTGCAATGGGCCCAGGGGTGGGCGGCATACGCCAACATGTACGCGGCGCTGTTGATCATGGCACTGGCTTGCTCGGGCCTTATCTCGGCGCTGTTTCTGATTCGTGACCGTCTGCTGGCCTGGCAGCAAGGAGCAATGAAATGGTAAATGCAGCCAGAGCCGCAAGCGCCGAGCACAGTCGTGGCCTGGCGCTGCGCATCGATAACCTGAGCCACGGTTTCTCCCTCGAAGGGCACAAACTACCGGTGCTGGAGCGGGTGTCGCTGGAGGTTGAACCGGGGGAGTTAGTCGCGCTTTTGGGCCCGTCCGGTTGTGGAAAATCCACCCTGCTGCGGCTGGTCGCGGGGCTGGAAGGTGCGGACAGCGGGAGCATTACCGCGGACGGTGCGGCGATCACCGGGCCGGATCCGACGCGGGTGGTGGTGTTTCAGGACCCGACCCTGTACCCGTGGCGTCGGGTCTGGGACAACGTTGCCCTCGGCCTGGAAGCCCAGGGTCTGCTCAAAACCACCAAGGGCAAGGTTGATGAGGCCTTGGCGAAGGTCGGTTTGACTCAATTCGCACGAGCCTATCCGCGACAGCTGTCGGGCGGTATGGCCCAGCGGGTGGCGCTGGCGCGGGCCTTGGTCAACGAGCCAAGACTGCTGATTCTCGATGAGCCGCTGGGCAAGCTCGACTCGCTGACCCGGATTGCCATGCAGCAGGAGTTGATCGATCTGTGGCAACGCCAGGGTTACACCGCGCTGTTGGTCACCCACGATGTCGAGGAGGCGCTGCTGCTCGCCAATCGCATCATTGTCTTCAGCGACCGGCCCGCGCAGATCAAGGCCGAGCTGATCATCGATCGTGCCTATCCACGGCACCGTGACGACCCGTATCTGGTTGACCTGCGCAAACAGATTCTCGGATGGCTGGGGTTGGGGCAGAGCTGGTAGGCAGAGCAGGTACGTAAAGACTGGCCGCCGGGCTGTGCGCATGTCGGCCAGCGACTTCGCACAGCCCGGCGCGGGACGTTATTGCTGAAGAGAAATCGATGTGCTCGCCAGTTTCGGCTGGTTGTACAGGCTGACCAGTACTTCATCCAGCACCGAAGACGCACCCCACGGACGCGGGTCGTTGAGGATCGCGACCACTACCCAGGTGTTGCCATTGCTGTCGCGGCTGAATCCGGAGATGGCGCGAACGGTGTTCAATGTGCCGGTCTTGATGTGGGCTTCGCCGCGCAGGGCGGTACGTTTCAGGCGTTTGCGCATGGTGCCGTCCATGCCTGCCAACGGCAGCGAACTCATGAATTCGGCTTGAAACGGGCTGTTCCACGCGGCCTGGAGCATCTGCGCCATTTCCCGTGCGCTGACCCGTTCGGCGCGGGACAGGCCTGAGCCGTTTTCCATCACCAGATGCGTCGCGATGATGCCCTTCTTCGCCAGCCATTGGCGCACCACACGCTGTGCGGCTTTGGCGTCGTCACCGTCGGCTTCGTTACGGAACTCGGCGCCCAGGCTCAGGAACAGCTGCTGGGCCATGGTGTTGTTACTGAATTTGTTGATGTCCCGAATGATCTCCGCCAGATCCGGCGAGAAGGCCCTGGCCAGCAACTTGGTGCTGCCCGGTGTCACGTCCAGACGGTCCTTGCCGAGAATGGTCCCGCCCAGTTCCTGCCAGATGGCGCGCACGGCACCGGCGGTGTAGGTCGGGTGATCGAGCAGGGACAGATAGGTCTGGGAGTTGCAGCCGTCGCCCAACTGGCCGGACACCGTCACGGTGATGCCGCCATCGGCTTCCGGCACCGGGTTGTACAGCACGTCGCCGGTGCATTTGCTGGATGACAGCGCCTTGACCTGATTGTTGATGTGGATCGCCGCAATCGGCGGCTCCACCGACACCAGAATCCTGCCGCCGTCGTTGCGGGTGACGAAACGCAGGGCCTTGAGGTTGACCATCAAGGAGTCGGGACGGACCAGGAACGGTTTGTTCTTGTCGTTGCCATCGTCGTCGAACACCGGCAGTTGCGGTTGTACGAAAAAGCTGCGATCAAGCACCAGATCACCGGTCACTTGCTGCACGCCGTTGGCGCGCAGGTCGCGCATCAGCAGCCACAAGCGTTCCATGTTCAGCTTGGGATCGCCGCCGCCTTTGAGGTATAGGTTGCCGCGCAGAACGCCATTGCTGAGGGTGCCGTCGGTGTAGAACTCGGTTTTCCATTGATGGGTCGGGCCGAGCATTTCCAGGGCGGCGTAGGTGGTGACCAGCTTCATGGTCGAGGCCGGGTTGACCGATACGTCGGCGTTGAAAACAGTCGGGGTGCCGGGGCCGCTGACCGGCAGCATCACCAGCGACAGGGCATCGTTTTGCAGCTTGCTGGCTTTGAGTGCTTCCTGAACCTTGGGGGGCAGGGCGGTATTGATGGGGGCGGCGGCGATGGAGAACGAGAGGGGCAAAAGCAGGGTGGCGATAAACAGCGGACGCAAAGACTTGATCATTCAATAAACCCTACTGCAGCGAACAACGAAGATGAAGAGGGGGTGAATTCCCTCGCACGGTGAACGAGCCGCCAGAAAATGCCCGATGGCAGGGCGTGACACTGGCGTTTCGGTAAAGCGGCATTATGCCCCAAGCTTTCGTGACTTGCGCCGGGGTACTGCCGTCAAACGGCGCTATTTTTTGCGCTTGCCCCTTCAAAGTCACGTTAAACCGTGGTTTTTCGCGTAACGCCCGCTGTAGGCCGCCCTTTCCCAGCAGCATTCGTGACGGCCAGCTGCGGTTTTTGTCCGGTGACACACCAAAACGTCGAATCCCGGACACAAAAAAGCCATCCCGAAGGATGGCTTTTTCAGTATCAGCTCGGCGGGAAGGCCCGCCAGCTCATCAGACAGCCGCGTTGATCGGCTTTTCCGGGTACCAGGCGTCCTGCAGAGGGCTGACTTCAACTTCAGTCAGCTCGCTGCGGCCTTTGAGCCATGCTTCGACAGCAGCGCGCTGTTCTTCGCTGACCGAACCACGGTTGGCCAGGCAAACCAGACCGAAGTCGTCGCCGCCGACGTAGTCCAGACCGTTAGCGTCCATGGCCTCTGTCAGGAAAGCGTCGAGGAAAGCATCGATGGCCTCGTCATCCAGGTCCTCTTTGAAGCCCAGCTTCAGTTCGAAGCCCAATTCCTGGAACTCGTCGACACAGAGTTTTTTGCGCAGACGACGGGAGCGGTTAGTGGCCATGAAGCGTTCCTCTTGAGTAATTTCGGGGCGCAGTCTATCAGCTTCGTCCTGATGGCGCCTGCTTGATGCTGATCGGGGTTGTCGCATTTCTCACTGTGCTTGGGGTCGGGGAGGGGCTGGCGCAGAGACCCTTGGGATGACTCATAGCCATGATGCGTAAAAAGTTGCGCACTCGGATTGGGAAAATGGTCGAGCTGTTGCCATGGAGGTCACGTCGTTAGGGCCCTACAGACGAGTGCGCAAGAAGTTGCACAGGGGTGCGCAGCTTCTTGCGCACTTCTTCTTTGTTTTCGGGTTTAGCGTTCGCTTAAACCTGCCGTTTTTCCTCATAAGTCATTGATTTTTATTGGCTAATTCGCAGATGGCACAACCCTTGATATCTCCGTCGCCCCCGGTTCGGCAAACACGCCTGCCGGATGGTTTTTGAGCACGGAGAGCATCCTTGGCAAACCCCGTAGTTACGCCCGGCAGCGACCAGAAACGCGAGCCTCAAGTGGCGATCGTTCCGCTTGATCTGATTCAACTTGAGGACGTTGGCGTCGGTGCTGCAAACGTCGATGCCTGGTTACAGGAGATCAGCGGCGGGGTGGTTTCGCTTGAGCGGATCGAGAGCGCTGCGGGTTTTTTGCCTGTGGTGGGCAACATCATGGCGCTGGTTGATGCGCTGAATGACATCGCCACGCTCTCGAAAAGTCCGGAGCGCGATCTTCTGGATTGGGTCAGCCTCGGCATCAATCTGATCGGGATGATGCCATTCCCGCCCACCATGGCCGCAGCGCGTATGAGCCTGCGGCCAATGCTATTTCTGGTGCGCCAGGAAATGCGTCGGAGCGGCAAGACGGTTTTGGGCGATGCGGTGGTCGAGATTCTGATCGGGCATCTCAATGCCGACATTGTTGGGACGCTTGATGACTTTGTGACCCAGGCGCAGGCGAAGCTTCCGGGGATCCTCGAGGATGCCGGGAAACTTGGGGAAGGCGTGCTCCTTGAGATCGCTGCCGGTCTTGAACAGCTGGTTGACCCGAAGCTGAACGCCAAGGCTGATTTGCTTGAGGCCGAGAAGTTGGTTCAGGCCGCTGGGGATCAGTGGGCCTATGACCCCAAAGCCGCGATTGGCAACATTTTTGCGGCGGCTGCGGATGTTTGCGTTGCTGCGGGTAAGGGTGCGGTTAACGGGGCCGTCGAGCATGTGGTGCCTGACGCAGTTAAGACGGAGGTGGTCAGGCAGGCCGAATTGTTGCGCGCCATGGGGCCGGACCTTCGCACCCGAATTACTGGTCTGGCGGACCCTGGGGTTCAGAACTCCATTGGTTCGCTGCTGCTGACGCTGGGTGACGCCGTTCTCAGTTGGCGTTCGCGCAATGGGCATGGGCAAGCCTTCAACATCAAACCGGGGGTTGTTAATCAGGCCAGGCGCCAGGGCGGCGAAGGGAAGCTGGAGGCGGTTGGTTTCGAGAAGCCTGCGAAAGCCCGGCCTAACAAGCGGAAGAACTGTACGTGTCAGTGTCCTTGTGAATGTGCCTGTGGGTCCACGGCGAGGAGCATCAGTTTTGCGATGGGTTCGGAGTCGGTTAGTCATACCGATTTCAGCCTGCCAGGGCCTTTTCCGATTGAGTGGACGCGGACTTACTGTTCGAGTCTGGATGCTTACGATCATGACGTGGTGGGCGCGCGTTGGATCACGCCGTTTACTACACGTTTTGATCTCGTCGGCGACGGTCTGGTCTTCCACGACGCTGATGGCCGCAGCCACGATTTCCCTCTTCCCAAGGTCAAGCTGTTTCACTTCAACGCCATTGAAAATCTGACCGTCATTCGCCTCAGCAACGATCGGTTGGTGCTGATGCGGGGGCTTGAGCATGGGGAAACCTATGTCCGCCGGGGTGACCGTTTTGTTCTGATCAACAAGGTTTTGCCCAACAGCGCCGGGGTTATGTTGCATTACGAGCATCGGCATGACGGGAATTCGGTGCTTTCCGAGCTGGTGACTTACTCGGAGAAAGATGTCAACAAAGTCCATCTGCGACTTGGCACGTTGATCGACGATCACGGCCGGTTGACCGGTCTCTGGGAAATTCGTGATGGCGACGTTAAACGTCAACTGTGCGCGTATCAGTACGGCGGTTTTGGCGACCTTGTTCTGGCCCAGGATGAGAACGGCGCCGCGTGGCGTTATCAGTATCAAAACCACCTCATCACGCGCTACACCGACCGCACCAATCGTGGCTTGAATTTGCAGTGGCAAGGCACGGGCCCCGACGCGAAAGCCATCCGCGAATGGGCCGATGACGGCAGCTTCGATACGCGGCTGGCGTGGGATGAGAACATTCGCCTGATCTACGTGACCGATGCCCTCGGTCACGAAACTCGGCATTACTACGACAGCCTCGGTTACACGTACCGCATCTGCCATGCCGACGGCCGTTCCGAGTGGTTCTTCCGTGATGCCGCGAAGAACATCATCCGCCACGTCCACACCGACGGCAGCACCGACCGTTATCGTTACGACAAGCTAAGCAATCTGACTGAGCACACCCGCGCTGATCACAGCGTGATGAATTACGCGTACGACGACAAAAGCCATCTGATCAAGATCAGCGATGGCGAAGGCGGAATGTGGAAACGGGACTACGACCTTCGTGGAAATCTGATCGAGGCGACCGATCCGCTAGAGAACGTTACCGAATACGCCTACAACGCGTTCGGTCTTCCTACGGCTATCAAGGACGCCAACGGCAATACGAAAGCGCTGGCCTACAACGATGCCGGACAACTCGTTAAGTACACCGACTGCTCGGGGAAGGTGAGTAGCTGGGAGTACGACGAACGCGGCCAGATGATCCGCTTCACAGATCCGGCCGGGCATAGCACCGCTTACGAATACAAAGCCGGTCAACTGGTACTGATCAAACACCCCGACAAAACCGAAGAGCGTTTTAGCCGCGACGCCGAAGGTCGCTTACTGGCGCACTCTGATGGCCTGGAACGCTGCACCACCTGGCGCTACACCGCTGCAGGTTTCATCGCTGAACGCGTCGACGCTGCCGAGCAAACCTTGCGTTACCGCTGGGACAAACTTGGTCGTCTCGTTGCGCTGGAAAACGAAAACGAACGCCGCGCCCACTTTCATTACGACCCGGTCGGCAGACTGCTTGAAGAGAGAGGCTTCGACGGGCGCAGCACACAGTACCGCTACGACCCTGAAACCGGGCGCCTTGCCGAGACCATCAACGGCCAACGCACGATCGCACTGACCTTCGACCCCATGGGCCGTCTGACCGAACGTCGTGCAACCCTGGGCGAAAAGTCCCAAAGCGAAACCTTCGCCTACGACGGCAACAGCCAGTTGGTCATGGCAACCAACGCCGTCAGCAAGCTGCAGTGGTTCCATGACCCCGCTGGAAACTTGCTGCGAGAGCACCAGCATTACTCGAACCTGGATAAGCCACTGGTTGCCGTCTGGCAGCACGAGTACGACGCCCTCAATAACCGCGTCGCGACTGTCCGCCCGGACGGCCATCGCGTTAGCTGGCTAACTTACGGCAGCGGCCATCTGCTCGGTCTGAAGCTCGACGAGCACGAACTGCTCAGCTACGAGCGCGACGATCTGCACCGCGAAGTCGCCCGTCATCAGGGCAACCAACTGCTGCAAACCCAAAGCTGGGATCCGGCGGGACGCCTTCAAGAACAATTACTGGGCCGAGCAGACGACAAAACCACCCTAATCAAACGCGCTTACCAATACGACGCCGCCGGCCAGCTCACCGACATCAACGACAGCCGCCGTGGGGTCCTTGTTTATCAATACGACCCGGTCAGCCGCCTGCTCGCCGCAACGAGCCGCCTCGGCACCGAAACCTTCGCCTTCGACCCGGCCAGCAACCTGCTCGATGGAAGCGCCGCAACCGTCCGCCGCCCTTTAGATCCAGAGCCTGTCCGCCACAAACTGATCGACAACCAGCTGCGCGACTACGCCGGCAATCACTATGAATACGACGAACGCGGTAACCAGACAGAGCGCTGGACCAACGGCCTGCGCAGCGAACTGCACTGGGACCTCTTCGATCGTCTGGTGCACTTCCGCGATCCGCGTCTGACTGTCGACTTCGGCTACGACCCCCTCGGACGTCGCCTCTATAAACTCTCGAAAGCCCACTACAGGCCACGCCCCGAAGCCGGCACCGGCTGGAACGAAAATGAACACGCCCGCAAAGAGCGCGAGCTCGGCTGCGGTTTCACCCTGTACGGCTGGGATGGCGACAACCTCGCTTGGGAAAGCAGTCCGCCCCCCTATGCCGGCGCCCTCGGCCGAACCGTCCACTACATCCACGAACCCGGCACTTTCGTTCCCGTGGCGCAGGCTATCCGCCACGAAACGATTCGCCTCGTCAGCCAGCCAACTTACACCGGCCGCTACAACTTCAAGGAAGATCCGCTCTGGACCTACAAACCGGTCGCACTGCCCATCGACGTCCTCGCCTGGTACCAATGCGACCACCTCGGCACGCCCCAGGAAATCACCGATCGAAACGGCAACACCGCCTGGAGCGCCCAATACAAGGCGTGGGGCGAAGCAAGCGAACAGCGCTCCGAGTTCGCCCAACAAATCAGCCTGACCAACCCCATCCGATTCCAGGGGCAGTACCACGACCAGGAAACCGGCCTGCACTACAACCGGCATCGGTATTATGATCCTAGAGTTGGGCGGTTCATCAGTAAGGATCCGATCAGCTACGCGGGCGGATTGAACCTCCATGTTTATGCGCCGAACCCGATATCGTGGATTGATCCAACGGGCTTGGCGAGCTCGGGGCGTTGGGAACCGATAGGTACAGGCCGAATACGACTCGACCCGCCCCATGTGGAAAACACTAATCAGCAGGTTCATGCTCACTGCCAATGCAAGTCCAGAAAGAAAGAGATTGTTGTAAACCGAGACGGCTCACAGAGTCACGGCTCACGTGGTGATGTGGATGATTTGACGCGTAAAGAGAAAGATTACCTTCGATCGCAGGGATTCAACCTATGAAAAATCTTACGGCTTTTACCGTACATGGCACGGCCACTGGCAGTAATAAAAATATTCAACTTGATGAGATATCAATTATCGCGGATTCCGAAACCATGAGAGCTTTAGGGAATTTTCTAATCATTGCGGCGGACGAAATGGCACAGTTCGGCTTGGAGCACCTCCACCTCCAAGACCTAGTTGAAAATTTTTCCCATGAAACTCATGTAGATTTCATCGCCCTGAACCGTGAAATTGTTGAACCTACAAAAGGCTAGCCAGTGGCTAAAGGGGACAGCCCCTTATGCTGAGGAGGAGTTAAAGGGGACGGACCCCTTCAACTCGCTCAAGGACAATAAATGATAAAGTCTGCTGAAGAATTTGTCGCGCTACGAAGTAGCGACTTAAAAAGTGAGTATGACAGAGCTGCGATGGAAGAAGCTTCGGTATCTGTCTGGCGCGAGATCATCATCAAATACCCCAACTATAGGCGATGGGTTGCGCATAACAAAACCGTGCCGCTGGAGATCCTTGAAGATCTGTGTATTTTTGACAGTACGATCAGGCAGGCCGTCGCAAGAAAACGGAAATTATCGCCGGCGCTGTTTGAAACACTCTCCAGAGACGTTAGTGATGTTGTCAGGGTGGCGATAGCCGCAAATAGAAAAACACCAATTGCGATTTTAGAGAGATTGCTGACAGATCAGGACGAAGATGTCGCGAACGTAGCTAGACTCAACCTTGATGATCGAAAAACTAGCCAGTGATGAACGATGATCACGTCTGCTGAGGAATTTGTTGCGCTACGGAGTAGCTCCATGAAAAGTGAGTACGACAGAGCGGCAACTGAGGAGGCACCCATTTCGGTGTGGCGCGAGGTGATCAAAAATTATCCGGATTACAGGCGATGGGTGGCGCACAATAAAAGTGTGCCATTGGAAATTTTAGAGGAGCTGTGCCAGTTTGATAGTACTATCAGGCAGTTCGTGGCAGCCAAGAGAAAGCTATCACCAGCGATGTTTGAGTCTCTTTCTCAGGATGAGAGCTATGTTGTAAGAATAGCTATAGCCGCCAACAAAAAAACACCAATTGAAATATTGGAAAGATTGTATGGTGATAAAAACAAGCATGTGGCACGCGCCGCAGGCTACAACCTTGAAGATATTAAGAGTAAACAGAACAAGAAAAAGGGGAGTTGAGGTCTCTAAGTTTTGCTTTTATGGGGCGCCTACATAGCCAAGAGTGTACAGCGTCTTACAGTCTTTGGTAGAAAACTAACGAAATTAAAGTGCTGTATAAATACAGCTCCCCTTAACTTTCGAAGTTCCAAGCAATCAGAGGGGACAGGTTTATTTACGGTGAAGCGCTGTAAATAAATCAGCCCCCGTACAATCCTACTCACCTCTCACCAAAACGTCGCCGCCGGAGCAGTCAACTTCCCGGCAATCACTGCGATCGCCTTTTCCACATCACTCACCTCGGTATACCGCCCCAGGCTCAGCCTCAAGCTGCTGCCCGCCTGACCCTGGCTCAACCCCAACGCCAGCAACACGTGGGAAACGCTGCTGCTTGCAGAGTTACACGCCGAGGTCGAAGAAACCGCCAACTCACTGGCAAGGCTGGCAACGTTGAACCCCGGGCTGTCGATGCAAACGTTGAGCGTATGGGGAACGCGTTGATGGAGATCGCCATTAAGACTCACGCCGCCCAGGCTGAGCAGGCCTTCACGCAGTTGCGCCGACAAGGCACTGATGCGCGCAACTTCCTCGTCCATTTCAGCGCTGGCCAGTGCATACGCCGCGCCCATGCCGACGATCTGGTGGGTGGCGAGGGTGCCGGAGCGGTAACCCTGTTCGTGGCCGCCGCCGTGCATCTGTGCTTCGAGCAACGGCCGTGCGTGATCGCCGATGTAGAGTGCGCCGATGCCTTTGGGGCCGTAAGTTTTGTGCGCCGAGAAGGACATCAGGTCCACCGGCAATGCGCTCAAGTCGATTGCCAGTTTGCCAGCGCCCTGGGCGGCGTCGACGTGGAACAGGGCGCCGTGTTCACGCACGATTTGGCCGATGGCGGCAATGTCAGTGACGGTGCCCAGCTCGTTATTCACCAGCATCAGCGACACCAGCAGGGTGTCGTCGCGCAGTGCCTGGCGCACGGCGTCGGGGTGAATCAGACCGCGGCTGTCGGGTTCGAGCCAGGTCACCGGGCACCCGGCCTGCTCAAGCTGGCGCACGGTGTCGATGACGGCTTTGTGTTCGATGGTGCTGGTGATGAGGTGGCGGCGGGCGCCGTTGTTGGGGTTGAGCGCGATGCCCTTGATCGCCAGGTTGTTGGATTCGGTCGCCCCTGAGGTCCAGACCAGAGCATCGGCACTGCAGCCCACCAGTTCTGCTACCTGACGGCGCGCCAATTCAACGGCCTGGCGGGCTTGATTGCCGTAGGCGTGGGAGGTGGACGCCGGGTTGCCAAAGGTGCCTTCGCGGCCCAGGCAGGTGACCATGGCCTGGATGACGCGGTCATCAACCGGTGTGGTGGCGGCGTAATCGAAATAACAAGGGAGTGTTTTCATGGGGATTTCTGCGCTGTCCGTCGTGCAGAAAATACTACTAGCGTCAGGCTGAAAAAAAATTGATTCCTCAACGGAGATTTGAGCCCGGGTTAGAATATATTTTCGGTAAAACCACAGTTAACGGAATATGATTTTCAGCTGCGCGCTTTTTGACCTATCTTTATCGCTTCCCGGCATATGACTTCACCTGAGGCCACCGCGCATCCCATGGACAAATTCGACCAGGCCATCCTGAGCATCCTGCAAAACGACTGCACCCGTCCGATTGCGGAAATCGCCGACAGCGTCGGCCTTGGCAGCACCGCATGCTGGCGTCGGGTACAGAAGCTCGAAGAGCAGGGCATGATTCGCGGGCGGGTGGCGTTGCTTGACCCCGGGCAATTGAACGTCGCCGTGACGGTGTTCGCCGCCATTCGCACCAGCCAGCACAACGCCCAGTGGCTGGGTCGTTTTCACGACCTGATTGCCACGTTGCCCGAGGTGGTGGAGTGCTACCGCATGGCCGGCGACACCGACTACATGCTGCGGATCGTGGTGCCGGACATCGCTGGCTACGACGCCGTTTACAAAAAGCTAATCCAGCTGTCGGGCATTACCGACATGAGTTCCAGCTTTGCCATGGAGCAGATCAAATCAACGACCCAGCTTCCTTTGAACTACACCGTGTAAGCAGCCCGTCAAAACGAGTGAATAACGCCCGGTCTAAATACAGCCCAAAAAAAAGCAGCCATACGACGATGGCTGCTTTTTTATGCCTGGGAAAGTCAAACGCGAGCTTTGTCGATCCATTCCATCGACGTGCGCCAGATGCAGATCCCCAGGAAGTACGCCGACATCGCCAGCCACACGAACAGCGTCACCGACCCGTTGTATGGGTGGTTCATCACCAGCAGGAAGCTGCAGAAGAACCACACGGCCGTGACCGCGATGTTGAGCGGCATAAAGCGGCGAACGCGGAACGGGTGCAGAAACTTCATGCGTGTGACGGTCAGCAACGCCAGGCAGATCACCGTGATGAAGGTCAGCCACGGCGCAGGGGAAAGGATGTACACGCACAGGGCAACAACGTTCCATGCGGCGGGGAAGCCCTGAAAGTAGTTGTCCTTGCTCTTCATCTCGACGTTGCAGAAACAGAACAGCGACGACACCAGAATGATCGAGGTGGTCAGCAGCAGGGTGTATTCCGGCAGCGGGATGTAGCGGTAGATGAACAAGGCGGGGATGAATACGTAGGTCAGGTAATCGATCACAAGGTCCAGCACGGAGCCGTCGAAGTGCGGCAGGACCGACTGCACGTTGAGCTTGCGCGCCAAGGAGCCGTCCACGCCATCGACAATCAGGGCAAAGCCCAGCCAGAGCAGGCAGGCCTTGGGTTGATTGTCGAACAGAGCAATGGTCGCGAGAAAGGCGAGCACCACGCCCGTGGCGGTAAAACCATGGGCGCCCCAGGCCTTGAGCCAGGCGATGCGTTGAATTGGAATCATGGACGGTCCTTCTGGAAATAAGCGGGTTCGGTCGGGTACAGCAGCGGTCGACGGAACCAGAGGTGCATCTATCGACCGGGGATCGGCCAATAAGGTTCATACGTGACCCCTACACGGTAGCAGGCGGCGCAGGCTTTCGTTACTCAAATGTGACGCCAGGCCCTGAGACGTGGCGGCGCGGGTGTCATTGGTCGGTTGGTCGAGAAAAAAGGCAATATGCTGGCCCCGGTGAAAGGGCGCTCTCGTCAGAATCCACGCCTGATCAGTTACTTAGGCAAGGAATCGCATGTCATTTCTCAGGGCTCTACTGACCTTCTGCGTTCTCGCAACGGTGACTTCCCAGGCCTTCGCGCGGCCTCCGAGCAAGAACGAACGCGACCTCTGCACCTGGGGCGCCGGGATGGCGGGCACCGCTCAGCAATACAAACTCTCCGGCCTGACGCTGTACGGCGCACGCAAAAAGATGCAGGCCCAGCACTTCGCCCAGCAATGGATGCGCATGAGCGCGCTGGGCATCACCGAACAGACCTACGACAGCCCTTCAAGGCTGCGGCCGGAAAGCGTCAAACAGGTGTATTACGAAGGCTGCATCAAGCACGAAGTCGCACGGCGCTGACTCACCGCGCTGCATCCCGGAGGCTCCATTCCGAAAGGTGCAGCGCGGTCAGCGCCACAGGCCCGGATCAGTGGGGTGCGCGCGGGATGGTTTTCAACAAGTCCGCGGGGCTGATATGCCCCACTACCTGCACGCCGCTGCCCGGATGCGGCAGTCCCAAAATGTGCCCCTTGATCTTGCCGATCACGTGCATTTCGCACGGCTTGCAGTCGAACTTCAACGTCAGCACTTCATCGCCATGCACCAGCTGCATCGGCGCCACCTTGGTGCGCACGCCGGTCACGCCCTTGGCCTGCTTCGGACACAAATTGAAGGAGAAGCGCAGGCAGTGTTTGGTGATCATCACCGGCACTTCGCCTTTCTCTTCATGGGCTTCATACGCGGCGTCGATCAGCTGCACGCCGTGACGGTGATAGAAGTGCCGCGCCTTTTCGTTGTAGACGTTGGCGAGGAACGACAGGTGCGCCTCAGGGTAAACCGGCGGCGGCGAGGTTTCCGGCTTGCGGGCACCGCGCGGGTGCGCCTGGATGCGAGCGGTGGTCAAGCTCTCGATGACCTCACGGCGCAAGGCCTTGAGTTGCGAGTTTGGAATGAAGAATGCCTGGGGCGCGTCCAGCTCGATGGCCGTCGCGTGGTATTCAGTGGTGCCGAGCTGGCCGAGCAGATCCTGCAGCTGTTCCAGTGCCTGCTCCGGTTTGTTGGCAACGCCGAACGGGCCGTTCAGCTCGACGCGGGCGCTGATGCCTTCTTCGCTGGTGGCGACCAGTTCCAGACGCTCTTCGCGCAGACGCGCAACCCATGACAAACCGATGCGGCGCTCGGCCGAGGTCTTCTGCAGCGCTTGCTGCCAGTTGTGATCGAGGTTGCGGCTGAGGGGATGGTTGGGCCGCAGTTGCAGGCCCTTCGGCATCTCGTTCGGCTCGACGCGATAGCGATAGCGCTTTTCGCCATCTTCTTCGAACTCGCCTTTGGGCTCGGCGATGTTGGCGCGGAAACCCACCACTTCGCGCTTGACCAGCACGTTGAGGCCGTCGCCGTTGGACAGCGGCTCATGGGTGACCACCTGCAAGTCGCGCTTGCCGACTTTTTCGACCACGCCGACCAGCAGGCCGGTGAAGGTCGGAGAGTCGAACGCGCCGATGTCGATCTTGCGGTCGGTGACGAAGTAGTCGGTGCTACCCCGGTGGAAGGTCTTGTCCGGGTCCGGCAGGAAGAAGTGCGCGGTGCGGCCGCTAGAAGCGCGTGCCAGGTCCGGGCGGTCTTCCAGAATCTCGTCCAGACGCTGGCGGTAATAGGCCGTGATGTTCTTCACGTAGCCCATGTCCTTGTAGCGGCCTTCGATCTTGAACGAGCGCACGCCTGCATCCACCAGTGCGCGCAGGTTGGCGCTCTGGTTGTTGTCTTTCATCGACAGCAAGTGTTTTTCGTAGGCGACGACGCGACCCTGATCGTCTTTCAACGTGTAGGGCAGACGGCAGGCCTGGGAGCAGTCACCCCGGTTGGCACTGCGGCCGGTGTGCGCGTGGGAGATGTTGCACTGACCGGAGAAGGCCACACACAACGCGCCGTGAATGAAGAATTCGATGGCGGCATCGGTTTCGTCGGCGATGGCGCGGATCTCTTGCAGGTTCAGCTCACGGGCCAGTACCAGCTGCGAGAAGCCGGCCTGATCGAGGAAGCGTGCGCGTTCCAGCGTGCGGATGTCGGTCTGGGTGCTGGCGTGCAGCTCGATGGGCGGAATGTCCAGCTCCATCACGCCGAGGTCCTGCACGATCAGCGCGTCGACGCCTGCGTCGTAGAGCTGATGGATCAGCTTGCGCGCAGGCTCCAGCTCGTTGTCGTGAAGAATGGTGTTGATGGTGGTGAAGACGCGGGCGTGGTAACGGCGGGCGAACTCGACCAGTTGGGCGATTTCGCTGACGTCGTTGGCCGCGTTGTGGCGCGCGCCGAAGCTGGGGCCGCCAATGTAGATCGCGTCAGCGCCATGCAGAATGGCCTCGCGGGCAATGGCCACGTCGCGGGCGGGGCTGAGCAATTCCAGGTGATGTTTGGGCAGAGACATATTTTTTTAGTCGGCACGGTCACGGTCAAGGCGCGCATTGTAGCGGCGAAACGCTTGACCGGCACCCGTCTGCTGCCCGGTGGCGCCTGCCTGTGGAGCGGGGCGCCGGGAAACCCGCGAGATCAGGCCTTGGCGGCCATCGCCGTGACTTCCACGCGCATGCCTTCGACGGCCAGCGCAGCGACGCCAACCGCCGCGCGCACGGGCCAGGGTTTGGCGAAAAAGCGTTTATAGACGTCGTTGAAAGCGGCGCGATCGGCCATGTCGGTGAGGTAGATGGTCAGGTGCAACACGCGGTCCATGGAACTGCCGGCCCGCTCCAGCGCCACTTTCAGCGCCTGCAGCGTGCATTCGCTCTGCTCGACGATACCGCCCAGTTCCAGAGTGCCGTCGGCGCGCGTGGGGATCTGCGTGGACACCAGCAGACCGCCAAAGCCGGCGACGTCCGAGGAGATGGAATCGGCGTCGGGATCCGGCGTGAAGGTGATGTCGGGGTTTGCCATGGGAGCTCTCTTCTACGAGTGTGTGGATGACGGGCCAGGAAACGGCCGACGCTCATGATGTCCGACTCGGAAGGGAAAGGGGAGGCCTGACTGTGTTTTGGCGAGCCACGTGGGCATGGCTTGCGATCAAATCCTGATACGGATGTGCGAGGGGCCGGCACAAAAAAAGCGAGCCGCCGTCGCGTTATCTCTGACGCGAAGGCGGCCCCGGGGGGGTTGTCAAATCGGCGGATTCAACGTGATTGAAAGTAGCAGCGGTCAATTCCGTTAGCTAGCTAACATTTAGCAATACAGTGTTGCGGATGTGGAAAGAATCCACATCGCATCGGTACTCGATGAAACCGCCTGGCAAGCCCGTTTTAAAAAACTCCGAACTCATCCCTCGCGCCTTCAGTCCACCCTTGACGCTGACCGTTTGTGTTGGACTATTTCAAGGAGAGCCCCATGACTGATTACCCGAAACCGCCGTTCAAGCCTCAGCAGCAAACAGTGCCTGGCGATCAGAGCAAGATGGAGCCTACCCCGGACTGCGGCGAAGGCAGTTACAAGGGCTCCGGCCGCATGAGCAACAAGATTGCGCTGATCACCGGCGGCGACAGCGGCATCGGTCGCGCAGTGGCGATTGCCTATGCCCGTGAGGGTGCTGACGTGGCGATTTCGTACCTCGATGAACACGAAGACGCCAGGGAAACCGCCCGCTGGGTGAAGGAGGCGGGCCGTCAGTGCCTGCTGTTGCCGGGCGATCTGGCCGAGAAGGCGCAGTGCCTGGCCATCGTCGATGAAACGGTCAAGCAATTTGGCCGCATCGACGTGCTGGTCAATAACGCTGCGTTTCAGATGTCCCACAAAACCCTCGAAGAAATCCCCGACGAGGAGTGGGTGAAGACCTTCGATATCAACATCACCGCAATGTTTCGCATCTGCAAGGCCGCAGTGCCCCACATGGCCGCGGGCAGTTCGATCATCAACACCAGCTCGGTCAATTCCGACTCGCCGAAGCCGACCCTGCTGCCCTATGCCGCCACCAAAGGCGCCATCGCCAACTTCACCGCCGGCCTGGCGCAGTTGCTGGGTGAACGCGGCATTCGCGTGAACAGCGTCGCGCCCGGCCCGATCTGGACGCCGTTGATCGTGTCGACCATGACCGACGAAGACGTGAAAAGCTTCGGCCAGGAAACACCGCTCGGCCGGCCGGGTCAGCCGGTGGAAGTGGCGCCGATCTATGTGCTGCTGGGCTCCGACGAAGGCAGTTACATTTCGGGAACGCGTTATGGGGTGACCGGCGGCAAGCCGATCCTGTAGAGGATCTTGTCGGCGCTGCGGCACCGCACATAGGAAGTTGCGACTACACGTCACGCATGGAAAAGGGGCTGCCTGTGCAGCCCCTTCGTTCTTTCAGCCCTTGCTGTGCTCCTTGGACGTGGGTGCTTCGGCGATGCCTCGCGGCCCGGCGATGCCCCAGATGGCGACACCGATGACAGGGAAAACGAAGATCAGCACCGCCCAGCCGATCTTGGTGCCGGACGATTTGGTGCTGCGCCAGACACTGGCGATGGCCCAGACGTCGACCAGCAGGATGATCACCGCCAGGGCGATCGAGAAGAGCGTTTCCATATCATTGTCCTCGGTGCGCGTGCCATCACATGGCGGGGATGCCGGTGACGGTTCCGGTCTGGGTCACGGTTTCGGTTTCGGTCAGAGGGATTTCGGGGCTGCCCGGTGTCAGGATGACCTTGCGGCAGTCTTCCTGTTTCTTGTCGAAAATCTTGTAGCCCTCGGCGGCCTGCTCCAGCGACATTCGGTGGCTGATGATCGCCTCGGGGGCAAGACGCCCGGCCTCGATGTGCTCGAGCAGTTCCGGCAGGTAGCGCTGCACGTGGGTCTGGCCCATTTTGAAGGTCAGACCCTTGTCGAACGCATCGCCGAACAGGAAGCCATGAATGAAGCCGGCGTACACACCCGGCACGCTGACCACGCCGCCACGGCGTACTGCCGCGATGCACTGGCGCAAGGCTTTGCCGCTGCTGCCTTCCATTTTCAGGTTGGTCAGAATGGTTTCCGTGGTGCTGCCTTTGGCTTCGAAACCTACCGCATCGACCACGCCGTCGACGCCGCGCATGCCCTTGGTCTGACGAATGATGGTGTCGGCCGGATCGTCATCTTCATCGAAGTTGATCGGGATGACGCCATAGGTGGCCTGGGCGTAAGCCAGCCGGTAAGCGTGGTGGTCAACCATGAAGATCTGATCGGCGCCGAGCATTCGGGCCACGGCCGCCGCCATCAGACCCACAGGCCCCGCGCCGTAGATGGCGATGCTCGAACCCTGGCCGATGCCGGTGTTCAGGACCGCCTGATAACCGGTGGGCAGGATGTCGGAGAGGAACAGCACCTTTTCATCCGACAGCGTGCCGGGGACCTTGAACGGGCCGGTGTTGGCTTTGGGCACGCGCACGTATTCGGCCTGGCCGCCGGGGATGCCGCCGTACAAGTGGCTGAAGCCGAACAGCGCAGCACCCGGTGGAATGGCCTTCTTGTTCATGATCGCGCCGCGACCGGTGTTGGTGGTTTCACAGGCGGCGTACAGGTCCAGGTTGCAGAAGAAGCATTCGCCGCAGGCAATGACGAAGGGGATCACGACCCGGTCGCCGCGCTGCACGGCGGTCACGGCTGAGCCGGTGTCTTCAACGATGCCCATGAACTCATGGCCGAAGATATCGCCGTGTTCGACAGTGGGGATCTTGCCGCGATACAGATGCAGGTCGGAGCCGCAGATGGCCGTGGCGGTCACGCGCAGGATAATGTCGTCAGCTTGTTCGAGGACCGGATCGGCAACGGTGTCGACTTTGACGTCATGGGCGCCGTGATAGGTGAGTGCTCTCATTGTGATTTTTCTCCGCGATTAATTAGGGGCAACTAAGTAGCGGAGCAGGCGGCGGGGGGTTTAGTTCAGGACTTTGCAGCGGTGGGGGGATTAGCGGTGCGTGCGGTGCCATTATGTGATCGCGGTGCCACTGGTGAAACGCGGTGCTTTAGTGGGACCGGCTTCAGCCGGGAAGAGGCCGGAGTGAGCGCCATCAATTTTGCGGTGCGTTTGCTGACGCCTTCCCGGCTAAAGCCGGTCCCACCATGTGATCACGGTCCCACCATGTGATCACGGTCCCACTGGTGAAATGCGGTGTTTTAGTAGGACCGGCTTCAGCCGGGAAGAGGCCGGAGTGAGCGCCATCAATTCTGCGGTGCGTTTGCTGACGCCTTCCCGGCTAAAGCCGGTCCCACCATGTGATCACGGTCCCACGGGAGAAATGCGGTGTTTTAGTAGGACCGGCTTTAGCCGGGAAGAGGCCGGTGGGTGCACCCTCAATTCTGCAGTGTGACTGCCGACGCTTTTCCCGGCTAAAGCCAGTCCTACAATGAGCACGCGGTCTCATTATGTGATCGCGGCCTCACAACGAAGTGTGCGCGGCGGCTATTTGAGCCCAACCCGCTTGCGCATCTCCGCCGTAATGGTCTGGCGGGTTTTGCCAAGGTCGGCCCACGGGTCGCTGTCGAGTTCGGCAAGGCGTTCGTGGACGGTGTTGATGTCCCAGGCGTTGGCGCCTTTGATCTCCAGCAGCTCTTCGCGATGGATCGGCACCGAGACCGGCAGGCCTTCCCGGGTGCGCACAGAGTACGCGCAAATGGTGGTGGCGCCGAGGCCGTTGCGCAGGTAATCGATGAAGATCTTGCCAATGCGATTCTTCGGCCCCGACACCGCCGAAAACCGCTCCGGCAGCAGCCTGGCGATGTGCTTGACGATGGCGTGGCTGAACTCCTTCACGGCGTCCCAGTCGGCTTTCGGCGTCAGCGGCACGACCACATGAATGCCCTTGCCGCCGCTGGTTTTCAGGAACGATTTAAGCCCCAGTTCATCCAGCACGGCGAGGGTCAGTTGCGTGGCTTCCACCATGGTTTTCCAGGGCAGCGCCGGGTCAGGGTCGAGGTCGAGAATGAAACGGTCCGGCCGCTCCAGATTCTTGGCAACGGCGTTCCAGGTGTGCAGCTCCATGGCGCTCATCTGCACCGCACCGATCAGCGCCTCGATGTTGTTGATCAGCATCACGGGGTGGCCGGTGTATTCCTTGCCCATGGTCTCGATACCGGGGATGGCCAGGCGGTCGGCGTTTTTCTGGAAGAACAGCTCGCCGCCGATGCCCTCGGGCGCACGCACCAGCGCCACGGGGCGTTGAGACAGCTGCGGCAGGAGCCACTCGGAAATACGGATGTAGTAATCGGCGAGGTCGCGCTTGGTCACGCCACTGGTGGGGTCGATGACCCGCTTGGGGTGGGTGAGGCGGATCTTGCCCGTTGTGGCGTCGGTGGGCGCTGCTGATCCAGGCCGGCTTTCTTCGGACTTGGCCGCCCTGGATGCTGTTGCGCGTTTGCGCGCGGGCGTTGGCTTCTCCTCTGGCTCTTCTGGCTCCGACTCTGGCTCCGACTCTGGCTCGGAGCTTTGCTCGGCAGAAAACGCCGGAGCCGGAAGCTCTTCGGTGATCGATTCGGCAGGCTTGTCGGTGCGCAGGCCATGGAACACTGCGTGGCGCACCGATCCCTCTTTGGTGATCTCGGCGAAGGCCACTTCCGCCAGCAGCACCGGTTTCAGCCAGTGCACGCCTTTGGCTTCAAAGCCGGTGGGCGGATTGACCACCGCAGCCTTCTTCCCGTGGAGCGGGGTCAACTGGTCGTAGATCGTGCCCAATGTCGCTTCGTTGAAGCCGGTGCCGACCTTGCCGGCGTACCTCAATTCACCGCTGTCGGCATCGTGCAGACCCAGCAGCAACGCGCCGAATTTGCTGCGCGCGCCCTTCGGATCGGTGTAGCCCACGACGATGAATTCCTGGCGGCGTTTGCACTTGAGCTTGATCCAGTCGCCGCTGCGGCGCGACACATAAGGGCTGCCGGCGCGCTTGCCGATCAGGCCTTCCATCTTCATCTGGCAGGCGCTGTTAAGCAGGACTTCCGGCACTTCAGCGAAATCTTCGGAGTACCTGAGCACCTCGTCGTCGGTCCGTTCGAGCACCTTGGACAGCGCGGCGCGTCGCTGTTCCACCGGCACTTCCCTCAGGTCCATGCCGTTCAGGAAAGGCATGTCGAACAGGTAATAAATGATGTTGCCGCTGCGGCCGGCCTCGAAGGCGTTCTGCAGGGCCTGGAAGTCTGGCACGCCGTCATCGTTGGCGACGACCATCTCGCCGTCGAGCCAGGCCGACTCAAGGCCCAGCCCGGCGATGGCTTCGGCCTGGCGCGGCAGTTTGTGGGTCCAGTCATGGCCGTTTCGGGTGAACAGCTGCACCTTGCCGTCGGCGACCCGCGCCATGACCCGGTAGCCATCGAATTTGATCTCGTAGCGCCAGTCGCCTTCGGGGGCGGACTCCACCAGCGTGGCCAGTTCCGGCTTGATGAGGTCCGGGAGCTCCGCAGGTTCGGCGCCCACCAGTTGCGCCCTGGCGAATTTCTTGCGCGGGGCAGGGACCTTCTCTACAGGCTTTGGCTGTTCAGGCCGGGGCTTTGCCGACTTGGATGCGGTCGATTTGCCGCCACGTTTTTTCGGGATCAGGGTGCGCTCGCTGAGCACGCTGTCGGGCAGCGCCTTGACCACGTCGTAGTCGGTTTCCGGGCGGGCGAATTCGTCCTGATGCTTGATCAGAAACCACTGTTCCTGCTTGCCGGGAATGTGCGTCTTGACCAGGTTCCACACGCCGCCGAGCTTCTCGCCCTGCAATTCAAATTTGAGTTTGCCCTTGGCGTAGGCGTCGGCGGGGTCGGAGAGGGGCGTCCACACGCCGCGGTCCCAGACGATGACGTCACCTGCACCGTAATGCCCTTCGGGAATGCTGCCCTCGAAGGTGGCGTATTCGACGGGATGATCTTCCACATGGACCGCCAGGCGCTTGGCTTTGGGGTCCAGCGAAGGGCCTTTCGGCACGGCCCAGCTTTTCAGGGTGCCATCGATTTCGAGGCGGAAGTCGTAATGTAGGCGGGAGGCGTCATGCTTCTGGATGCAGAACTGCAGGGCATGGGCTGCCTTTTTGCTCGGAGCGCGTTTTTTCTTGGCACTGCCTGAGGGCTCCGGCGTGGCGTCGAAATCCCGCTTGCGGTTGTAGTCGTCCAGTCCGGCATTCATGGAAATCCCTCACCCTGCGGCATGTGTCTGTTAAACGCAGAGTTCGCGGCGAGGGCGGAGTTCCAGAGTGGGAGCGATCGTCTCTTCACACCCGCAAAACCAATGGCGCCTGAACGGGCCTCTTCCCGGCTGAAGCCGGTCCCACTAAAGGATCACGTTTCCATAGTAGGACCGGCTTTAGCCGGGAAGGCGTCGGCCCAGACACTGCAAGATCACAATAGCGGAGCAGGTCAAACAGCCCCACGCTGCTCTGTCGCTTCGGCCAGCATTGACAGGGTCTGCTCCATGTCGACGATGGAGGCCTCCAGCGTGGCGAAGCATTGGGCGATGCTCTGCTTGTAGTCCACCGTCTGGTGCCCGGTCAGCTCGGTGACTTCGGAAAGCTCAAGGCGGAACAGTTCGTTCACGCTGCTGCGAAGTTCGTTGAGTTGGTTGAGGACAACAGCCATTTGATTGCGGGTTGCATTGCTCATGTCGGGCCTCACGTACTAAGGGGCGGGCGTGTGTCGCATGACGACACTCTGACACATGTGAAAAAGGCAGGGTGTTTAAACCCTGCCTCTCTCAACTAAATGTTCGAATCAGCCCGTGACAGGCACCGTCCGAATTATTTGGCAGCGTCACCGCCGTGTGCTTTGGCCAAGGCCTTGGCGTGGGTCAGGTGCTCTTCCAGCTTAGGCAAAGTCGCAGTCGCGAACGCTTTCAGATCTGCATCCTTGCCTTCAGCGGCTTCTTTCTTGAACAGCGCGATAGTTTGCTCGTGGGCGACCACCTGGTTGTTCGCATACGCCTGATCAAACGACTTCGAGCTGCGCAATTCCAGGATCATCGCTTTCGCTTTGTCCATCAGCATGGCGTTGTCAGAGACTTCCAGCTTCTTGGTGTCAGCGATGCCTTTGAGTTTGGTGTTAGCGGCGGTGTGGTCTTTGACCATCATTTCCGCGAACGCTTTTACATCCGCAGAACTGCCTTTTTCCAGCGCAAGTTTGCCGGCTTCGACCTCAGCCACACCTTTGGCCGATGCATCTTCAACGAAGTCGTCATTGTCCTGGGCAGCGAAAGCGCCTTGGCTACCGATGGCCATCAACAATGCGAGTGCGGAAGTCTGAATGAGATTTGCCATAGTGAAGTTCCTCTTCTGTCCTTGACGTGGCTTGAGTGCCCGTAATTATTCCGACGCAATGAACGCATTAATCGTTCAGAGAATTTGATAACGCGCCGCTGTCAGGTCATGTGTTGCAAGTCTGGGGACTGCAGCCGCTCACTGTTGCAGTGACTCGAACCAGTCCCGATAGGGCGTATTCACAGCTTTATAGCGATTGAAGTCTGCCGCACCGTCCGACCACCACACCGGGCCGCGTTCGCCCAGTGCAATCTTTGCCGCGTTGACCGAGGCGCGAGCCGCCTTGAGCGCGTCAGCATCTTCGGCGCGCTTGGCGGCTTTGACCGCTTGCCGGGCCTTCATCAGCGCGTTGACCCACTGCTGCCGCTCTTCTTCGCCAAGGGCGGGGTTGCTGCATCGCCACAGTTGGCCCTTGACCACGAAATAGCGACCGTCCGGCGTGGTCGGATAGATCACTGGATCCGCGTCACCGTCAGCACCACGGCGGCAATGCGGTCAGCTTCCTGATAGGTCTCGGTTTCCAGCTCTTCGCCGAACACGTCGGGGTCCATCTCGCGATAGGACCAGGCGAGGTCGGGACGGTCGACAAGCTTGCGCGCCTGCTCAAGGAACAGGTCAACGCCGTCCACCGAAGGCGCACCGGTGTACAGCAAGACGCTGCCGCCCGGGGCCAGTCGCTCGATGGCTTGGGCCAGAATGCGCACGGAAAGCTCCGAACCCAGCTGATCGCCACCGTGACGGTAGGCGCGTTCCTGGCTGTCTTTCATGTAGGGCGGGTTGGCGACGATCAGGTCGAACTCGCCCGTGGTGCCCGCCAGAATGTCGCTGTGGTAGGCGACCACGTTGCCGGCATTGGCCAACGACGCGTTGACAGCAGTAAAGCGCAAGGCAGTCGGGTTGATGTCCACGGCCAGCACACTGGCATCCCGACGGGCACGGCCGATCAATATCGCGCCGACGCCACTGCCGCAGCCGATGTCGACGGCAGTGCGAATCGGGTGCGTGGAGGTGCGCAGATGCTCTTCGATGGCCTGGGCGAAGCGATACGTGTCGGGTCCGAAGAACACCGAGTCGTGGGCCACGGTGGGGAAGGCGGAGTGGACGAACAGCAAATCGTCGAGGCTCGACCACCGCACGTCGCTGACCCACAGGCCAGCATGGGCACGGAGTACACCGGCGGCAAGCAAGGTTTCGAGCTCGGACTCGTCCAGCAAACCGGTTTCGAAAGGGCGGCTCCAGCCGAAGACGTCGCGCAGGCTACGGGCTTTTCGGTTCTGCTCACGTCCGTTGACGCGCTGATGGGTCAAGGGTGTGACCGTCATGAAACGATAGTGATCAGCCTGCAGGCGTTGGCCCAACCGCAGCAGCGCCAGGTCGTGGCTTTCGTCGGTCATTTCCGGGGTATCGAGTGTCGGCTCGAGCACTGTCTGCTGGTTCATCGTGTCAGGCTTCCTTGCGCCAACTGGCGGGCATAGATTCGGGTGGCCGCCAGACCTTCCGGCGTTGGATGGGAATCGGGAGCGATCAGCTCAACCAGTTTTTCCAGGGGCAGGGAAGGGGCGTTGCGCGGTTGTACGACATCGGTTGCGACCACGTGGCGGCGACGAAAGCGGGTGCGGAACGGATTGCTCTGCTCGGCGGCCTGCCAGTCACCGGCGATCCAGTCCTTCAGCAGTTGCATTTCATAACCGCTGAACACGCCGAACATCACCGCGCCGGGGCCGTCGATCAGTTGCCAGAAACGGCTGTCCTGCGGGTCTTGATTGCGCTTGATCCAGCCGCGATCTTCCAGCGCACTCAGCAGCTGACGGCTCTGGCCAGGGGTGGCGAGCCAGTCATTGATCGTGCGACCTTCGAGGCGGCAATAATCCGAATGCATGTGCTGGCCGAAGGTGCTTTTGGTCTCCAGCATCGAGACCACTTCTTCTTCCAGATCGAACGCGCGGACGATATCGGTCGAACCAATGCCCAGATCGTTGAGCAGGTAGCCTGCGCGCAGACGCTGGAGAAATTCATCCTTGCTGTCGTCGTTCGGCAGCAGATCCAGTACGGCCTGTACCGCCTTGTGGGCATGGCCGGAGCTGGCGTTGTCGATGGTCACGTGCAGGGTGAAGTAATACGGATCGATGCCCAGCTCACTTAGCTCGAAGGCGGTAATCAGCAAATGCAGCGGCAGTTGTTCGTAGCCGAGGTTGTAGCCCAGCACTTCTGGCAGGAACTCGTCGCTCAAGTGGCCGAGACCCAGTTGAATCGCGCCCTGCAAATACAGCGAATCGTCCAGCTGCGCGATGGGCGCGCAGTCGTGTTCGGTGAGCAGATTGCGGTACAGCACGACGTGGTTCAGCGCAGGCTCACCGTCGCCCAGCTCTTCAAGGTAGGTGCGGATCAGGCCGTGATAGCGCCAGTCATTGGCATGCTTCACCGTGCCGTACAGCCAGGCGCCGTCCACCAGTTTGCTCGGCGCAACGCTTTGCAGGAAATACAGAGCGTGGGCCTTATTGGTAAAGAATTTACGGGGCCCACCGGCGCGGCGCTCCTCCAGATAGACGCGATATTGCTCGGCCACGGAATGACTGTTGCTGGCCACCCATGCCGACAGATCATTCAGGTCAGCAGGCAGATTGGACGGCAGCGTCTTCGCGATTTCCAGTTGCTCCTGGAGAAAATCACGGACGTTATCCCGCTCGGCTTCTACCTGTCCGCGCAGCAGACGGGAGTACAGCGAGTGGTGGGCGCCGTTGGATAAGTGCGCCGTGGCAGAACGCTCGGAAAGAAGCTGTAAAGAGGTCATGGGTAGCCTGCTGACTTTTCTTGATATGTAGGTCAGAGGGAGGCGGTTCGCGAAAATTCAATCGAGTTGCAGGGCAGTCGATGATCGACACCCGTGGCGGATGAATGGCCGGGATCTGTACTCAAATGACGATCACTGGATTCAGGATCGTACAAGGACGGGCCCCCGTGCCGAGGGTCGGATAGACGACCTCGCGCCGTTTTCGCCTCACCGTGTAGACTTCGGCCATTCAACAAACACCGAACCTGTGGGAGTGAGCTTGCTCACGAAGGCGCCGTTCCAGCCCCTGAAGATTCACTTAATGTCCTGGCCTCTTCGTGAGCAAGCTCACTCCCACATGAACCGCAGCAACCCCGGGAGTTTGCGGTGCGCATAACCCCCATTCCCGTCTAAAGCCGGTCCCACCTTCCGGGTTCAGTCAGTGACACTGGATGCACGGGATGCACGGGATGCTTTCAGCGGGACTGGTTTTAGCCGGGAAGGGGCCGGCAGGTGCGCTATCCATCAAAAAAAACGGCCTCCATTGCGGAGGCCGTTGTTGTGTTTACGCGATCAATCAGGCAACCAGGTCAGTGACGTGCAGCTCCTTGACGCCCACCAGCTGGATTTCGAAATCCGGGGTGGCGTCGGCGTTGATGCTGCCGTAGAGGATCCCGTCGGCAAAGCGTATCTGCCCGGTCGCGTCATTGCTGTCGAAGGCGTTGCTGCCAATGAAGGTAAACGCGTCGATCCCCGGTGTCTGCGGATTGGCGTCCAGGGCGCTGAAATCGAGCAAGTCGCCCTCGGCGCTCTTGAAGCCATTGATCACGTCGCGCAACGCACCGACGCCCATGTCGGCGACGGAGTCGAACACGTAGGTATCCGCCCCGGTGCCGCCAGTGAGCGAATCGGTACCCGCGCCGCCGATCAAACGGTCGTTGCCCGAGCCGCCGATCAGCGTGTCATCGCCGGCACCGCCGTTGAGCACGTTGGCGCCGCTGTTGCCGGTCAGGCTGTCGGCGAAGGCGCTGCCGATCAGGTTCTCGACGCTCTTCAGCGTGTCCAGGCCCGAGCCGCCGGTGTTCTGCTGGGCAGAGGTCGACAGCGTGGCGGTGATGCCGGCCTGCGCGCCAACGTAAGACACGGTGTCGTTACCGTCCCGCCCGTCCAGCACGTTGTTGCCGCTGCCGGCGAACAGCACGTTGTCCAGCGCGTTGCCGATGCCATTGGCCGCATCGAGGCTGTCGATGTACAGGTTTTCGACGTTGGCGCCCAGGGTGAACGTTGCCAGGGTGCTGTGCACGCTGTCGATGCCGCCGGAGACGCGATCGGTGTTGGTTTCGATCACGCTGTCGCCGCTGTTGTCGACGTAGTACGTGTCGTTGCCATTGCCGCCGCTCATGCTGTCGGCGCCGCCGGCGCCATCAATCACGTTGTCGGCCGCATTGCCGGTGATGAAGTTGCGGAGGTCGTTGCCGTTGCCGTCGATCGCTGAAACACCGGTGAGCACCAGGTTTTCCAGGTTCGCGCCGAGGGTCCAGCTGACCGACGCCTGCACGGTGTCGATCTGCGACGGCGAGTCACTGCTTTCGGTGACGCTGTCGAAAGCGTTATCGACGATGTAAATGTCGTTGCCGTCGCCACCGCTCATGCTGTCGGCGCCAAGGTCGCCGTCCAGCGTGTCGTTGCCGGACGAGCCCACCAGCGTGTCGTCCTGGTCGGTGCCGAAGATCATGCCGCCTTCGTTCTGCGCACCGTCGAAGATGGCATGCACACTGTTGTTGTCGCTTGGGTCACCGTGGAAGCCCAGGTCGTCGGCGATGTAGTCGGCCAGACGCTGACCGACGATCTCGGCGGACTCTTCGTGCAAGTGCCAGACGTCGTCAGGGTAGACCAGCGGGTCGACTTCGTGGCGCAGGGGCAGGTCGGTGTAATCCACCGCAATCTTCACATCGTCACGCTGGGCAGCGATCGCTTCCTGGGTGGCGCGGACATAGCCGACACCTTCGACGATGCCGGCGATCTTCTCTTCCGAGAAACCGCGGGCGCGGGCCGCGTCCTGGTCGTAGTGACCGGTTTCCATCATGTACACGTTGAAGTTGCCGAACTGCGCGTGCAGGTAATCGAACACCGACAAGGTCGCCGCCTTGTACGCCGCCGCCGCCGCATCCTTGTCCGAAGCGCGGGCGATTTCCTGTGCCGCTTCCTCGCCCTGGCCCCAGATGATGCCCATGGTCACGTTGTCGATCGACTTCAACTCGGTGAGCTGGTCGTTCAGCAAGGCCACGGCGCGCAACAGGGCCGGGCCCGGTTGGTCGGTGTCGGTCAGCCACCAGCACAGCTTCAATTCTTCAGGGCCGAGGGTCGACAGGCCGTTGACCGTGCTGCCGCCCACCGCGATGTCGATGCCATTGCCGTCGGCGTCGTTGAACTGGCTGCGCACGTCGTAGGTGGTGTACTTGCTCAAACCGTCCACCAGCATGGTGGTGCCGGACTGGCTGTCGTCTTCGGTCATGCGCAGCAGACGTGCGTTGGACTGGCCGAGGGTCGGCAGGAACAGAATGTCCTGGTCGGCCCGGGAGCCGAACACGAAGTCGTCCGCCGTCAGGGTATTCATGTAGTTGCCGCTCAAGGCGATCTCGAAGCGGTGACCGTCAGCATCGGGGACGCTGGATTTGATGTAGGTCTTGTCGCCAGCGGCATTCAGGCTCAGGTACAGCGTGCCGTTGCTGCCATCGCCCAGGCCGAGAAAGCCCAGGGCGGAGACGTCGATCTTGTCCACGCCGTGGGTGAAATCGTAGATCGTGTCGGTGGCTGTCACCCCTCCAGTGTTGTAGTCGCGGTAGCTGTCCTGAACGCTGGTGTAGCGGAAGGTGTCGGCACCGTCGCCGCCGTACAGCGAGTCGCGACCAGCGCCGCCGTCGATGATGTCTGCCCCTGCGCCGGCGCGAATGGTGTCGTTGCCGCCCAGGCCGAGGATCAGGTCGGCGCCTGCGGTGCCGGCGATCGTTTCGCCGTTGTCGGTGCCGGTGATGGTGCTGGCCGGCGCATCGGCAACGGCGAGGGCAAAGCTGTCACTGACCGACGCGCCCGACGGGTCGGTGGCCTTGATCAATAGCGTGTAGTTGCCGGAGGCCGTGCTGGTCGGCGTGCCGCTGAAGGTCAGGCGGGTGCTGTCGAAGCTGAGCCAGTCGGGCAGGGCGCTGCCATCGGCCAGGGTCGCGGTGTAAGTCAGCGCGTCGTTGTTGGCGTCGGAGAAGCTGTTGCTGGTGACCGCGTAGGTGAACGGCGAGTTTTCCGTCGCGTTCTGGTCCAGCAGTGGAATCACCACCACCGGCGCCACGTTGGGCGGCAGGTTCTGGCTGGCAAAGACGAAGTGACTGGCGTTGAGGCTGCCGGCCAGATTGCCCGCGAGTGACAGCTCGAAACGGTTGCCGTTGGCGTCTGCCACGCTGTCCTTGACGTAGGTGCGGTTGGTGCTGGCGTTGTAGGACACCTGCAGCGTGCCGTTGAGGCCGTTGCCCAGACCGGTGTAGCCCAGGCCCGAGACGTCGATTTTGTCGGCAGCCACATCGAAATCGAGAATCTGATCGCTGGCGCTGGTGGTCGCCGTGCGGTAGCTGTCCTGGGTGGAGGTGAAGCGGAACACGTCCGCCCCCGCACCGCCGGTGAGTTTGTCGGCACCGGCGCCACCGATGAGGACGTCGTTGCCGTCGCCGCCGTTCAGGGTGTCATTGCCCGCGCCGCCGAAGATCTGGTCGTTACCGGTGGTGCCGGTCAGCGTGTCGTTGCCCGGCGTGCCGTTGATCACGCCCGGCGTTACCGGCACGTCCTGCACGGCGAGGGTAAAGCTGTCGCTGACGGTGGCGTTGCTGGCGTCGCTCGCGGTGATCTTGATCGCGTAGGTACCCGACGCCGTGTTGCCCGGGGTGCCGCTGAAGGTGCGGGTCGCGGCGTCGAAGATCAGCCAGGTCGGCAGGGCGGTGCCGTCGGCCAGGGTTGCGCTGTAGCTGAGGGTGTCATTGTCCGGATCGGTGAAGCTGGTGCCGGGCACGACGTAGCTGAACGGCGTGTTCTCGGTGGCGTTCTGGTCCAGCAGCGGGTTGGCGACGACGGGCGCCTGATTGACCGTCGGGGCGGTGGCGAAGACGAAGTTGGCGCTGGTCAGTTTGTCGAGGTAATTGCCCACGAGCGCGACTTCGAAGCGGTTGCCTTCGGCATCGGCGGTCAGCGATTTGATGTAAGTCTTGTCGCCGGCGTCGTTGAGCACTGCGTACACGGTGTTGTTCATGCCGTCGGCAAGGCCGGTGAAGCCCAGCTTGGAGAGGTCGATCTTGTCGGCGGTGACGTCGAAATCGGTGATCACGTCACCCAGATTCGCGCCGCCGGCGTTGTAGTTGCGGTAGCTGTCGATGCGGCTGGAGAACACAAAGGTGTCCGCCCCGGCGCCGCCACTGAGGGTGTCCTGGCCGGCGCCGCCGTCGAGACGATCGTCCCCGGCGCCGCCCGCCAGGCTGTCGTTGCCGGCCAGGCCCAGCAGCGTGTCGGCCCCGTCAGTGCCCTGCAGCGAGTCGTTGCCGGTGGTGCCGGTGAGGGTGCGGTTGAAGATGAAGTTGTCGGCAGTCAGCGCGCTGACCAGGTTGCCGGCCAGGATCAGCTCGAAGCGATTGCCGTTGGCGTCGGCATCGTAATCCTTGATGTAAGTGCGGTCGTTGCTGGCGCTGTAGCTGATCTGCAGGGTGCCGCCACGGCCGTTGCCCAGCCCGGTGAAGCCCAGGCCGGCGAGGTCGATCTTGTCCTGGGTCGGGTCGAAGTCGGTGATGGTGTCGTCGAAGCTGGTGGTCGCGGTGCGGTAGCTGTCGGACTCGCTGGTGAAGCGGAAGATGTCCGCGCCTGCGCCGCCGGTGAGCTTGTCGACCCCGGCGCCGCCGATGAGGATGTCGCTGCCGCCACCGCCGTTGACGGTGTCATTCCCCGCGCCGGCGTAGAAGATCTCGTTGGCGTCGCTGCCCAGCAGGGTGTCGTTGCCGTCGGTGCCCTGAACCGCCACCACTGGCACGGTGGCGCTGACGTAGCTGCCATCGCCATACACCAGGGTGTCGCCCTTGGTGGTGTGGGTGATGGTGTTGCCGATGATGGCGTTGCGGTCGGTGCCGTCTTCGTTGCGCTCGGCGACGCCGTAGGTCGACAGGGCGCTGCCGTTGATGGTGTTGCCCTGAACGGTGTTGTCGCTGCCGTTGTAATACTTGCCGGAAACGCCCTTGGTGTCGTCGTAGGACTGGATGATGATTTCCGGTACGCCGCCGCCCAGTGAGTTGTTGCTCAGGGTGTTGTTGATGACGTCGACGTTGTTGCTGCCGTAGATGCGAACGCCGGCGCTGGCGTTGTCGTGGATATCGACACCGGTCATGGTGACCTCGCTGGAGAGCTTGATCAGCACGCCTTCGGCGCCGTTGCCATAGACCTCACCGCCGGTGATGGTGATGTTGTTCGGCGAAGGAATGTTCTCGCTGCCGCGCTGCACGACGATGCCGCCACCGCCGTTGCCGTAGGCGACGTTGTTGCTGAGGGTGAAATCGTGGCTGCTGGTGACCACGTTGAAACCGTGGCGATCGTTGTCGTAGGCGATGTTGTTTTCGAAGGTGCTGTCGCTGAGGAAGTCAGCGACGAAGCCGTCCAGGCCGTTGCCGTGGGACACGCTGTTCTTGATGACCATGTTCACGGTCTGTTCGTGGGGATCAAAGCCGTAACCGGAGCAGTCCTTGATTTCCACGCCATCGAGGGTGACGTTGGAGTCGTAACCTTCCTTGCCCGGGATGTAGCCGTTGAACCAGCCGTCGATCTTGCCGGTGGTGTTGTCCCGGTTGCCGTCGATGGTCAGGTTGCTCAGCCCGAAGTCGTGGGTCTCTTCGCCGTAGGCGGAGCGAATGACACCGGTGATTTTCGTGTCGGAACCGTCCGCGACCTTGATGTTGGAGACGCCCATGCCGTCGCCGTACATGTAGACGTTGCTCTTGAGCATGAGGCAGCCGTCGGACGGTTCCTCGCCGCCTGACACGATGTAGGTCCCGGGGGGTACATAGACTTGTCCTCCGCCCGCCGCCGCAGCTGCATCAATCGCTTGTTGGATGGCCGCGGTGTCGTCAGAGACGCCATCTCCCTTGGCGCCAAAATTTTGGACGTTAAAAATCATGTACTTATCTCCGGTCACAGGCTGAGGTCACGCTGCGTGCCAATTTCCAATCGGCACTGCAGCAGGTATGACCTACCTGAACGGAAAAGTTGTCGCCGTATGTCGGGAAACCGTCGTTTGGTGACGATCGGCACATTTGGGCGGTTATAGGTGTCACGTAATTGACGTTTGGGGGGATATGCTTTTCTGGCACTTTTGGAGATATGAGGATGCTGCGGGCGAGGATGATCGCTTGGCAGGCCGGCTTCAGCCGGGAAGAGACCCGTGTGTGCACCCTCGATTCTGCGGTGTAAACGCCGACGTCTTCCCGGCTAAAGCCAGTCCCACAATGTTCGCGTTAGCCGTTCCTGCTATGGGTTAGCGGGCCTATTAGGCCACTTCAGCGGGGGCGCAGCGCAGGCAGTCGCGGCCTTCGCCTTTAGCGACGTAGAGCGCCTTGTCGGCCATGGCGATGAGCACTTCGGCGCTGGTCTGGGGTGCGCTGGCGATGGCGACGCCCAGGCTGATGGTGACTCTGGCGCCGTCGCCCAGCACCGGGTGGGGCACGTTCAGCGCGGCGACCGCCGAGCGCAGGTTTTCCGCCAGGGCCCTGGCCTGGGCCGGGTGGGCGTGGGTCATGAGCACGAGGATTTCCTCGCCGCCGAAGCGGAAGGTCAGGGCGTTGGCTTTCTGCGCCGTGCGCTGGATCACGCCACTCAGCAACCGCAGGCAGGTGTCGCCCTGCAGGTGCCCGTAGTTGTCGTTGTAGGATTTGAAGTGATCGATGTCCAGCAGGATGACTGCGACATTCATGGGCGTCTGCGCCGCGCGGCTCCACAGGGAGGCCAGCACCTCGCCCTGAAAACGCCGGTTGAACAATTGTGTCAGCGAATCGATGCGCGCCAGTTCCACCAACTTCGATTGCAGCAACCGCCCGCGCAACGCAAAGAGATAACTCAAGCGGCTGCCGTGTTCCAGAAACCACGACGCCATCATCAGCAACGCCGCAGTGGAGAAGAACAACAGCGCATTGGCTTGCCAGATCTGAAAGTCGGCGAACTCAGCGAGGTAAGTGGTCACCAGCTGAATGACCAGCATGCAGGCCATGGCCACCGCCGCGCAGCGCACCGGCACCTGCTGGATCACCGTGCAATACACCATGATCAGCAGCATCCCCAACTGATAGTGCAAGCGGAACGGACTTTCGCTGTAGATCATCGCAATCAGCGGCATCACCGAACACAGCACGGTGCCGACGGCTGCCGTTGTTTCGACAACGCGTCGGGTTCTGGCGCGCTGCGCGATGATCAACAGGATGAGGAAGATCGGCGTCATCAGGCACACACGGCCCAGCGCCACGTAGGTAAACATGTCGTTGAGGCTGAGCCAGTCGCTGACCATGAACAGGTTGTAGATGAGGATGCCGCCAATGCCCACCGCCGTCAGAAATTGCCGGCGTTGCTCGATCGTCTCGGCCTCGTAACGCCGTTCCAGCTCGGGACTGAAACGCAGGCTGCGAAAACGCGATGCGATGGTGCGATCGACCTCGGCCAGAAGTTGCGCGTCATTGGGGTCAGGTCGATCGAGGACAAAGGAAAGCATGTTGCACCAAAGGGCTGGGTTGACCGGACTATGACATCATCGGTGATGGCTTAGTGCCATCATTTCGTCGGCGCGCTGTTTTCGCAAGGACTGACCGATCAAGCGTCAGGTTTGCGATGAACAGCGCTCCGTCTTGCCTCAGATACGGAAACTGCCCACCAGCTGTGTCAAACGCACCGACTGGCGTTCCAGGTCGGAACAGGCGCGCAACGTGGCCTGCAGGTTTTCCACGCCTTCCTGGTTCAGTGTGTTGATCTCGGTGATGTCGACGTTGATCGCTTCGACCACCGAAGTCTGCTCCTCGGTGGCGGTGGCGACCGACTGGTTCATCGCGTCGATCTCGCCGATGCGCACGGTCACGCTTTCCAGGCTGGTGCCGGCCTGATTGGCAATGCTCACGCTTTCATGGCTCTCGCGCTGGCTGTCATTCATGATCGCCACCGCTTCACGGGCGCCGTGCTGCAGCTCCTCGATCATTTTCTGCACCTGGCTGGCCGACTCCTGAGTGCGGTGCGCCAGGCTGCGGACCTCGTCAGCGACCACGGCGAACCCGCGTCCGGCTTCCCCGGCACGCGCCGCTTCGATGGCGGCGTTGAGGGCCAGCAGGTTAGTCTGCTGGGAGATGCCGGTGATGACTTCGAGAATCTGCCCGATGTTGGCGGTCTTGGTGTTGAGCTGTTCGATCTGCTCGCTGGCGCCGCTGATGCGCGTCGACAAACGGTTCATCGCCTGAATGTTCTGAACGACCACGGCCTGTCCACTGGACGCCATATTGCGTGCGTCGCTGGAATGCCCGGACGCCATGGCGGCGTTCTGCGCGATCTCCTGCGCCGCAGCGCCCAGCTCGTTGATGGCTGCCGCCACACTGCTGGTGCGGTTGGCTTGCTGGTCGGAGTTCAGCATCGAAGAGTTCGACGCGCTGACCACGCGCAGCGCGACTTCGTTGAGCTGCACGGTGGAGGAGGCCACTTCGCGCATCGAGTCATGGATCCGCTCCACGAACAGGTTGAAGCCGTTGCCCAGGTAACCGAATTCGTCCTGGCTGAGGATTTCCAGGCGCTTGGTGAGATCGCCTTCACCTGCCGCGATGTCGTGCATGGCGCGGCCCATGGTGTTCAGCGGACGCATCAGCACGCTGAGCAACACGCCCAGCAGCGCAATGATCAGCACCACGGCGATGATCGTGGCGACGATCGCCGAGTTACGGAAATCGCCCAGTGCGGCGTAGGCCTGGGCCTTGTCCACCGCGATGCCGACGTACCAGTTGACCGACGGCAGACCGTCAACGTGAGCAAAGGTGACGACTTCGGTCTTGCCGGCGTGCTCGCTTTCGCTGACGTCTTCAGACAGGCGCGGCGTAGCGTTCGGGTAGACCTCGGCCAGGGTTTTCATCACCAGCGAGGTGTCCGGATGCACGAGGATGCGGCCGTTGGCGTCGACCAGAAAGGCATGGCCGTCGTTCTGCAGGCGCAGCGCGCTGATCATCTTCACCAGCACTTCCAGGCTCAGGTCGCCGCCCGCGACGCCGACGACTCCGGAAGGACCTTTGACCGGCGTGGCGATGGTCACGATCAGGCCCTTGGTCACGGCGTCCAGATAGGGCTCGGTCAGGGTGGTCTTGCCGGCCTTCAGCGCATCGGTGTACCACGGGCGGGTGCGCGGGTCGTAATCCCCGGGCATGTCGTCAGGCGGTTGCGTCACAAACGAGCCATCGGCCTTGCCGAGGTAGATGCTCATGAACGTCGAGATGAGCGTTGGCTGACCGAGCAGGCGGTTGAACACCTCAGGCGACGGCGAGACGGCGGCGCCCTCGGCGACGTTTTCCACTAGCAGGATGCGTCCCGACATCCAGTTCTGGATATTACCGGCCGTACTTTCGCCCATCTGGTTCAGACTTTCCCTTAACTGATCCCGGATGGCGTTGCGTTGCAGATAATCGTTGTAGAGGGTGAATAAAGTAAATGCAGCGATTACCACCAGCGAGGCCGCCAGCAGGATTTTGTGGCTGAATTTCAGGGATTTGGTCATGCCGTACGAGCCTTCAAGCGATTGCAGGGAAAGGATTGCAGTCTGTCTGCCGGTCTATCGGCGGGCGGCGCGATAGATGAATGCCTCCCTGCGCAATCAGGCCTCTGTTTGACTGGAATCTGACAATCGGTCGTGGCTGTAAGGACCGCCTGTCACATTCGGGTGGTAGGCAACGGGTGTGCAAGGCCGGGATTAAGTGTGGCTTGACGCGTGCGGCTATCAGCTTGCAGCGCCATTCGCACGGCCCCGGCGCGCAGTCGAGCAGTGAGAGGCTCGATGGTAGGCCCTGGCAAATGTTGGAAACTGATCGGAAAAATTGAGGCTCAGCAGAAGAAATATCCGCTTTTACTGCACCCGATTAAGGCCAACAATCGGGCATCCCATTCCCGTCCCCAAGGATCGACCATGAGCCTCTCGCCCTTCCATCTCGCCATTCCCGTCTACGATCTCGCCGCCGCGCGCCACTTCTACGGCGACGTATTCGGTCTTTCCGAAGGCCGCTCCAGCGAGCAATGGGTCGATTTCGATTTCTACGGTCACCAACTGGTCATCCACGAGCACCCGAAAACCACCTCCCAGGAATCCGTGCATTCCAACGCAGTGGACGGCCACGACGTGCCGGTCCCGCACTTCGGCATCATCTTGCACTGGGAAGAATGGGAGGCGCTGGCGGAGCGTTTGCGCGGCCGGGAAACCCGGTTCGTGATCGAACCCTACATCCGCTTCCAGGGCCAGGTCGGCGAGCAGGCCACCATGTTTCTGTTCGATCCGTGCGGCAACGCGCTGGAGTTCAAGGCGTTCAAGGACATGAGCCAATTGTTCGCCAAGTGACCCGGCCTTGCCAGCGGGCGCTTGCCAGAAGCGCCTGTTTTCGTTTCAGCCGCATCGCTTTCACTTCAACTTACCTGTCCAGCGGCCGATAAACCGATTCAGCATCTCTTAATGATCGGATCGGACTGGAATACTTATGCTCACTGCGATGAACAGGATGCTGGAAAACATCAGCGTCAGATCCAAGCTGTCTCTGGGCTTTGGCGCAGTGCTGGTGTTGACCTTATTGATAGCGCTGGCAGGTTGGTCCGGGATCGGCGGACTGAGTAAGAGGGGCGACCGGATCCTCGACATCGCAACACTCAACGACCTCACGCGGGACATGCGCATTGCGCGCTTGTCCTACACGCTCAATTACGATGCAGAGCACGCCGCTGTGGTGGTCAAGGCGCTGGACAACCTCGACAGTCACCTGGCGTACTGCCGCGCCAATTTCGATTCGGCGCTTAATATTCCCCATATTCAGTCGGCGACGGAGGCGGTCAAGCGCTACCGCGCGCACTTCAGCGACTACGTTCAATCTGTGCAGAATCGCGAGGCCTCCCGTGGGATTTTCGGCAGCAATGCGGACGCCGCGGTGGAGCAATTGCAGAAGATTGAGGCCGCTATTTCCGCGAACGGCGACGCTGCACAGACCGCTGCGGTGGTGAAGGCGCAGGCCTTGGTCGAGCAGGCGCGCTTTCAATTGCGCGGCTACACCTACAGCCTCAAACCCGAGCTTGAAGCACCGGCCAAAAAGGCGATTGCTGACGCCCGCGCGTACACCACGGTGCTTGGCCAGGCGCTGCCTGCGGCACAAGGCGATGCCATCCAGCGTCTGGGTTCGGCCCTCGACGCCTATCTGCTGACCGTGAGCCAGTTCAGTGAGGCCCAGGCGGGCGCCGCCAAGGCCCAGCTGGGCCTGAACGATGACATCGCCAATCTGTTCGCCGCGAGTAATGCACTGGCAAAAAATCAGGCGGTATTGCGCGGCCAAGACGTGGACCATGCTCGGAACGTGTTGGGCGGCGCGACACTGGGCGCATTGATCCTCGGCATTCTGGCGGCCTGGCTGATCACTCGCCTGATTGTCCTGCCCTTGATGGACGCGCTTCGCACCGCCGAGCAGGTGGCCGGTGGCGACCTGACAAATGCCCGTGTGGTGTCGCGCAAAGACGAACTTGGCATGTTGCAACGCAGCATGGCGCGGATGACGGTCAACCTGCGCGAACTGATTGCCGGGCTGCGCAATGGCGTGACGCAGATCGCCAGTGCCGCCGAGGAACTGTCAGCGATCACCGAGCAAACCAGTGCGGGCGTCAACAGCCAGAAGATCGAGACCGATCAGGTGGCGACGGCCATGAACGAGATGGCGGCCACGGTGCAGGAAGTTGCACGCAACGCGGAAAACGCTTCCGATGCCGCAGCCACCGCCACCCGCGAGGCCCGTGATGGCGACGAGGTAGTGCGTCAGGCCATCGACCAGATCGAGCGTCTGGCGGCCGAAGTCGGTCACTCGACGGTGGCAATGGCGGACCTGAAAACCGAGAGTGGCAAAATCGGCAGCGTTCTTGACGTCATCAAGTCAGTCGCTCAGCAGACCAACCTGCTGGCGTTGAACGCCGCCATCGAGGCTGCGCGAGCGGGCGAGGCGGGAAGGGGCTTCGCCGTGGTCGCTGACGAGGTGCGCAGCCTGGCCCAGCGTACCCAGTCCTCCACTGAAGAAATCGAGCAACTGATCACAGGTTTGCAGAGCGGCACTCAGCAGGTGGCGGGGATCCTTGAAAACAGTCGCGTGCTGACTGACAGCAGTGTCGAACTGAGCCGCCGTGCCGGGGTTTCACTGGGGGGCATCACCCGCTCGGTGCAGTCCATCGAGTCGATGAACCAACAGATTGCCGCTGCTGCTGAAGAGCAAAGCGCTGTCGCCGAAGAAATCAACCGCAGCGTGATGAGCGTCCGCGAAGTCTCCGAGCAGACCTCGGCCGCCAGTGAACAAACCGCGGCGTCCAGTGTTGAGCTGGCACGGTTGGGCGTGCACTTGCAGACGTTGGTCGGGAAATTCAAGGTGTAACCGCCGAAGCGCACTTGCGCGACGGGCAATGGCCTCAGCCTGCGCGGGGGAGCGCGTCCACGATGCAGCTTCTGAACAACTCCAGCAGCGGCGTGTGCCGCTGCAGGTATTTGCTCACCAGCACGATCTCGCGGAAGAAGGTCAGCTCACCGAGGTCGATGATCCGCACGTCCTCCGCATGCTCCAGCCATAACCCGGCCATGGGCACCAGCGCCACGCCCAACCCGGCGCGGACCATCTTGACGATGGCGTCCAGCTCATCGAGCTCCAGGGTTTGCCGCACCTCAAGTTTGCGCTCGCGCAGGAACTGCGTGACCCGGCGGCCGCCGAACGAGCGCTGATCGTAGCGAATGAAAGGGTGGTCGCTGAGGATCTGCCGAGGGTCGTCGCCCTGCATGCCGGATGGCGTGATGAGCACGAACGGTTCTCTGGCGAGGACCTCGGCGTGCAGCTCTTTGGGCAGGGCGAACGGCGGTTTGATCATGATCGCCAGGTCGAGCTCGCCGGCGTCCACCTGACTGAGCAGGTTCAACGAAACCCCCGGCACCAGACTGGCTTCAATGAACGGCGCCTTGCTGCGCAGCGCCACCAAGGCCTGGGGCAGGATGCCGGTCTGCGCCGTGCTGATGGCGCCGATGCGCAGCGCGCCGCGAAAGTCATTGGCGCTGTCGGGGCTGCCCATGCGCCCGAACAGCTGCAGCATTTCCTCGGCCAGTGCCACGGCGCGTTGTCCGGCAGCGTTGAGGGTGGCGGCGCGGCCGGTGCGATCGAAGAGGGTGACGCCCAGAGCGTCTTCGAGGTTCTTGATCTGCGCGCTCACCGCCGATTGGGTTAGCCCGACCTCGCGTCCGGCCGCCGCAAAGGTGCCTCGACGCGCGACGCAGACGAAGGTTTTCAACTCTCTGATCATCGGCAGGTCCTGGCAGGAAATTCAAATCGGGCAGGGCGCACCCACAGGCGGCCGGCAGCGGATAGTAACCAGTGCCGTCGACAAATAAAAATGCCGCCTCAGCGGCGGCATTTTTTAAGCGGGACGCTTAACGATAGCGTTCCAGCCAGTGCGCGTAGGGCGCAGGCAGGGTCCACGAGGCTTTGTCGACGCCCAGTTCTTTGGCGGCAAAATAAGCCCAATGCGGATCCGCCAGGTGAGCACGGCCGATCGACACCAGGTCCAGCTGACCGTTCTGCACGGCGGCCTGAGCCAGTTTCGGATCGCCAAAACCCCACGCCGAGGTCACCGGGATATCGGCTTCACGGCGTACGCGTTCGGCGATCGGGCCCATGAAGGCCGGGCCCCACGGGATGTTGGTTTCCGGGATGGTGAAACCGACGCTGACGCTCAGCAGATCAAGACCGCCGGCCTTGAAGCGACGGGCCAGTTCGATGGATTCGCTGAGGGTCTGCTCGTCACGGCCGTCGTACTCGATCACACCGAAGCGCGCGGTCAGCGGCAGGTTTTCCGGCCAGACTTCACGCACGGCGGCGAGGGTTTCCAGCAGGAAGCGGCTGCGGTTGTCGAAGCTGCCACCGTAGGCATCGGTGCGCTGGTTGGAGTGTTCGGAGAAGAAGCTCTGGCCCAGGTAACCGTGGGCGAAGTGCAGCTCAATCCACTCAAAGCCGACTTCACGGGCACGGCGTGCAGCGTCGACGAAGTCCTGCTTGACCCGGGCGATGTCGTCCAAGGTCATTGCCTGGGGGACTTTCGGCAGGTTGGCGCCGAAGGCGATGGCCGAGGGTGCGATGGTCTGCCAGCCGCGGGCATCATCGGCGGCCATGTGGTCGTCACCTTCCCATGGACGGTTGGCGCTGGCCTTGCGACCGGCGTGGGCGATCTGGATGCCCGGAACCGATCCGGCTGCCTTGATCGCCTGCACCGCAGGAATGAACGCCTTGGCGTGCTCGTCGCTCCAGATGCCGGCGCAACCCGGAGTGATGCGGCCTTCAGGGGAGACGGCAGTGGCTTCGACAACCACCAGGCCCGCACCACCGCGGGCCATGCTCGCGAGGTGAACGTGGTGCCACTCGTTGATGACGCCGTCGTCTGCTGTGTATTGGCACATTGGAGGGATGGCAATGCGGTTACGCAGGGTCACGTCCTTCAGCGTGAAGGGTTCGAACAATGCAGACATGAAATACTCCTGATGATTGAATTCGCTTGTTCGATAGTATTCGAAATATGGCGAAGAATGAAACCCCTCGGTATGATGCGCGGCATGCGCGCCTTCAAACATCCGTTACCGACCGAACTCACACTTGAGCGTTTGCTTTACGCATTAAGTGACCCCGTGCGCCTCGAAATCGTTCGCTGCCTGTCCTTGGTGGCGGAGGCGACCTGCGGCGAGCTCGACGGCGGACGGCCCAAGTCCAGCATGTCTCACCACTTCCGCGTGTTGCGCGATGCAGGCCTGGTGCACACGCGCAACATCGGCACCACGCACATGAATTCGCTGCGCACCGAGGAGCTGGATATTCGCTTTCCGGGGTTGCTGGGGTGCATTCTGGCTCAGGCGTGAACCGGCGTTTTCAGACGTACGGTGCGGTTTGTAGATCCCCCACTCAGCGCAAACAAAAATGGCCCGATCTTGCGATCGGGCCATTTCATTGGCGGGCTTGAACGTGACGCTTAGACAGCGCCGACGATCTTCGCAGGCGGTTGGGTACGACGACCCATTGCACCGGCACCGGCTGCCACCAGGGCAGAAACCACCAGGGTGATCAGCAGGATCCAGGCGGCGCGGGAAATGTTTTTCGCCGCGACGTCAGCCGCTTCACGGGCTTTCTGTTCGGCCTGGGCTTTCAGCTCCTGGTACTTGGCGTACGCCTGACGGTAGCTGGCCTGGGCCTGATCGACGATCTGGTTGGCTTCGGCGTCGGTCTTGTTGCCACGGGCCTTGATCAGGTTGACGAAGGCCTGACGGTCAGCGGCATCCCACGCCTGGTCGCCCTTGGCTTTCAGACGGTCGAGCAAGCCGCTCAGTTGCTCGTCGGCCTGTTGTGGGGCTTCGGCGCTGCGTTGAGCGGTGTTTTTTGCGTCTTCCTGGGTGGTAGCAACGTCCTGCTTGACCTTGTTCGGGTCCAGCTCAGGCTTGCCGGTCTGGCGCATGGCTTGTTCGATTTCGCCCTGGATATCGTCCAGATTGAAGTCGATGCCTTGGGCGCGCAGCTGCTCCTGGATCTTGCCGCCCACGGCCGGGGCCACTTGCGCAATGCCGCTGCCCACTGCCGACAGGCCGCTGCCCGCCAGATTCAAACCGCCACGCACGACGCCGGTCACGGCGCTGGACACCAGGTAAACGCTGATCAGCGAAACGCTGGCCCAGACCAGAATTCCGTGGAAGGCGCCTTCGCGATGGGCCAAGCGGCCGGCGGCCCAGCCCCCGACGAACAGGGAAATGACCATACTCACACCCAGCCAGATGCCGGTGCCTTTGCCCATGCCCGCCAGCGGATCGGCTTCTTGCAGCGGATCGATGCTGGCGCTGCCAATCGCAGTGCCCAGCAGGCTGAGCATCAGCGAGACCACCAGTGCGAGGACCACACCGGCCAGAATGGCGCCCCAGGAAATACGTTTGAGCAAGGGGGCAACAGCGGTCCCCCGATAGACAGGATCGTCGTAGGCAGCGGGCGTTACTCGGTCATCGCGAATCATAGTGGCAGTTCCTTTGGTCATGGGCAGTACGCAAGACTTGTTGCGCGTACTTCAATGACCGTTGCGCTTTTTAATTAGTTTTATGCCAGTGCCAAATAAAACGCAGGTAAAACGCCTAAACTTTAAAACATCGGAAAATCAAAGGCCTGCACTCAGATCAAATGGCGATTAAAGCTAAAACTCAGCGCGATATGGCGTGACGCCGGACACTGTTCCTGGATATTTCCTATCCTCACCGTATTCACTTCCCCCGAGACACCTTGATGAACAGCCTTACCGCCGATGACCGCACTCAGGTCACTCGCGAAGCCACCGTTGAATACTGGAAACACATCATCCCGATCGTACAAATCGCGTTCGCGATTCACGTGCTGCTGCTGGGTTTGTTCCTGATCGTGGATCTGCCCGTGATGTGGGTCACCAATGCGGTGAGCGTCACGGCGTACATCGCCTGTCTGCTGGCAATCAAACGCCGCCTGTATCGATGTGCCGGCATGCTCATCTGTATTGAAATCATCGCCCACGCCGCCATCGCCACCTGGGTGCTGGGCTGGGACAGCAACTTCCACCTCTACGTGTTCTGCATCGTGCCGATCATTGCCTTCGGCTTTCATTCCTCGCCGGTGCGCCGTGGCTGCCTGAGCGCCGCCGTGCTCATCGTCACCGTGGGCGGGTACCTGCTGCGCAACAAAGTGCCGGTCTTCAGCATCAGCGAAAACGCCCATGACCTGTTCGGCGCAGCCAACGCGTTGACCGCAACGGCGTTGTTGCTGCACGCCACGGCATTGTCGGTGCGCTTCAACCTGTCGATGCACATGAACCTTTATCACTCCGCCCACCGCGACAGCCTGACCAATCTTTATACCCGGCGGCGGGTGCTGCAGCGCTTGCGTCAGTTGGGTGGAGGGCGGCGGGAGATCCCCACGGCGCTGGTGCTGATTGACATTGATCACTTCAAACAAATCAACGACAAGCACGGTCATGACATGGGCGATGTGGTGCTGCAGCAGGTGGCCGACGTCATCGCCCAGTGTGTACGCACCACGGACATCGCCGCGCGCTGGGGCGGCGAAGAGTTTCTGGTGTTGATGCCCAACACCCGCTTCGAGGACGCCCGGCTGATCGCCGAGCGGATACTCACGCACATTCGCGAACAGGCCGGGGAGATCAGGCAGATGAGCCTGAACCTTACGGCGACCCTTGCGGTGGCCATCCTGAAGGACGGGGAGACGTTTCGGGATGCGCTGAAGCGGGCGGATCAGCGCTTGTACGAGGGCAAGCAGGAGGGACGCAACCGGGTCATGCTGGCGGAGTGAGCGCGGCGGGTCTCACGCAGCCCGCCCGATGCACCCGCCGAATGTAAATTCTCTGCAAAGGTCGGGCTCGTCGCTTGTTCCTGCCGATCACGCAGGGCTAAATGTCGCAACAATTCGAAATACCTCTATCCGAACGTCAGCCTGCCGGCCAGGCGGCGCCTGCTGCACGACTGCAGCGCGCCGCGCGCATCGACGTTGCCTGGCGCAGCGTTTTGCACACCCTACCGATCCGCCCGGCGACGCGCGGGCTGACGGCTTCACTTTTGTCCCTTGGCCACAAAGAAGTAAACCATGACCCAGATTTCGGCAGCCCGCTCACGAAAGCGCCTTGTCCTTGCGCTCCTCATAGCCGCAGCCGTTGGGGCTGTTTATGTCTACTACCGGCACGCCTCCAACCCGACGCCGTCGACCGATGCTGGCGCTACTGTTTCCGCCGGACCCGGTGGTCGCCACGGTGGGCCGGGGATGGCGGACCCCAATGCAGCGGTCAGCGTCGCAGTGGGCACGGCCGGGACGGCGGATGTTCCGGTGATTCAGCAGGCGCTCGGCACGGTCGTCCCCAACTACTCGGTCACCGTGACCAGTCGGGTCGACGGTGAGCTGATGGCCGTGTATTTCACCGAGGGGCAGTACGTCAAGAAGGGCCAGTTACTGGCGCAGATCGACCCCCGTGCCTATCAGGCCACCCTCGACCAATACCTGGGCGACATGGCCCAGAATCAGGCGCTGCTGAAAAGCGCGCAACTGACCGCCGAACGCTATAAGCGACTGTTCGCCAAGGACTCCCTCGCCAAGCAGGACCTGGACACGCAGATCGCCACCGTCGGCCAGTACGCCGGCGCGGTGAAGGCGGATCAGGGCCAGATCGATGCGGCGAAACTCAATCTGCTGTACGCGAAAATCGTTTCGCCGATTGATGGCTACGTCGGCTTGCGTCTGGTGGATCCGGGCAACATCGTTTCGTCCAGCAGCACCACCGGCATCGTCACCGTGACCCAGACCAACCCGATCGCCGTGACCTTTAGCCTGCCCCAGGCGCAATTGGCGACCCTGCTGCCGAAGGTGCGCAAGGGCGAGCCGTTGAGCGTGCAGGCCCTCGATCAGTTGGGCAACACGCCGCTGGCCAACGGCGCGCTGAAATTCATCAGCAACGAGATAGACACCACCACCGGCAGCATCAAGTTGAAAGCGGTGTTCGATAACCCTGCCGAGAAGCTCTACCCCAACCAGTTCGTCAACGTGAAGCTGACCACCGACACCCTGCACAATGCCGTGGTGGTGCCGTCGGCCGCCGTGCAATTGAGCAGCGACGGCGAGTTTCTGTACGTGGTGAAAGACGGCAAGGTCGCCCGCCGCAGCGTCAAGGTCGGCCCGGTCTTCGGCGAGCAAACGGTGATCAGCCAGGGCGTGGACAAGGGCGATCAGGTCGTCACCCGAGGCATCGATCATCTGCGTGACGGCAGCACGGTGACCATCGAGGCGGATAAACCGGCCGGCGCGGATGTCGCCGCATCCAGCACCCCTGTCAGCGCCACGAAGTCGGCTGCCGGCAACGCTGCCCCATGAATCCCTCAAGACTGTTTATCCAGCGCCCGGTGGCAACCGTGCTGCTGATGCTCGCGGTGATGCTGGCCGGTATTTTCGCGTATCGCCTGCTGTCGACCTCGGCGCTGCCGGAAGTGGACTACCCGACCATCCAGATCACCACGCTGTACCCCGGCGCCAGCTCTAGCGTGCTGGCTTCGGCGGTGACTGCGCCGTTGGAGCGCCAGTTGGGGCAGATGTCAGGGCTGGCGCAGATGTACTCGACCAGTTCGGCCGGGGCATCGGTGATCACCCTGAAGTTCTCCCTGGACTTGTCGCTGGACGTTGCCGAACAGGAAGTGCAGGCGGCGATCAATGCCGCCGACAGCCTGCTGCCCACTGACCTGCCAAACCCGCCGACCTATAAAAAGGTCAACCCGGCCGACACCGCCGTGCTGACCCTTGCGGCGACGTCCGACAGCCTGCCGCTGACCCGCGTGCAGGACCTGGTCAACACCCGTGTGGCGCTCAAGCTCTCGCAGATTTCCGGCGTCGGCATGGTCAGCCTGGCCGGCGGTCAGCAGCCCGCCGTGAAGATCGAAGTCAACCCCACCAGCCTGGCGGCCCACGGCCTGACCCTGGAAGACGTCTACGACAAGGTCAACGCCGCGAACGTCAACGGTTCAAAGGGCGGCTTCGATGGCCCGTCCCACTCCATCACCATCGACGCCAACGACCAGTTGCGCGACGCGGTGGAGTACGGCGAGCTGGTGCTGGCCTACGAGAACGGCGCCGCGCTGCGTCTCAAAGATGTCGCCACCACTTCCGAGGCGCCGCAGGATCAGTACCTGGGGGCCACGGCGAACGGGCAACCGGCGATTGTCATCGCGGTCCAGCGCCAGCCGGGCGCCAACGTCATCGACGTGGTCGACAGCATCAAGCAGAAGCTGGCGACCCTGCAAACGGCCTTGCCCGACTCGGTCAAGCTGACAGTCATCAGCGACCGCACCCAGACCATCCGCGCCTCGATCAAGGACGTGCAGATCGAGCTGTTGCTGTCCATCGGGCTGGTGGTGCTGGTGACCTTTGCGTTCCTCGGCAACTTCACCGCGACGCTGATCCCGAGCCTCGCAGTGCCGCTGTCGCTGATCGGCACCTTCGGCATCATGTACCTGGCCGGCTTCAGTGTGAACAACCTGACGCTGATGGCGCTGACCATCGCCACCGGTTTCGTCATCGACGACGCGATTGTGGTGGTGGAGAACATTTCCCGGCACCTGGAGGAGGGCGAAGAGCCCATGGCCGCGGCGCTGAAAGGCTCCCAGGAAATCGGCTTCACCATCATTTCCCTGACCTTCTCGCTGATTGCCGTACTGATCCCGCTGCTGTTCATGGGCGACGTGGTGGGGCGGCTGTTCCGCGAGTTCGCCATCACCCTGGCGGTGGCGATTCTGGTGTCCATGGTCGTGTCGCTGACCCTGACGCCGATGCTCTGCGCGCACCTGCTGCGGCATGTGCCCGAGGGCGAAAAAGGCCGCTTCGCCGCCTGGGGCGATCGCCAGTACCAAAAGGTGCTGAACGGTTACGACCGGGGTCTGGTGCGGGTACTCGATCACCAGCGTCTCACGCTGCTGGTGGCTGTCGGCACCGTGGCGCTCACCGGCTTCCTCTACCTGATAGTGCCGAAAGGCTTCTTCCCGACCCAGGACACCGGCCTGATTCAGGGCTTCACCCGCGCCTCCCAGGACGTGTCGTTCAGCGAGATGGCCCGTCGTCAGCAGGCGTTGGTGGAAGTGGTGCGTCAGGACCCGGCGGTGGAGTCGGTGTCGTCCACCATCGGCGTCGACGGCAGCAATGATTCGCTGAACAACGGCCGCCTGCAGATCGGGCTCAAGCCTTTCGACGACCGCGACGACACTGCGACCCAGGTCATCACCCGGCTGGAGAAATCCGCCAGCGCCGTGTCCGGCATTCAGCTGCATCTGGTGTCGTCCCAGGACCTGACCGTCGATGACCAGCTGACCCCGAGCCAGTACCAGTTCACCCTCGACGACTCGGAGAGCGCGAATCTGTCGACGCTGACGCCCCGGCTGATCGAGAAATTGCAGCACCGCCCGGAAATGCGCGACGTCGTCGACAACCTGCAAGACCAGGGCCTGGTGGCGTACGTCGAGCTGAACCGGGCGGCCGCCATGCGCTACGGCATCAGCGCCTCCGACGTCGATACCGCGCTGTACAACGCCTTCGGTCAGCGGCTGATATCGACCATTTTCACGCAGTCCAACCAGTACCGCGTGGTGCTGCAGGTGCCGGGGCAGTTCCAGCAATCCCTGGCGGCGTTCGACAACATCTATCTGGCGGCGGCGACCGGTTCTGCCACGACGACGGCAAGCACGACATCGGGCACGTCTTCGAGCACCTCCACCCAGAGCACGTCATCCAGTTCGACCAGCACGACAGGCACTGCGGCGCAGATGGTGCGCCTGACCGACATCGCCAAGGTCGGCCAGCGCACCGGTTCGCTGTCCCTCAGCCGCCTGGATCAATTTCCGGCGGTAACGGTGTCGTTCAACCTGGCAGACGGCTATTCCCTGGAGCAAGCGCAGCATGCCATCAGCGAGGTGATGACTGAACTCAACGCGCCGAGCAGCATCACCCTGCGTTATCAGGGTGCGGCCGAGGCGTTTCAGACCGCCACGGGCAACACGCTGTGGCTGATCCTGGCGGCGCTGGTCACCATGTACATCGTGCTGGGCATGCTGTACGAAAGCTTCATCCATCCGGTGACGATTCTGTCGACGTTGCCCTCGGCGGCGATCGGCGCCTTGCTGGCGTTGCTGCTGACCGGCACCGAATTCAGTCTGATCGCGCTGATCGGCGTGGTGCTGTTGATCGGTATCGTGAAGAAGAACGCGATCATGATGATCGACTTCGCCCTGGAGGGTCGCCAGCACCAGCGCCTCAACGCCCGGGACGCCATTCACCGGGCGGCGCTGCTGCGCTTGCGGCCGATCCTGATGACCACGCTGGCGGCGCTGTTCGGCGCGCTGCCACTGATGCTCGCCACGGGGGCCGGGGCGGAACTGCGTCGGCCGCTGGGGCTGGTGATCGTCGGCGGGCTGTTGCTCAGCCAGGTGCTGACGCTGTTCACCACGCCGGTGATCTACCTGATGTTTGATCGCCTGTCCGAGCGGGCCAGGGCGCGCTTCAAGCGGGGCAGCGGCCGGGACAGCACCCGGGGAAGTGCTCGGCCATGAATCTGTCTCGGCTGTTTATCCGTCGTCCGGTGGCGACGCTGTTGCTGAGCCTGAGCATCACCCTGGCAGGCATTCTCGGTTACATGCTGTTGCCGGTGGCGCCGCTGCCCCAGGTGGATTTCCCGACGATCATGGTCAGCGCCTCGCTGCCCGGCGCCAGTCCGGAAACCATGGCCGCCACGGTGGCCACGCCGCTGGAGCGCAGTCTCGGGCAGATCGCCGGCATTACCGAGATGACGTCCACCAGCAGCCAGGGCTCCACCACGCTGATCCTGCAGTTCGAACTCGACCGCGACATCAACGGCGCCGCCCGGGATGTGCAGGCCGGCATCAACGCCGCGCGCAGCTTGCTGCCCAGTTCGATGCCGTCGCTGCCCACGTACCGCAAAGCCAATCCGTCCGAGGCGCCGGTGTTGATGCTGGCACTGACCTCATCGACACGCAGCCCTGGCGAACTCTACGACCTGGCCTACAGCAAGTTGCAGCAGAAGATCGCCCAGGTGAACGGCGTGGGCGAGGTGTCGGTCCGCGGCGGCGCCTTGCCGGCCGTGCGCATCGACGTTCAGCCCAACCTGCTCAACCACGCTGGCATTTCCCTGGAGGCCGTGCGGCAGACCATCAACGACGCCACCAAGGCCAAGCCAAAAGGCATTCTCCAGGGCGAGGGGCAGAGCTGGGTGATCGACGGCAATGACCAGATCGACAAGGCCGCCGATTACCAGGACCTGGTCATCACCTACCAGAACGGCGCTGCGGTGCGGTTGCGCGATGTGGCCAACGTCTACGATTCGGTGGAAGACACCTTCGTCGGCGGCTATTACAACGGTCAGCCCTCGGTGACGCTGGGCGTAACCCGGCAGGCCGGCGCCAACATGCTGAAGACCATCGACAGCATCAAGGCGCTGATGCCCGAGTTGCAGCGGGAAATTCCCGGTGACGTGCAGCTGATCAGCGTCATCGACCGTGGCCCGACCGTCCGCTCGTCCCTGCATGACACCGAAGAAACCCTGCTGATCGCCACCTTGCTGGTGATTGCCGTGGTCTTCGTGTTTCTGCGCAACCTGCGCGCGACGCTGATTCCGGCGGTGGTGCTGCCGGTGTCGCTGATTGGCACCTGCTCGATCATGTACCTGCTGGGTTATAGCCTCGACAACCTGTCGCTGATGGCGCTGATCATTTGCACCGGTTTTGTGGTGGACGACGCCATCGTGGTGCTGGAAAACATCGCCCGCTATCAGGAACTCGGCATGCGTCCGCTGCGTGCGGCGCTGATGGGCACCCGCGAAGTCGGCTTCACGGTGCTGTCCATGACCCTGTCGCTGATCGCGGTGTTCATTCCGATCCTGCTGATGGGCAGCATTGTCGGGCGACTGTTCCGGGAGTTCGCGGTGACTTTGAGCATTGCTCTGGGCCTGTCGATGCTGGTGTCCCTGAGCCTGACGCCGGTGCTCTGTGTCCTGCTGCTGCGGCAGCCCGCCCACGACGCCCGCGAGCCGCGGCTTTATCGCTGGATTGAAGCCGGCATTGCGCGGATGCAGGGCGCCTATCTCACGGCCTTGGCCTGGGTAATGCGTCATCGGCTGTTGACCATGTTCAGCCTGCTGCTGACCGTGGGGCTCAACGTGTATCTCTACGCCACGGTGCCAAAAGGGTTTTTCCCCGCCCAGGACACCGGCGTGCTGATGGGCGCCGTGCGGGCTGACCAGAACATTTCCTTTCAGGCCCTCAAACCGCATTTGCTGCAGATCGCCCATGACCTGGCGGCCGATCCCGACGTCGAGGCGGTGATGTCGTCGACCGGCAGCGGGCGGGCAGGGTCGCGCAACACCGGCGACTTCTTCATTAGGCTCAAGGACTACAAGCAGCGCACCAGCAGCGCGGCGGCGGTGGCGAACCGGCTGACCCGCGCAAACAACAAGGTGGCCGGGATTCAGGTGTTCCTGATGCCCGCCGAGGACATTCGTGTGGGCGGGCGCAGCGCCAACGCCACTTACCAGTTCAGCCTGCAGGCCGATGATCTGGACCTGCTGCGGGTGTGGGAACCGAAGGTCGAGGCGGCGCTGCGGGCATTGCCGCAACTGACCGGTATCGACTCGGACTCCCAGACCGGCGGCCAGGAGATGAAACTGCACATCGACCGTGCCGCCGCCAGCCGGCTGGGGGTGAGCGTCAGCGACATCGACAACCTGCTGAACAACGCCTACAGCCAGCGGCAGGTGGCGACCTTGTACAAAACGTTGAACCAGTACCACGTCATCATGGGCCTGGACCCGGTGTACACCCAGGACGCGACGATGCTCGACCGCATGTACGTGATTAACGCCGATAACCAGCAAGTGCCGCTGACCGCGTTTGCCACCTTCAGTCCCGACAACGCCCCGCTGGCCGTGGCGCATCAGGGGCAGTCGGCGACCAGCACCATCGCGTTCAACCTGCAGGACGGCGTCTCTCTGGAACAGGCCACGGCGGCCATTAATGCGGCCGTCGACAAGGTCGGCTTGCCCCGTGACATCCAGTACGGATTCGCCGGCACAGCCCAGGCTTTCGCCGCGCTCGCCGCCAGCATGCCGTGGTTGATCGGGGCCGCTTTGCTGGCGGTGTACATCGTGCTGGGCGTGCTGTACGAAAGTTACATCCACCCGCTGACGATTCTGTCGACCTTGCCGTCGGCGGGGGTTGGCGCCTTGCTGCTGCTCAAGGCGGTGAACATGCAACTGACGGTCATCGCCCTGATCGGCATTCTGTTGCTGATCGGCATCGTCAAAAAGAACGCCATCATGATGATCGACTTCGCCCTGATGGCCGAGCGCGACCGCAAGATGTCGCCTGAGCAAGCCATCATTGAAGCCTGCCGCATGCGCTTCCGGCCCATCATGATGACCACGCTGGCGGCCTTCTTCGGCGCCTTGCCCCTGGCCCTCGGCAGCGGCGGCGACGCCGACCTGCGCAAACCGCTGGGTGTGGCAATTGCCGGCGGCCTGGTGCTGAGCCAGTTGCTGACCCTGTTTACCACCCCGGTGGTGTACCTCTATCTCGATCGCCTGAGCCGTTCTTCGCGGCGTTTCTGGCACATGCGTATCCGCCGCACTCACGTGCCCGGCTGACTGACAAGGTTGAATGAATGAACGCTTTGCTGCCTTCCCGTCTGTCCATCGCTCTGCTGCTGACCGGCACCCTGTTGACGGGCTGCATGGTTGGCCCCGACTACCAGAAACCCAGTGCGCCGATCTCCGCCACCTTCAAGGAAGCCCGGGGCTGGAAAGCGGCTAACCCCCAGGACGAGTTGCCCAAAGGGCCTTGGTGGGCGCTTTATCAGGACCCGCAACTGAACGCGCTGGTGTCCCAGGTGCAGCTCAATAACCAGAACGTCGCGGTCTACGCCGCGCAATACCAGCAGGCCCTGGCGTTGGTGCGTCAGTCCCGCGCCGAAGAATTTCCGACGTTGACCGGCACCGGGGCGAGCAGCCGCAGCGAGTCCGCCAGCGGCTCGTCGTCCAGCGGGGCAGGGGGTGTGAGCAAAGTGCATTCGGCCACCCTGGACCTGAGTTGGGAGGCTGACATCTGGGGCAAACTGCGCCGCACCAACGAACAGGACCGCGCCAGCGCACAGGCCAGTGCGGCCGATCTGGCCAACGCCACCCTCAGCGCGCAATCGTCCCTGGCGCAGAATTACTTCCAGCTGCGCCTGCTGGACCGGCGCATCACGCTGTACCGCGAGACCATTGCCGGCTACGAGCGCTACCTGCAAATCATCCAGAACAAGTACGACGAGCAGATCTCCTCGCGGGCCGATCTGGCGACGGGCAAAACCCAATTGCAGAGCGCCCAGGCCTCGATGCTCGACTTGCAGTGGCAGCGCGCCCAGTACGAGCACGCCATCGCGTTGCTGATGGGCAAACCGCCGGCGGACTTTTCCCTCGCCGCAGACCCGGCCTGGCAGTACCACGTGCCCGGCGTGCCTTTGGGCGTGCCCAGCCGCTTGCTGGAACGTCGCCCGGACATCGCCGCCGCCGAACGGCAAATGGCCGCCGCCAACGCTGCGGTCGGGGTGGCAACGGCCGCGTACTACCCGGACCTGACGTTGAGCGCCAGTGGCGGCTACCAGAGCTCCACCCTGAGCAACCTGTTCTCGCTGCCCAACCGCTTCTGGTCGATCGGCCCGAGCCTGACCGGCACGATTCTCGATTTTGGCGCCACCCGCGCCAGCGTCGAACAGGCCCGTCATGCCTACGACGCTACAGTGGCGACCTATCGCCAGACCGTGCTGACCGGTCTGGGCGAAGTCGAGGATTACCTGGTCGAATTGCGCACCCTGGAGCCTGAGCTGGAAGCACGCCGCAGCTCCGCGCAGTCTGCAGAAGATTCCGCAGCGGTGAGCCGTGACCAGTATGAGGCCGGCGTCATCGACTACCTCGACGTCGCCACCACCCAGGCCACCAGCTTGAACGAGCGCCAGACCCTGCTCAATCTGGTGGCCACGCAGCTGATCACCAGTGTTCAGCTGCAGGCAGCGCTGGGGGGGTCGTGGGTGACCGAGTGATTTCAGGCGGGTGCGTGCGCATTGATATTGCGGTGTGGCGCCTGACGTCTTCCCGGCTAAAGCCGGTCCCGCTGACTGCACGCAGCGTTTTAGTGGGACCGGCTTCAGCCGGGAAGAGGCCGGTGTGTGCGCCATCAATTGTGCGGCGTGGCGCCTGACGCTTTCCCGGCTAAAGCCGGTCCCACTAAATACGCGCGGTGTGTCAGTGGGGGATGCTTTGATCTCAGTGGGACCGGCTTCAGCCGGGAAGAAGCCGGTGTGCGCGCCATCAATTTTGCGGTGTTGCACCTGACGTCTTCCCGGCTAAAGCCGGTCCCACTAAATACGCGCGGTGTGTCAGTGGCGGATGCTTTTGATCTCAGTGGGACCGGCTTCAGCCGGGAAGAGGCCGGTGCGTACGCCATCAATTTTGCGGTGTTGCACCTGACGCCTTCCCGGCTAAAGCCGGTCCCACTGAGAGCATGCGTTTTGCCTGCACCACCCAGCAACTTCCCGGCTAAAGCCGGTCCTGCTCTGCGCATACCCGCTTCTTCAGCTGAGTCGGGTCAGATACGCCGGGACGGGCTGTTCAGGCAGCACGGACAGGACTTTCAGCCGCTGCAGCATCCGCTGACGGGCGCGGTTGAGGTGTTCCTTGAGGTTCAGCGCGGCGGCATCGAATGCGCCGTGCAGCAATAATTCGAGGATCAACCGATGCTCGGCCAGCATCGCTTCGTCGGGGCCGATGCCCAGCTGGCTGTAGAAGATCCGGCTGATGATCATGGGGCTCTGGCCCTGGCGGATCAGCGTCGCAATCTTGCGGTTGCTGATGCCCGCCAGGCAGTGGTGATGCAGGTCTTCTTCCAGTCGCTCGATGTCTGCCAGGCTGCACTGCGGATTGTTTTGCGCGGCTTCAACTCGCCCGAGCATGGCGGCCAGGTCGTCCCGGCTCAAGCCCGGCGCGGTCTGGCGCAACGCCTCAGGCTCGAGGCAGGCCCGCAGCTCGTAATCTTCGGTCACTTCTCGAGCGGTGAGCGGCCCGGCCAGCCATTGGGAGTAAGGTTCTTTCTCCACCAGCCCCCGGTCACGCAGGCGCATCAGCGCCTCGCGCACCACCGCCCGGCTGACGCCATAGTGTTCGGCGGCGATTTGCTCATCGAGCCGGTAATGACCGAACGCGATACAAGTCGATAACGCCGCGCCGATTTCCTCGAAGATCCGTTCGCCCAGCGGGCGCGTGTCGACCAGCTCTTCACTGCTATCGAGGCCCAATTGATGGTGGGTCAGGGCCAGGCGCACTGGCTGTACATCGTTGCCGTTGGGATTGACCAGATAACCGCGCCCATCGAAGCGACTGATCAGACCTTCGTCATGCAGCAGATCCAGCGCCCGTCGCACCGGCACCCGGCTGGTGCCGAATAGCTCTCCCAGCGGTGCTTCGAGCAGCACCAATCCTTCAACCACGTCACCGTTGACGATGGCATCGCGCAGGACCTGTCGGATCGTGGCGTAGCGGGACGCAGTGCGGGAATCCTCGGCAGACATCGATTTCATACACTTCTCGGAAGGCGGGCGGCGATTCTCGCACAAGACAGCGCGTCACTGCGGGACACGTAGGAACGCACGGTATTGGAGCTGTTGTTACTTTTCTGCACTAAAACGTACCTTTGCGTAAATATCCATCCTTGGGTCGGTTAGCGTGCGCCACCTGAAAAATCAATGCCCCGACTCGCTGGCCAAAACCCGGCAACCCATCTAGCCCGGCCACCTCGACCAAGTTGCCATATGCCCCATCGGGCCACACAAGCAGAGCACGTCGACTCTGGCACGCTTTCTGCCTTTATCAAATGTACATTCTCCGAATATGTACATTAAAGGGTAGATGAAATGTCCGACGCTCGCTTCCCGGATCCGACACTCGCCGATGCGCTGGCAATGGCCGAAGCGTTCGCCAACGGAACGAACGACCCGGTGCAGGCCCTGGACGCAGCGCTGGCGAAGGCCGCCGCCGTCGATGACGTGTTCATCTCTTTCTCCACTGCCCGGGCACGCCGCGAAGCAGCAGCCTCGGCGGCACGCTGGAAGGCCGGACAACCGGCAAGCGCGCTGGACGGCGTGCCCATCGCCTGGAAAGACCTGTTTGACGTAGCCGGCAGCCCGACCACCGCCGGCGCGGCGTTGCGCCGTGAATACGCGCCGGCGCTGCTGGATGCGCAGAGCGTCGGCCTGCTGTCACGGGCCGGGATGGTCAGTGTCGGCAAAACCAACCTCAGTGAATTCGCCTACTCGGGTCTGGGCCTGAACCCGCATTTCGGCACGCCCCATAATCCCCTCGGGCATGACCAGCCGCGCATTCCGGGTGGCTCTTCGTCCGGCTCGGCGGTCGCGGTGGCAGCAGGGATCGTCCCTGTCGCCATGGGCACCGACACCGCAGGCTCGATCCGCATCCCGGCCGCCTTCAATGGCTTGGTCGGCTTTCGCAGCAGTTGCCGCCGCTACAGCCGCGACGGGGTCTTCCCTCTCGCGCATACCCTCGACAGCCTCGGCCCTCTGACACGCAGCGTGCGCGATGCCGTGGCCATTGACGACATTCTCCGCGGCCGCACAAAGCCGACCTCTTTGCTGCCGCGCCCGTTGGCCGGTCAGCGGTTCCGGGTCGATCAGGCTGTTCTTGAGGACGCCCGCGTCGAGCCCGCCGTACGCGACAACCTGCTGCGCTGTATGAGCGCGATTGAGGCCCAGGGTGCGCTGATCGAGGTGCGTCCTTCGCCTGCCTTTCAGGCCACGCTTGATCTCATCCAGCAGCAAGGCTGGCTCGGCGCGGCGGAAGCGTTTGCCCTCCATCAGCCCTTGCTCGACAGCGACGCCGCTGCACAACTCGACCCTCGCGTACGCCGCCGTCTTGAAGCGGCGCGGGCGTTCCCGGCCAGCCAGTTGATCAACCTCTACAGCGCCCGCGAGCGTCTTCAGCAACAGATCAGCGACGAACTCGATGGCGCGTTTCTGCTCACCCCGAGCGTGGCCCATGTGGCGCCGCCGCTCACGCCGTTGTTCAGCGACGATGAGCTGTTCATCCGCACCAACCTGGCCACGTTGCGCCTGACCATGCCGGGCAGTTTGCTGGACATGCCGGGCGTGTCGCTGCCCAGCGGCTGCGACGGCCTTGGCCTGCCCACCGGCCTGCTGATCAGCGCGCCGAGTGGCGAAGACTCACGTTTATTGCGCGCTGCGCTGGCCGTTGAAGCCGCGTTGCGCACGTCCCGAAACGAATGATCCGATAACTCCGCTGGAGAACGATGATGGCTAAAGAAATCTTGTGCGCGTTCGGCGTCGACGTAGACGCCGTGGCAGGCTGGTTGGGTTCGTACGGTGGCGAGGACTCGCCGGATGACATTTCCCGTGGCCTGTTCGCGGGTGAAATCGGTGCGCCGCGCCTGCTCAAGCTGTTCGAGCGCTACGGTCTGCGCACCACCTGGTTCGTGCCCGGTCACTCGATGGAGACCTTTCCCGAGCAGATGAAGGCCGTGTTCGACGCCGGTCACGAAATCGGGGTGCACGGCTACAGCCACGAAAACCCGATCGCCATGACGCCCGAGCAGGAAGAAATCGTCCTCGACAAGTCCATCGAGCTGATCACCCAGATGACCGGCAAACGGCCGACCGGCTACGTCGCGCCGTGGTGGGAGTTCAGCAAGGTCACCAACGAGTTGCTGCTCAAGAAGGGCATCAAGTACGACCACAGCCTGATGCACAACGACTTCCATCCCTACTACGTGCGCGTGGGCGACAGCTGGACCAAGATCGATTACACCCAGCACCCCGACACCTGGATGAAACCGCTGGTGCGCGGGGAGGAAACCGATCTGGTGGAGATTCCGGCCAACTGGTACCTCGATGACCTGCCGCCGATGATGTTCATCAAAAAGGCGCCCAACAGCCACGGCTTCGTCAATCCGCGCCATCTGGAAGAGATGTGGCGCGATCAGTTCGACTGGGTCTACCGCGAGCATGAGCACGCCGTGTTCACCATGACCATCCACCCGGACGTCTCCGGGCGCCCGCAAGTGCTGCTGATGCTGGAGCGTCTGATCGAGCACATCCAGAGCCACGCCGGGGTCAAGTTCGTCACCTTCGACGAAATCGCCGACGACTTCGTCCGCCGTCATCCGCGCCACAGCTGATAGCCCCTTCATTCCGAGGCGTGACCCATGTCCATCTACAACAAACTTGATCTGACCGGCTGGAAACCCCGGCAACTGACTTCCGAAGAAGTGCGCTACGCCACCTGGATCGCCTTCTTCGCGTGGGTCTTTGCGGTGTACGACTTCATCCTGTTCGGCACCTTGCTGCCGGAAATCGGTCGGCACTTTCAATGGGGCGAAGCGGAACAGGCGGAAATCGCCACCTGGGCTGCTGTGGGCACTGCGGTCATCGCGCTGGCCATCGGTCCGTTGGTGGATCGCCTCGGCCGACGCATGGGCATCATCTTCACGGTGACCGGTTCCGCGATCTGCTCGGCGCTGACGGCGCTGGGCGGGTCATGGGGCAAGTCGCCGCTGATCCTGATTCGCTCCCTGAGCGGGCTGGGTTACGCCGAAGAAACCGTTAACGCCACGTACCTCAGCGAAATCTATGCGGCGTCGGAAGACCCGAGACTGGCCAAACGCCGCGGCTTCATCTACAGCCTGGTGCAGGGCGGCTGGCCGGTCGGTGCGCTGATCGCCGCCGGTTTGACCGCTGTACTGCTGCCGGTCATCGGCTGGCAGGGCTGCTTCGTCTTCGCCGCCATACCGGCGCTGGTGATTGCGTTCATGGCGCGCAAGCTCAAGGAAAGCCCGCAGTTCCAGATTCACCAGCGCATCACTCAGTTGCGCAAGGCCGGCGACGCCGAGCAGGCCAAACAAGTGGCGATGACCTACGGCGTGGATTACGAGGAACATCGTACCGCTGGCATCGGCGCCGCGTTCCGTGGCACCTCGCGCCGGGCGACGCTGGTGATCGGCGCGGCGATCCTGCTCAATTGGGCGGCGATTCAGGTGTTCAGCGTGCTGGGCACCTCGGTCATCGTCAGCGTTCACCACATCTCCTTCGAGAACTCGCTGATCATCCTGGTGCTGTCGAACCTGGTGGGCTACTGCGGCTACCTGAGCCACGGCTGGATGGGCGACAAGATCGGCCGACGCAACGTCATCGGCCTGGGCTGGATGCTCGGCGGTCTGTCGTTCACCGGCATGCTCTTCGGCCCCAGCAACATGCCCACGGTGGTCGGTCTGTACAGCCTCGGGCTGTTCTTCCTGATCGGTCCGTATTCCGCCGCCCTGTTTTTCATCAGCGAAAGCTTCCCGACCAGCATCCGCGCCACCGGCGGCGCGATCATCCACGCCATGGGCCCGATTGGCGCCGTGGTCGCTGGTTTTGGCGCGACCTCGGTCCTGAGCGCCGGCGGCGACTGGCAGACGTCGGCGCTGTATTTCGGTGCCGTGCCGTGCTTCTTGTCCGGTGTACTGATGTTCGCCGCCCGCCACGTGCGCCCCGAAACCGTCCAATAGCAACAGTCCACTAGCAACCGTCCAATAAGGAACTGAACATGACTCGCAGAGTAGCGTTGATTACCGGGGCCGCCAGCGGGATCGGCCAAGCCCTGGCGGTGGCCTTCGCGCACAAGGGCGTCGCGGTGGTGGGCGGCTATTACCCGGCCGACCCCCATGACCCTGAGATCACTGCGCGGATGGTCGCCGACGCCGGTGGCGAATGCGTGATGGCTGAGCTGGACGTCACTCAAACGGCCTCGGTGGACGCCCTGGCCGAGCAGGCGATCAGCCGCTTCGGTCGCATCGATTACGCCGTCGCCAATGCCGGACTGCTGCGCCGCGCGCCGTTGCTGGAGATGACCGATGAGCACTGGAACGAGATGCTCGATGTCGATCTCACCGGCGTGATGCGCACCTTCCGCGCGGCGGCCCGGCACATGGGCGAGGGCGGTTCGATGGTGGCCATTTCGTCGATTGCCGGGGGCGTCTATGGCTGGCAGGACCACTCGCATTACGCCGCGGCGAAAGCCGGTGTGCCGGGGCTGTGCCGCTCGTTGGCGGTTGAACTGGCACCCCGGGGGATTCGCTGCAACGCCGTGATTCCGGGTTTGATCGAGACACCGCAATCGCTGGACAGCAAAAACTCACTCGGGCCGGAGGGCCTTGCCAAAGCGGCCCGGGCCATCCCGCTGGGCCGTGTCGGCCGGGCCGATGAAGTCGCCTCGCTGGTGCGTTTTCTGTGCAGCGAGGAGTCCAGTTATCTCACCGGCCAAAGCATTGTCATCGATGGCGGCCTGACCGTGCGTTGGCCGGAGTAGGGCGCAGCGCTGATCCGCTGTTGATCGCGCTACAGGCGCTGGACTGAAAGAGGAAACACCATGCAACTGGTTAATAAACGCGCTGTGATCACCGGCGCAGGCAGCGGGATCGGTGCTGCGATTGCGCGGGCCTATGCCGAGCAGGGCGCGCGGCTGGTCCTGGCCGATCGCGACGCCGTTACCCTGGCGACCACCGCTCAGGCCTGTCGCTCATTAGGTGCCCAAGTGGTCGAAAGCGTGGCCGATGTCGGTACCGTCGAGGGCGCCCAGGCCGGTGTCGATGCCTGCGTCGAGCACTTTGGCGGCATCGATATTCTGGTCAATAACGCCGGGATGCTGACCCAGGCGCGCTGTGTCGACCTGACCCTGGACATGTGGAACGACATGCTGCGCGTGGACCTGACCAGCGTGTTCATCGCCAGTCAGCGCGCCTTGCCGCACATGCTGGCGCAGCGCTGGGGACGCATCATCAACGTCGCGTCACAGTTGGGCATCAAGGGCGGCGCCGAGCTGACCCATTACGCGGCGGCCAAGGCCGGGGTGATCGGCTTCAGCAAGTCCCTTGCCCTGGAAGTGGCCAAGGACAACGTGCTGGTCAACGCCATTGCGCCGGGACCGATCGAGACGCCGCTGGTGGCAGGCATCAGCAGCGCCTGGAAAACCGCCAAGGCGGCAGAGCTGCCTCTGGGGCGTTTTGGCCTGGCGGAAGAAGTGGCGCCCGTCGCGGTGCTGCTGGCCAGCGAGCCCGGCGGCAATCTGTTCGTCGGCCAGACCCTGGGGCCGAATTCCGGCGATGTGATGCCCTGATGCATCAGATCGAATAAAACAGGAGCAAATAACCATGTGTGGACTCTGCGGCCTGTTGGGTGAAGACGTGCACTGGAGCGACCCGCTGGGCGACGAACTGCCCCGTCGCCGCGAACGCCTGCGCCGGATTGCCGCGATCAACAAGGTGGTGGCGCCATTCCGCCTGAAGGTCGAGGACTTTCAGGGCGTCTCCTACCTGCTGCTCGGCGCCACCGGCAAACAGGAACTGGCCAGCGGCCTCGACCAGTTGTGGCAACGGGCCGAGCAATTGATCGGGCGCCCGTTGGACCCCCTCGATGAACGACTGCTGGACCATCTGGAGCAGCACCCATGAGCATCGCGCTGAACGTCATCACCGGTTTTCTCGGCAGCGGCAAAACCACCTTGCTCAAGCGCCTGCTGCAGGGCGAAACCCTCGGGGACACGGCGCTGCTGATCAACGAGTTCGGCGACGTCGGCATCGATCACCTGCTGGTGGAAGAGGTGGCGCCGGACACCGTCCTGCTGCCCAGCGGCTGCGTCTGTTGCTCGATTCGCGGCGAATTGCGCGACGCGTTGACCGATTTGCTCCAGCGCCGCGCACGAGGCGAAGTGCCGGCCTTTCGGCGTATCCTCCTGGAAACCACGGGCCTGGCCGATCCGGCGCCCATTCTGGCGACCATCAACAATGACCCGCACCTTCGCGGGCGGGTGCATATCGGGTTGGTGGTGACCGTGGTCGACGCCAGCCACGCTGCGCTGCAGGAACGCCTGCACCCGGAGTGGATGGCCCAGGTCGCCGCTGCCGACCGGCTGCTGATCAGCAAGACCGACGTCGCCGACGAAGACGCGCTGCGAACGCTGCAGCAGCGTTTGCGTGCCATCAATCCCGCGCCGGTGCTGACCACGGATGCCATTCAGAGCGGCGATCAACTGCTGCTCGGTGACGGGCTGCACAGCAGTGATCCCGCCCAGGAGGTCGCGCGCTGGCAATTGATGGGCGTGCGCTCGACGGCCGCCCGCCACGGCGAGGCGCAGGTCTGCTGCCTGACCCTTGAACGCCCGCTGGACTGGGTCGCTTTCGGGGTCTGGCTGTCCATGCTGCTAAGATGCCACGGCGAACGAATCCTGCGCGTCAAAGGACTGCTTAACGTGAACAACAGCCACGCCCCCGTCGTCATTCATGGCGTGCAGCATTGCCTGCACGCGCCGGTGCACCTGCCTTCGTGGCCGGGCGGCGATCATCGATCGCGGCTGGTGTTTATCGTCCGCGGACTCGACACCGCGCTGCTGCGCCGCTCGTTCGAGGTGTTCAGCGAACGCCTGGCGCCGGCGCCCCGGGAAGCGCTGGCATGACCGTGACGCTGCGGGTACTGGGCACTTCGGTGACGCTGCTTGAATCCCTGCGGGTTCGCGCCGAAGAAGACCTCGGCATCAAGCTGGTCTATCAGGTGCATGACGTGCAGACCGCCCAGCGCATCGCGGTCATGCAGCCCGACAGTTACGACCTCTATGACCAGTGGTTCCATAACGTGGATTTCGTCTGGCCCGCCCGCGCCATCCAGCCCATCGACACGCGCCGTGTTGCCCTGTGGCATGAAATCAACGACCTGCCCAAACGCGGCAGGCTGTCGGCCAGTGATCGCCTCGGCAGCGGCAGCGTGCCCAGCGAGCGCCTGTTCGTGCAGCACGACGGCAGCCTCGGCAGCGCGGTGAGCGAACGGATCAGCATGTTGCCGCTGACCCACAATGCCGACAGTTTCGCCTACCGTCCCGAACGCCTTCCCGCCGGCTTCAGCTCGGCGGACGAAAGCTGGGGCTGGCTGGTCGATCCGGCCTGGTGCGGGCGGGTGGCGCTGCAAAGTGACGCGGCCATTGGCGCGCTGGACGCGGCGCTCGCCTTGCAAGGCGCAGGGTTGGCGCAGTTCCGCGACATCGGCAACCTGAGCATCGAAGAGATCGACGTGCTGGCCGACACCCTCGTGCGCAAGCAGGGGCAGGGCATGTTCGGCGCGTTCTGGTCTGACGATGAAGAAGCGGCGGAGCTGATGTTGCATCCGACGATCGACATCCAGAGCTTGTGGTCGCCGACCCTGGTGCGCTTGCATCGGGCCGGCGTGAAATACCGCGTCGCCGTCCCGCGCGAGGGCTATCGCGGCTGGTTCGGCGGGTTGTCCCTGTCGCGCCATGCCAGGGGCGCGGTGCTCGATGCGGCCTACGCCTACCTCAACTGGTGGCTGTCCGGCTGGCCCGGTGCGGTCATGGCCCGCCAGGGTTATTACATCGGCAATCCGGCCCGCAGCCGCGAACACTTGAGCGCGGCCGAGTGGGATTACTGGTACGCCGGACTGCCCGCGCGGGAACAACTGATGGGCAGTGACGGCCTGCCGCTGATCGACGTCGGCGAAGTGCGCGATGGCGGCTCCTACGAGCAGCGCATGGGCCACATCGCGGTATGGAATGCGGTCATGGATGAACACAACTACCTGGTGCGCCGCTGGGGGGACATCTCCCGGGCCGGCAGCAAAGGCTCACGCAGGCAGTGAAGCCCTCGCGCGGGCCGCAAGCCGGGGCGTTGCCGACCGCTGCGCCGGCGTCCCTGCAAAATGCCCGGCGGGCTGATTGACCGATAAACACATTCACAAGTATCGATTACTCATGGACTATAGGCGCCATTTGGCGCGCCCCTAATGGGGCCAGCGCTCGTAGCTTCAGGATCCTGTGAATGAACATCAAGATTGACGCGCTGATCGCCCGCAAGATCGGCTTCGCCTCCCACCAGAATGCCGTTCCCCTCGTGCGTGAATTGAGCCTCTGGAACCAGGAAGAAACCACCCTCGAAAATCTGGTGCTGACCTTAAGCACCGACCCGGACTTCGTTGAAAGCCGAAGCTGGAATATTGACCGCATCCACCCCGGTGATCGCCTCGGCATCCCTGATCGCGACATCAAGCTGAACGCCGGTTACCTGTCCGGCCTGACGGAAAGCCTGAACGCCGACGTGGTGATGCGCGTGTCCCGGGGCGAAACGGTGCTCGTCGAACAGCGCTTCCCCACCGAGCTGCTGGCCCGCACTGAATGGGGCGGGTTGAGCGCCATGCCGGAACTGCTCGCCGCGTTCTGCATGCCCAATGACCCCGCAGTGGACCGGGTGCTCAAAGCCGCCTCGCAAGTCCTGCGCCGTGCCGGCAAGAAAGACGGCATCGACGGCTACGAAAGCAAATCCCGCACGCGCACCTGGGAACTGGCTTCCGCCATCTGGTCGGGGGTGTGCAGCTTTCAACTGAGCTACGCGCTGCCACCTGCCAGTTTCGAGCAGCAGGGCCAGAAGATCCGGCCCCCGAGTGTGGTGCTGGAAAACGGCGTCGCGACCTGCCTCGACACCGCGCTGCTGTTTGCTGCCGCGCTGGAGCAGGCCGGGTTGAATGCTCTGCTGGTCATGACCAAGGGCCACGCGTTCGCCGGGGTCTGGCTGCAGCCGCAGGAATTTTCCCAGTTGCTGACCGATGAAGCCTCGGCCGTGCGCAAGCGTCTCGACCTGAAAGAAATGCTGGTGTTCGAAACGACCCTCGCGACCCAGGCGCCTGCGCCGAGTTTTTCCCGGGCCGTGGCCGCCGCCGAACGGGAGCTCAACGACGAGCAGTTCATCATGGCCATTGATGTGCATCGCGCCCGAATGCAGAAGATTCGCCCGATGGCGCTGGTGTCAGCGGTCGCTCCTGTCGATGGCGCCGAGGAAGCACCGCCCGTGATTGAAGGGCTGGAGGAAGCACCGTCGCTGCCGGGGTTCGATGTCGAGATCAATGAAGACGCCTCGGGCCCGGCGGGAAAACTCACCCTGTGGCAACGCAAACTGCTTGATCTGACCACGCGCAATCGTCTGCTGCATCTGCCGGACAGCGCCAAAGGTGTGCGGCTGCTGTGCCCCGATCCGGCGGCCCTTGAGGATCTGCTCTCCAGCGGTCAGCGCATTCGCGTGGTGGCTGTTCCCGACCTGAAAAGCAGCGGCCGCGATGAGGCCTTGTATGAACAGCAGAACAACGAAAGCCTGGTCGACGAAGTGGCCCGTCAGGCACTCGCGCGTGGCGAAGTCCTGGCCAGTCTGGAGAAGGTCAAGCTGGAAGCCACGCTGATCGACCTGTTCCGCAAGGCCCGCAGCGATCTGGAGGAAGGCGGGGCCAACACGCTGTTCCTGGCCATCGGCTTCCTCAAGTGGAAGAAAAGCGCCGACGACCCGAAAACCTATTCCGCGCCGCTGATTCTGTTGCCGGTGAAACTCGATCGCAAAAGCGCTTTGTCCGGGGTCACCCTGAGCCTGCTAGACGAGGAACCGCGCTTCAACCTGACCTTGCTCGAGCTGCTGCGCCACGACTTCGAGTTGCTGATTCCCGGGCTGGACGGTGAGCTGCCCAGCGATGGCAGCGGCATTGATGTCGCCGGCATCTGGAACAGCGTGCGACGGGCCGTGCGCGATGTACCCGGCTTCGAGGTCAGCACCGAGCTGGTGCTGGGCACCTTCTCGTTTGCCAAATACCTGATGTGGAAAGACCTGAACGCCAACGCGGCGCAACTGCTGCAAAGTCCTCTGGTCAAGCATCTGCTGGATCCCGACGCAGCGGGTGAAGGCTTTTCCGGTTCGGCCGAATTCCCCCGCCCCGAGCGTCTGGATGCGACCGTCACGCCGGCGCAGCTGTTCGCCCCCTTGCCGGCCGACTCTTCGCAAGTGGCCGCGGTGGTGGCATCGGCCAACACCCACAGCTTCGTCATGGACGGGCCACCCGGCACCGGCAAATCCCAGACCATCGCCAACATGATCGCCCACAACCTGGCCCTCGGCCGCCGTGTGCTGTTCGTGGCCGAGAAACGCGCAGCCCTTGACGTGGTGTTTCGTCGTCTGGCCGAGAAGGGCCTTGGCGAATTCTGTCTGGAGCTGCATTCGAGCAAAGCGTCCAAGGTTGAAGTGCTCAAGCAGCTGGACCGCGCCTGGGACGTGAGTGAGGCCCTGAGCGCCGAGGAATGGGAGCGGGAAGCCGCCCGGTTGCAGACCCTGCGCTCACGGCTCAACCAGTTGGTCGATGTGCTGCACCGACGCTGGGATAACGGCCTGACCTTGCATCAGTCCATCGGTCGGGTGGTTCGCGACCATAGCCCTCAGACCCCAAGGCTGGCCTGGGAAACAGGCACGGAACACGATGGAACCGAGTACGCCCAGCTACTGGATCTCGCCCGTCGCCTGGGACTCAATGGCAGCGCTGCCCGCGACCTGTCAGGCAAATTCGGCGCCCTGGCGCAGACGCAATGGTCGAATGCCTGGCAGGCACAGATCGCCAGCGTGGCCCGCGAGATTCCCCAAGCCCTTGATCAGTTGAACGCCGCCAGCGAGCGGCTGCTGGCACTGACCCACTGGCCGTTGGCTGTCGCTGAAGTGGCTCAGGTCCAGCAGTTGACGGACCTGGCCGCCCTGATCCTTGAATCCCATGGCCTGAACCTGTCATTTGCCTTTGCACCCGACGCTGCCGCGCGCATCGAAGCGGCCCGGCGCAGTTGCCAATTGATCGAGAGCTATCGGGAGCTTGAAGAAACCCTGTCCCTGGACTACGCCGATGAAGCGTGCCGTCGTGTGCCGGTGGCGCAAATGCGCACCGAGTGGCACGAAGCCGAGGGCAAGTTCTGGTTCCTGGCGACGCTCGCCAAGAAAAAAGTGGCGAAGAAACTTGCCGCCCTGGGTGGCGCGGCGGGGCTGCCGGACACCCTGGGCGACCTCGCCATTTTTGAACGCCTGCAGGCCCAGCTACTGGAGCTGGACGCGTTGGCCAGCGACATGCAGTCGCTTCCTGGTTGGAAAGGCATGACCAGTGATTCGGTGCGAACGCTGCAGGCGGTGGCTCTGGCCGAGCGTCTGCGCGGCATGCTGATCGGGCTGGCCGAATCACCCGAGCACCTGATTGTCTTGCGCGGCGCCGTGGCGCGTCTGGTGATTGATGCGAACGACATGTTGGCGCCCAGCGGCCCAATCGCTTCCGCCGTATCGACCTTGCAACAGGCGTTGTCCCGCGTTGAGGCGGCCACGCGGTTGTTCGCTGGGTTGGCGTGCACGAGCACTGAAATGTCCCTGAGCGTGGCGACGCTTCGGGCGACGTCACTCGCCATCCAGCAGCAGGAAGAGCAGCTCAAGGCGTGGTGCGACTGGTGCCGCGTGAGGGAACAGGCGGCGCAAGCAGGCTTGGCCACTCTGGCTCAGGCACTGGAAGCCGGCAGCCTGTTGCCGTCCGCCACCGAGGAGACCTTCATCACGGCCTATGCCCACTGGTTCGCGACCCAGGGCATCGACGGCGAACCCTTGCTGCGCAATTTCGTGGCGGCCGAACACATGAGCGACATCGGCGCATTCGTGCGTCTGGACGACGAGCTGGCGAAACTCACGGTGCGCTATATCCGCGCCAAGCTCTGCGGTCTGATTCCGTCCAAAAACGACATCCCGAAAAGCAGCGGCTTTGCCATTCTCAAGCACGAGTTGCAGAAGTCGCGCCGGCACAAACCGGTCCGACAGCTGGCGATCGAAATGGGCGATGCGCTGAATCGCCTGGCCCCTTGCATGCTCATGAGCCCGCTGTCGATTGCGCAGTTCCTGCCCGCCGACCAGCCGCCGTTCGATCTGGTGATCTTCGACGAGGCGTCGCAAATCGCGCCGTGGGACGCCATCGGTTCGATTGCCCGGGGCAAGCAGGTGATCATCGCCGGCGACCCTCGGCAGATGCCGCCGACCAACTTCTTCAACCGGGGGCCGAATGCCGGCGACGACGACACGGCCGAAGACATGGAAAGCATCCTCGACGAATGCCTGGGGGCAGGGGTGCCGAGCCACAGTCTGAGCTGGCACTACCGCAGTCGCCATGAAAGCCTGATTGCCTTCTCCAATCACCGTTACTACGACAGCAACCTGATCACTTTCCCGGCAGCGGAAACCCGCGCCAGCGCCGTCGAATGGCGCAAGGTCGAGGGCGTGTACGCCAAGGGCAAGGGGCGTTACAACCAGGCCGAAGCCCAAGCCATCGTCGATGAAACCGTCAAGCGCCTCACCGACCCTGCGTTCGTGGCGGCGGGGTATTCCATCGGCATCATCACCCTCAACGCCGACCAGCAGAAACTGATCAACGACCTGCTGGACGCGGCCCGCAAGCAATACCCGCAGATCGAGCCGTTCTTCCAGGACACCCAGACCGAGCCGGTGGTGGTCAAGAACCTGGAAACGGTCCAGGGCGACGAGCGTGACCTGATCATGCTCGGCATTGGTTATGGCCCCACCGAACCCGGTGCGCCGGTGATGTCGATGAACTTCGGGCCGCTCAACAAGGACGGTGGATGGCGCCGGCTCAATGTCGCCATCACCCGGTCGCGGCGAGAAATGCTGGTGTTCACCTCGTTCGATCCGTCGATGATCGACCTCAACCGCACCAATGCGCGGGCCGTGCGCGATCTGAAGCACTTCATCGAGTTCGCCCAGAGCGGCCCGAAAGCGCTGGCCGAGGCGGTTCAAGGCTCGGTGGGCGGTTACGACTCGCCGTTCGAAGAAGCCGTGGCCCAAGGGCTGAGGCGTCTGGGCTGGCAGGTCCTTCCGCAGATAGGGGTGTCACGTTTCCGCATCGATCTGGGCATCGTTCACCCGGATCGCCCGGGCGATTACCTGGCGGGGGTTGAGTGCGACGGCGCCACGTACCACAGCGCTGCCACTGCCCGGGACCGGGACAAAGTGCGCGGCGCGATTCTCACCGGTCTGGGCTGGAACCTGCTGTGGCTGTGGTCCACCGACTGGTGGGTGGGTAAGGAAGGGGCGTTGCAAAAGCTGCACGCCGCGCTGAACGATCTGCTGGCTCAATCTCGATTGGACGTCGTTGCCGAACGGGCCGATGAAACAGTCGCCGCGCCGGCCCTGGTCGACTTCGCCGCGGTGCCAGGACCTGAGGCCACAACTGAAGCTGACGCGGGTGCCCGCTTGGGCGAATGACGCGCGCTCCACACGGGCTGCGCCTGGCAATGTGCATAGGTTGAGGCCTTGACTCAACCATCGGGGTAGAAACCACCTATCGAGGTTTCCGGAATGAGGTGATCACTGCGGATGCCCACACCCGACGTCCGAGTGCGTATTGCTTTTGATCTCAGTGGGACCGGCTTCAGCCGGGAAGAGGCCAGTGCAAACGCCATCACTTTTGCGGTCTGGCGCCTGACGCCTTCCCGGCTAAAGCCGGTCCCACATGGTTGCCTCAACCCCGGGTTATGCCGGGGGCCTGGCTTCGTCCGACAGGTTAAAGGTCGGTGATCTCTTTGTGGCGCGGTACCAACGTCTTCATCACACTCCACGCCACCAGGTAGGCGAGGGCGCAGATCGCGAACATGATCATGTAGCCGGTGTGAATGTCGTTGATCGACTTGTAGTAGTCGAACACCCAGCCGCCGATCTTGGTCATGACCACGCCGCCCAGGCCGCCCGCCATGCCACCGATGCCGACCACAGACGCCACGGTCTTCTGCGGAAACATGTCGGAGACGGTGGTGAAGATGTTGCAGGACCACGCCTGGTGCGCGGACGCGCCGACGCCGATCAACAGCACGGGCACCCAGAAGCTGATATAGCCGAACGGTTGCGCAAGCAGCACCACGAGCGGGAACAGCGCGATCACCAGCATGGCTTTCATCCGGCCGTCATAAGGCTTGTCGCCGCGCGCCATGAAGTAGCTCGGGAACCAGCCCCCGCCAATGCTGCCGACCATGGTCATGCTGTACAGCACGAACAGCGGCAGGACGATGGCCTGGCCTTTCATCCCGTACTGCGCTGACAGGTAGGTCGGCAGCCAGAACAGGAAAAACCACCACACGCCGTCAGTCATGAACTTGCCGAAGGCAAACGCCCATGTCTGGCGATAGGTGAGCAGTTTGAACCAGGAGACTTTGCTGGCAGGTGCGCCCGGCAGCGGGGCCGTCTTGACTGGCTCGATTTCATCGCTGCGGATGTAAGCCAGCTCCTCGGCCGTCAGGCGCTTTTGCTGACCCGGCTTTTCATACAGCGAAATCCACACGCCCAGCCAGACGAAACCCAGCAGACCGACCACGATGAACGCTGATTCCCAGCCCCAGAATGCCGCGATAAGTGGCACGCAAATGGGCGCCGTGATTGCGCCAACGTTGGCGCCGGAATTGAAGATGCCGGTGGCGAACGAGCGTTCTTTTTTCGGAAAATATTCGGCGACCGCTTTGATTGCAATCGGAAAGTTACCGGCCTCGCCAACCGCCAGCACGGCCCGCGCTAACATGAAGCCTGCAATTGACACCGGAAGGGCGGCGAACCCAAGGGCGGTGGTGATCGCGCCAATGCCTTGTCCCAGTGGCACCGCAAACGCGTGCAACACCGCGCCGGTGGACCAGACACTGATGGCCACCACGAAAGCGGTTTTGGTGCCAATCCTGTCGACCAGCCGCCCGGCGAAAATCATCGAGATCGCATAGACGAACTGGAATACCGAGGCGATGTTGGCATAGTCGGTGTTACTCCAGCCAAACGTCGTGGACAGCTCCGGTGCCAGCAGGCTGAGCACCTGACGGTCCAGGTAATTGACCGTGGTTGCGAAAAACAGCAACGCGCAGATCGTCCAGCGGTATTTGCCGACGGACCGGGTGGCCGCCCGGGTAATGCTTTGCGTGTGGGTAGACTCGTTCGGGATCATGGCATCACTTTTTTATTATTGGGGTTATCGATTGTGATCGTCTGTCGTCGTACAACGCTGTAGGTATAGCGAGCGTTTCAGCAGGCTGTCAATGTTTGCACGCGAAACATCGCCGTCCCATGCCCCGTCACGCTTCCGATGTCACCCGGGGGAGGCGCTGGCTTCTCGGAAAAGCCGTGAGGTGTGGGCCGAAGGTCCGCGTCAGCCTGATCCGGTCATGCCGCCGGGCTGACTATCAGATCGGTCTATCAGATCGGCGTGTTCATGAGTTCACGCACGCGGGCGGCCAGTGTCTCGATGCCGAACGGCTTGATGAGCACATGCATGCCAGGCTCCAACTGGCCCGCACCGATCGCCGCCCCCTCCGCGTAGCCGGTGATGAACAACGTCCGCAGGCCCGGACGCACCAGGCGCGCGGCGTCGGCCATCTGGCGTCCGTTCATGCCTCCGGGCAGACCGACATCGGTGACGAGCATGTCGATCCGCGTGTCGGAGCGAAGCAGATTCAGGCCACTGGCGCTGTCCGTCGCTTCCATGAGGGTGTAGCCGAGTTCAGCCAGCACCTCGGTCACCAGCATGCGCACCGTGGGTTCATCATCGACGACCAGAATCGTTTCGCCGATGCCCGCAGTCGACGCCGCGGCATCAGGTTCGTACAGCTCATTAACGCTGGGCGTTCCCTGGTAGCGGGGGAGGTAGATGGATAGCGTGGTCCCTTGTCCGACCACCGAGGCGATACGAACCTGCCCCCCGGATTGCTTGGCGAAGCCATAAATCATCGAGAGGCCCAGGCCAGTGCCCTGGCCGATGGGTTTGGTGGTGAAGAAGGGGTCGAATGCCTTCGCCACGACGTTGGCCGGCATGCCCGTTCCGGTGTCGGTCACGCTGAGGGTCAGGTATTCGCCCTCGGGGACCTCCAGCAGGGGTGCTTCCGCTGTTCCCACGAAATGACAGCGGGTTTCGATGGTAATGCTGCCGCCGTCCTGCATGGCGTCCCGCGAGTTGATGCACAGATTCAGCAGCGCATTTTCCAGCTGGCTCGCGTCCACCAGAGCCACGCAGCTGTCCGGCGAGCCAACGGTCTGCACGCTGATGCTGGGGCCCACGGTGCGCTGGATCAGCTCGGTCATGCCCTCGACAAGGCTGTTGATCTCGGTGGGCCGGGGATCCAAGGTTTGCTGGCGGGAGAACGCCAGTAATCGGTGAGTCAGGGCAGCCGCCCGTTTGGTCGCGCCCTGGGCCGTCGTCAGGTAGCGTTCGACATCCGTCAGACGACCTTGAGCAAACCGCGCACTCAACAACTCCAGCGAGCCCGAGATGCCCGCGAGCAAGTTATTGAAGTCATGGGCAAGCCCGCCCGTGAGTTGCCCCACGGCTTCCATTTTCTGTGACTGGCGCAGCTTTTCCTCGGTCTGCATCAACGCCGCGGTGCGTTCCGCCACGCGCTGTTCCAGGGTCTCGTTGAGGGTACGCAGGGCGGCGGTTGCCAGGTCGCGCTGGGCTTCGACCGAACGCCGCTCCTCGACATCGATCAGCACGCCCGGGAAACTGAGGGGAATGCCGTCCTCGCTGAAGTTGACGCGCCCGTTGGCCTCGATCCAGTAGTACTTGCCGTCAGCCCGACGGACCCGGTATTGATGGGCGTAGGCGCCGCCGCGACGGATGGCCTCGTCGATCGCCGTCATCAGGCCCGCCCGGTCTTCTGGATGCACGGTTTCCACCACCTGCTCCAAACTAAGCCCTTCGTGGCCCAGCAGCGGGTCGAGGCCGAAGGCCCGGGCGAACGCCTCATCAACGGTGAAACTGTTGCTGGGCAAGTCCCAGTGCCAGGTGCCGAAAATGGCGCCGGCTGCAAGGGCCAGCTGCACCCGCTCGACGTTCGCGCGGGCGACAGCTTCGCTCTGGCGCAGACGCTCCTCGGCATCACGTCGCCCGGTCACGTCGTTGAAGATGATCGCGATCTGACATTCGGCGGGATCGCCAACGGGGACGGCGCGCACGTCAAACCAGCGCTGGAAGGCTTTGGCGTAGCTTTCGAAGGTGGCCGGCACGCGGGTTTTGGCAACCCGTCCGTAGGTATCGAACCAGAATTGTTCCAGATCCGGGGCAAATTCCCTGACCCATTTCCCGCGCAGGTTGACCCCGGCCTCACGTTCGAAGGCCGGGTTGGCTTCGAGGAAGCAATAGTCGATCGGGTAGTCGTTGGCATCGAACTTGACCTGAACGATGGCAAAGGCGGCTTCGACCGTTTCCAGAATCATCCTGAAACGCTCCTCGCTCTGACGCAGTGCAGCCTCGGTGTCGCGAATCGGCGTGAGGTCGAGCATCGCGCCGATCATGCGCACGGCGTGGCCTTGAACGTCGCGGATGACGTGCCCGCGGTCGAGGACCTGAGCGTAGGTGCCGTCCACCCGGCGAAACCGATACTCCTCACTCCAGCCGGTCTGCCTGCCGTCGATCACGTCATGGATCGAGGTGACGATACGCTGCCTGTCATCGGGGTGAATCTGTGCAATCCACCAGTCGCCGGTCATTTCGACCGTGGCGAGCGGATGCCCGTAGACCCGTTCCAGGGCGTCGTTCCACAGGACATGGTTTTCCTTGAGGTCCCAGTCCCAGATCGCATCGTTGGTGGCTTTTACCGCGAGGCGGCAGCGGGTCTGAGCGTCTTCGATCGCTTGCTCGGCAACCTCTTCGGCGACATCGTTCGGTCGTGTGCCGGTGCACAGACTGTCCAGCCTCATGGCTTCACTTTTCTTCAACGCCGACCGCAACTGCATGACTTCAGCCTCGAGGGCTTCCCGGGTCAAATGCTTCAAGTTTCCACCTGCAAACGTAACGTGATGACCTGAGGTCGGAGGTGCGCCATGCTCCCTCCGGGACTGCGCCAGCCGGCTGATCCAGCACGTATCGGCGGCCAGCGTTTTACGCTGCATGCTGGCAGAATGCAATTCGGCTTCCAGAAAAGACTCGGGCGGCAAGACAAAGGTTCCGGCACCGGGAATGATTCGCCAGGCGGGTATCCAGGCGGGTAGAGGCATTTGCTCAGTCTGGTTTGGTTTTTTTGCGCCAGCGCGTTCGGGAACCGAGCGGCTGGGATTCGAAGCAATAAATGGCGACGATCAGGCCAGGGACGCGGTGCCGGTATCCAAGCCGGCCAACTGCCCCAGCACCAATGCCATGAACGCCCCCGACGCTGCGCTGTGATAGTTGTTCTTGCGACGCAGGAGCGAGGCGCCACGTTGAGGCGCCGGATCGGTCAGCGTGAGGGTGTGCAGTGCGCGGTCTCGGGTGGCAATCGGTTCGGGGAGAAGGGTCGCCACCGGCGTGTGGCGGATCACCTCAAGCAAGGTGGTCACCGAGTTGACTTCGATCATCACCTTGGGCGTGATGCCTGCACGGGCGAAATAACCGTCGATGCAGGTCCGGGTCGCGAAGTCCGCAGTCAGCAGCGCGAAATCCAGCTCCGCGACCTGAGTGGCGGTCAGCGGGATCGGTGAGTCGTACAAGGGGTGATCCCGGCCCACCATCAGCCCCAGGGTTTCGACAAATGCAGGGATGCACTCGATGTCGGGGTTGCGGACCTGATCGAACGCGATGGCAATGTCCAGCGAATCATCGGCCAGCCCCATCTCGATGTCGCCCATGGACAGCTCGAAAATGTCCAGATGGATATTCGGGAATCGCGCGGTGTAGTCACGCACCAGCGGGCCGACCAGATACGCCATAAACGTCGGTGTTATGGCCAGGCGCAGGCTGCCACGGGACAGATCCTTGACGTCGTGCAATGCCCGCCTGCCCGCCGCCAGCTCCACCAGCACGCGTCGGGCGCATTCTATATAGGCCAGGCCTGCGTCGGTGGGTTTGACTGTGCGAGAGGTGCGGTCGAAGAGGGTCACCCCGAGGCTGTCTTCGAGCTGGCGGATCTGCTGCGAAAGCGTCGGCTGCGAGACATGCAGCACCTCCGCTGCACGGGTGAATCCTCCATGGTCGGCGACCGCCAATAGATAACGCAGGTGTCGTAACAGCATGGGATTGATCACCAAGGGCAGGGGCAGACCGGTTGAGTGTACGCCGAGCCTCCCCTCATGCCGCGGCATTTGCCTGACGAGCGTGCACGGCGCAGGTCGAGGGGTGATCCAGCAACGACTTGAAGCTGCGGTTGTCGGCGTCCAGGGCGTCGATCGAGCCGGTCTCGATGTCGTAGACCCAGCCGTGCAGATTCAACGGACCTTTGTCCTGGGCCAGGCGCACGCTGGGGTGGGTCTGCAGATTGGCCAGTTGCGCGATGACGTTTTCGCGCACCATCGAACCCACCTTCGCCGCTTCGCTGATGTGAACCCGCGACTCGTTGATGACCTTTGCCGAGGCCGCATGCTCCAGCCAGCCGGCCACTGCGGGCAGGTGATTCATGCAGGTGCACTTGGCGACCGCCGTCATCGCGCCGCAATCGGAATGCCCGCAAACCACGATGTCAGTCACGCCCAACACGGCAACGGCGTATTCAACGGTGGCCGACACGCCGCCCGGGTGCGGACTGTAAGACGGCACGATGTTGCCGGCGTTGCGGATCACGAACAGCTCGCCAGGTTCCTGCTGGGTCAGCAGTTCCGGCACCACACGGCTGTCGGAACAGGTGATGAACAGCGTGCCGGGATGCTGGGTCGTCGCCAGGTGCTTGAACAGGTCGGAGCGTTGTGGAAACACTTCTTTCTGAAACTTTAAAAGACCGTCGATGAGTGCCTTCATGATGTATTCCTCTCTCCGTCATTGAGCCTAAGTTGTGATCACTGAGTACAACCGCTGCCCTTGAGTAGCTTGAAGCGGCCCGCCGTTGCGGCGGGTCCACGTCTCAGCGCGGGTGCAACTTAGAACGGGCGCAGTGGGAGGAACTTGCCGTCCAGGGTAATCACCGCTCGATGGCCGCCTTCAGGGTCCTCAACTTTCTTCATGTCCAGTTTGAAGTTGATCGCGCTGATGATGCCGTCGCCGAATTGTTCGTGGACCAGCGCTTTGAGGGTGGTGCCGTAGATCTGGATCATCTCGTAAAAACGGTAGATGGTCGGGTCAGTGGGCACGCCGGAAAGACTGCCGCGCAGCGGAATGATCTGCAGACGGGCGACTGCCTCGTCATTCAGCTCAAGCTTCTCGCCAATCACTTTCGCCGCATCGGCCGGCAATGGGTGCTGGCCCAGCAGCGCGGCGGTGACATAGGCCAGGCCCAGGCCGGTGCCGTCGGTCAGGTCCTGGAAGGACAGGTTCTTGCGCTGCTTGGCGTCGAGGATTTCGGCGGTGAGTGCGAGGCTGGTGTCGTTGTAGGCGTGGGACTGTGTCATGGGTCTCTCCTGGCGCGGGTAGGGGTTGCCGGTGGGTGTTGCTGATGGAATCGATCATCTTCCCATCCGACGATAGCGTCCAAGACCGATAAACAATCCTTCGCATAAGCCCTGCCTATAGATGCGAAACAGCGCGGCAGCGTCCTCCAGGTTCTGCCTTAGTCCCCTCGAAATCGACCGCCCAACGTGGAGCGAAAATGCTCCACCAGAAAATCCACAAACACCCGCGTCTTGGCCGGCAGGGCTTTACGGGCGGAAAAGTAGACAGAGACCGAACCCAGGTCCACGTACCACTCAGGCAGCAGCCGAATCAGTTCGCCGTTCTGCAGCCAGGGCCAGGCGCGCTCCATCGGCACCAGCGCTGCGCCAAGACCCATGCGCGCGCAACCGCATAACGCTTCCGGGTCATTCATGATGGCCGTCGGGTCTAGATTCAAATCAAAGGTCTCGCCCACGCCGTTGCGCAACGTCCAGGCGCGCAGTCGGCCGGTGTCGGTCGAGCGCGTGACGATCCCCGGCTGCCCCTGCAAATCCGCTGGCGTTTGCGGCAGGTCCCGGCCTTTGAGCCAGTCGGATGAGGCCACGGCCACCAGATGCAGCTTCGCCAGTTCTCGCGCGACAACGCCGGGGGACAGCTCCATGCCGCCGCCGATCGCCACGTCAAATCCGTCGCCGATCAAGTCAGCACGGGCAAGCGCCAGGTGCCAATCGGGGATGACGGCCGGGTATTTTTCCTTGAAGGGCTTGAGCAACGGCAGCAAGTAATCGTAGGCGAAGGAGGGCGCCACATTGACCCGAAGGCGACCGGCCGGGACGTTGCGATTGTCACCCACCCGAGCGACGGCGGCCTGAATGGTCTCCAGGCTGTCGGCAACCTGCGCATAGAAGGCTTCGCCTGCTTCCGTCAGGGTCAGGCTGCGGGTGTTGCGCTGAAACAGCCGGGTGCCCAGATTGCTTTCAAGACGTGCCACATTCTTGCTCACTGCCGCAGCGGAAACGCCCATGCGCCGGGCCGCTTCGGAGAAACTGCTGACTTGCGCAGCACGCACAAACGACTCCAGATTGCCCAGGGTTTCCATCGGTACCTCCAACGTTTGGTTGAAGCTGATTCTACTCATGCAAGACTAATTCATCCGGGTGAATGACTGCACAGTGAGCGTTATCTCAACGCAAACAGGTGACGTCGATGGGCAAGATTCTGGTAACAGGGGCCACGGGGCGATTGGGCAACGCGGTCGTGCATGCGCTGGTGCAGCGGGGCGACGCCGGCAACGTTGTGGGTCTGGCGCGGGATCAGGTCAAAGCGCAGCCGTTGATCTCACTGGGTATGGAGGTGCGCTACGGCGATTACACCGATTACGACGCCCTTGTGAGCGCGTTCGAGGGTGTAGAAAGGATTTACATGGTGTCCGCTGTAGCCTTCAGCGACCGGATCGCTCAGCACAAAAACGTGATCGATGCCGCACGTAGCGCCGGTGTCGGCCATGTGATGTACACCGGCATCCAGCGGCTCGACGATGTGCTGTGTCCGATCGAGGGCGTCACCGACAGCGACATCGCCACTGGACACCTGCTGGAGCAGTCGGGCCTGGCGTACACCGTGCTCCGGCATCCGTTGTATGCCAACGATCTGCCAATGTTCATCGGCGCCAACGCGATCAATGCAGGCTTCGCGGCGCCCGCCGGCAACGGCAGAATTGCGCTGGCCTGTTATCAAGAGCTGGCTGAAGCCGGTGCCGTCCTGCTCAGGCAGAGCGCGCATGGAAATCGCAGTTATCTGCTGAACAGCGGGAGCCCCTGGTCCTTTGCTGACATCGCCCAAGCGTTGTCCGGGCTGACGGGCAAGGCGGTCCCCTATGAGCCGATCTCGTCAGCAGCCTTCCTGCAGGCCCGTGAAAACGAAGGCTGGCCTCCACACGTGGCCCGATTTATCGCCGGCTGGTACGCGGCGATCAAAGCCGGTGCCTTCGACCAGGCCAGCACCGACCTCGAAGACGTTCTGGGGCGTAAACCCAAACAGCTCTCGGCGCTGCTCAAGGATGCCTTCGGGCGTTGAGCGACGTGTTTTAAACGGCAATCGAGAATGCGCTTGACCTTGCCGCAGTGGAAAGGTCTAGCGTGACGGCTCCGTCTCTACCCTCATCCAGGATGCTTCGTCATGAAAAAGATTGCCGCCGTTGTCAGCGTCATTGCTCTGCTTTCCGTAACCGCCGTCAGGGCCGACCAGGCGGAGGACGTCAAACAGATGCATGAGGCTTACCAGCAATCGATGGGCGCCATGAAAGACGACATGCACCACGGCATGATGAGCGACGATCCCGATGTGGCGTTTGCGGCCGGCATGCTGCCGCACCACGAAGGCGCGGTGGAGATGGCAAAGATCGAGCTGAAATACGGCAAGGATCCAGAGATGCTGGAGCTGGCGCGCAAGATTGTGGCGGCGCAGGCAGCGGAAATCACGCAGATGAAGAATTGGCTGAAGGCGCATCCGGCTCAGTAAGGTCGCAAAGCCCTGCGCCCCTGACCAGGCGCGCAGACAGCGGGGCAGGGCAAGGAGGCCGCTGCGTCGGACGCATCAATGGGTGATGTTCGATTCGATTTTCTTGCCCATGCTGATGCGCGGTTCGGTTGAGTAACCCATAGACTCATAGAACGCCTGGACGCTTGCATTGGTGCTGACGATCTGCAGGTTGATTTTCATGCACCCCCGCAATGTCAGGGCGTGCTCTGCATGACGAACCAGCTGCATGCCTACGCTTTTTCTGCGATGAGCGGGGTGCACCGCCACCGCATACAGCCATCCACGATGACCGTCGTAGCCGGCCAGAACGGTCCCCACCACCTCGTTGTCCGTCAGGGCAACAAAAAAGAGGCCGTCCGATACGGCCAGCTTTTTGTCGATGGCGAGGCTGGGCGTGTTATGGGCGGTTTCGTAGCCGAATACGGCGTCCCAGAGTTCGATCACGGCCTGGCGATGAAGCGTGTCCGAATAGTCGGTGATGGCAGCCATGGTGAGGCTCCTTATTCAGCGGAATGGGCGGTGAGATTTTCTGCGCGGGCAATGGCGACCTTATCTGCCCGAGACCAGTGCCAGCCGACAGGCCAATCCAAAGAAAACCGCACCCAATAGCTGATTAAGGCGCTTGGCAATGTGGGCATTGGCCGCCAGCTTGTACCCGATTTTACTGGCGAGAAGTATCACTGCGCCGTTCACCAGTAAGCCGATGGCATTCAAAACGGTGGCGAATATCAGCATCTGCGCGACCAGCGAAGCTTTCGTCGGATCAACGAACTGCGGAAACAACGCCAACACGAACAGTGCCATCTTCGGGTTGAGCAGATTGGTCACTAATCCCTGCCGAAAAATACTCAGAAGCGGTGTGGGTGTGAGGTCTGCATCTGCACGCAGCGGCGACGGAGAGCTGAACGCTTTCCAGGCAAGGAACACCAGATAGGCAGCCCCCACGAATCGCACTGCGTCGTAAGCGGTAGGTACATTGATCAACAATTGCGACAGTCCGAGTGCGGCAGCCAGCGCGTGACAATAGGTGCCCACCTGAATACCCGCCAGTGAGACGAAACCGGATGCTCTGCCCTGACTCATGCTCCGCGATGCAATCAACAGCATGTCCGGGCCCGGTGTCAGCGTAAGCGCAAGGCAGGCGCCAGCGAAAAGCAGCAATACTGAGAGATCGATCATCAAGTTCCTTCCCGAAGTCATGTAAACGGCGAGTACTGGCACGCATGTTACCGGACGGTGGGGCTTTCCTGGAGGGCCTTTGCGGGATGACGCCATTCAGTGACGCCACGAGCCATGGGGCAATTCAACGTGCCTTTGAGCCTTGGCCAGTGCGACTTTCAGCGCCTCCCGGTTGAATGGAATGCAGTAAGCGGGTTTGGCCCGTTCGAATCGCCAGCTTTCGTCGGCATGTCGATGCGCAGCCCGTCCCATACGCCCATCACATGAGTAATTGCGGCGTCCAGGGTTTCCACCGTCGCGCCGTCGCGGGCCAATACCGACATGCCCAGCATGAAGCTGTCGAACACCGTGGCCAGCGCGACCGGCGACACCGTTGCGGGCAGTTCTCCCGCAGCAATGGCCCGTTCGATACACGCGACAATCGCGGCACGGTTCAACGCTCGCGCATCTGCCAGTGGCTGGGAGATGGTTTTGCTTTCTTCCGTGGACGCACTCAGAAAACCCAGTGACACCAGACAGCCCTTGGGATGACCCGCCTCGCATTGCATGTTTGCCGAGCACCGCAGGGTGCGCTCGATCGCTTCCCTGGGGGCAAGGGCGGTGTCGAACAAACTGTCGGTCACGCGTCCATGGGTGTTCAGGTAGCGGTGCATGACTTCATTGAACAGCGCCTGCTTTGAACCAAACGCCGCATAGAAGCTCGGCGCGGTGATACCGCCGCCGATGCTCGCCTTGAGCTGGCTGAGTGACGTCGCATCGTAGCCGTGCTCCCAAAACAGATGCAGTGCCTGAGTGATTGCCACGTCACGGTCAAACGTGCGCGGTCGTCCCATCTGAGCCATAAGACCCTCCTTTCAAGTCAGATAAATACTAGTCGATACATAAGTTGTTGACCACTCGATCTTGGTCCGTTAGATTTCTACCGATCAGTATATTAGTCGGAGGATCGAAAGATGACCCATGAGGGAAATGCCACACAGCTGCCGTATGGGGCACTGCTGGCGCTGGCGATGACCGGTTTTATCTGCATCGTCACGGAGACGCTGCCGGCGGGGCTGCTGCCTGAAATCGGCGAGGGCCTTGGCATATCGGCGTCATTGGCGGGCCAGATGGTGACGGTGTACGCCCTGGGATCGTTGCTGGCGGCCATTCCGCTGACCATTGCCACGCGCAGTTGGCGGCGCAGGACGGTGCTGCTGCTCACCGTCGTCGGATTTCTGCTGTTCAACTCCATCACGGCGCTGTCATCGGTTTACTGGCTGACCCTGATTGCGCGGTTTTTCGCGGGGGTGTCGGCGGGACTGGCCTGGAGCCTCATTGGCGGCTACGCGCGACGCATGGTCGAGCCCGCTTCACAGGGTCGTGCCATGGCAGTGGCGATGGTGGGGACGCCGATCGCGCTGTCACTGGGCGTGCCCCTTGGCACCTGGCTGGGCGGGGCGATCGGCTGGCGGATGTCGTTTGCCGTGATGTCCGGATTGACCCTGTTGTTGATCGCCTGGGTGCTGATCAAAGTGCCGGACTACCCGGGTCAATCATCTTCCCGGCGCATGCCGCTGCGTCAGGTCTTATTCACGCCGGGCGTGCGTCCCGTCCTCGGCGTGGTGCTGACCTGGATGCTCGCCCACAACATTCTCTACACCTACGTCGCGCCCTTTGTTTCCATCGCCGGGTTGGGTGCCCATGTCGACCTGGTGCTGCTGGTGTTCGGCATTGCTGCGCTGGTCGGCATCTGGGTCGGAGGGCGTCTGGTGGATCGTCATCTTCGCACCGCCGTGTTGCTGAGCCTCGCCACCTTCGCCGGGGTTTCGGTGTTCTTCGGGATGTTCTCGGCCTCCGCCACGGCGATTTATCTCGGTGTCTTCGTCTGGGGCCTGACCTTCGGCGGCGCCGCCACACTGCTGCAAACGGCGCTGGCCGACGCCGCAGGTGAGGGCGCCGACGTGGCCCTGTCGATGAACGTGGTCGTCTGGAACAGCGCGATTGCGGGCGGCGGGCTTCTGGGCGGCGTGCTGCTCGGTCACTGGGGCGCGGGCGCCTTTGCGTGGGCGATGTTGCTGGTGCTGCTGATCAGCCTGGCGATTGCGTTCCGGGCGCGGGCCCATGGGTTTGTGCAGGGTGAAAGGGTTGCCGGTGAGAGGCTCGTCGCTCATTAAGTCGCGCCCCGAAAATGATCCTGCGCACCTCGGGGCCGCTCACTGACCGGCAAAACCTGCGCAACGGCAAACACCGCCTCGAACACCGTAAACCCAAGAATCAGCACACTCGCTCCCTGGCCGACCGCGTAAAGCTGCCACGTCGCGAACAGCGTTCGTGCCAGTGCGTCGTATAACCCTACGCGACGGCTCGGTTGCGCCAGGCGCCAGAGCGACCAGACCACCACCACGCTGCCGAGCAAATTGGCGAACAGCATTCCGCTGACGTCCAGCACGGGCACCGGACGTTCCAGTGCCAGAGCGGCTGACAGCGCGGCAAAGGTGTCGAACACCCATGCGGCCGTCCAGGGCGTCATGAACCCCGCCGTCATTATCAAATCGTAAAAGGCGCTGCTTCTGACGATGCGTCTGTTGGTCTTTGCGCTGATCATGATCTTCCCTCACAGTTGAGCCCGCAGGCTAAAGCCTGGTCCTTGGTCCAGAGTCAACGTGAGCATTGAGTGTCATGAAAATAGGCGAAGTGGCAGTGCGTGCGGGGGTGTCCGTGGACGCATTGCGTTTTTATGAAGAGAAAGGCCTGATCAAACCGCAGCGCAGTGCCAACGGCTATCGGCACTACCCGGAGGAGACCCTGCAGCTGGTGGGGTACATCAAGCTGGCGCAACAGCTGGGATTTTCGCTGAAGGAGATCGGCGAAAACCTGCCGTTGCTGTGGAACAGCGAGCAGGTATCAAGCGACGTGCTGAGAGGATTATTCGCCGAGAAAATCGCGTTGCTGGACGAGCGCATCGCGCAGATGCAAGCGCTGCGGAGTCTGTTGGCCGAGCGGGCGGGGCAGGTCTGTCCGCTGTTGGGGACTGGCGCCGCTGACGTGCCCTGAAGGACACGTCACCTCGCAATACACCGACGTCAGTTACGACGCCTTCAGTCGCACAACGCCTGGCTGCGACGCATCGCAATCGGCCGCACCAGGCTCAGCAATCCTGCCAGGGCCATGGCCGCGCCGACCCACAGCGGCGAACGCAGACCCAGGCCTGCATCGATGGTCACACCGCCCGCCCAACTGCCGAATGCCAGCCCGGCGGTGATGACCGAGGTGTGCATGATGTTGACCAGCGCGCCGGGCTCGGCCGCTTTCATGACGCGCGCGACCATCGCCGGGTTCAGCGCCACGCCGGTGAGCCCCAGGGCGAGGAAGCACATCAGGTTCAGCCACAGATGATCCCCGGCCAGGGCGAAGCCCGACAATGCCAGCACCATGATCGCCAGACCCCAGCCGACGATCGCCATCATGTAGCGATCCGCCAGTCGGCCCACCACCCAGTTGCCCAGTACGTTGGCGACGCCATAGAGCGCCAGCAGCGGTGCGACGAATTTAGTCGCGACCCCGACTTCCTGAATCAGGATGGGCGTGCAATAGCTGAATGCGGCAAAGGTGGCGCCGATGATCAAGCCGCTGGTGAGGTACGCCGCCCAGAGGGGCGGATTCTTCATGTCCGCGACTTGTTGGCGCAGCGGCGGTTCGCTGCCATTGGCGCCTGCCGGCAGGCGCTTGCTCGCCAGCACCGTGCAGAGCATCGCCAGCACCACCACCAGCCAGGCGCTCGCACGCCAACCGAAGTGTTGCTCGACCCACGTGGTCAGCGGCACGCCGACGACAGGGGACAGCATCAGCCCGGCGAGGACCACTGAAACCGCTCGACCGCGTCGTTCCGGGGTGACGAGGCCTGCGCACACCGTCATGCACAAACCGATGCAGACGGCACTGGAAATGCCCATGACCACGCGTGCAGCGGCGAGCACCAGATAACTTTGAGCCGCCGCTGCGACTGCGCCGGCGACCACATAACAGACGAGCAGCGCGATCAAAGAGCGTTTGTTGCTGACGCCTTTGGACAACAGCAACACGGTCACAAGGGGGCCGCCGATGGCCATGCCCAAGGCGTAGAAGGCGATGAGGTTGCCGACCTGGGCAAGGCTGACCGAGAACGCGTCGGCCAGCGCGGGCATCATGCCGGCGACCATGAATTCGGCCGTCACCAGCGAGAAGATCGTCAGGCCCAGAAGGTAGACGGTGGACGGGAGTTTGCTGCGGCTGGACATGGGGTTCCTGAGGGGTAAAGAAGGCCGGCTACCCTAGGGATTGAGGCGGGGCAGGTCAACAGGCAATCAGCTAACTGCCCCAGCAAACCAGCGCCTGCTGCATCATCCCGAAGTCTGCGGCTGTCTGGCCAACCATTCATCGCGCGTCAATTCCCAGAGCTCTTGAACCATGAGACCCGAGACAAAGTGGCCGTCCCGCCGCTCGATCATGCGCATGCCCTCGCGTTCGGAGATCTTTCTGGAGCCATCATTGCCCGCCGCTTTGGGCACCTGCATCACCGGGCGCTGCAGGGTTTCGAACCAGAAGGCATTGATCACTTCGCACGCCTCCCGCATATAGCCCTGACCTCGCCACTGCGGCGCGAGCCAGAAACCCCGGTGGTTCTCGGGCTGATCGTGCAGGCTGATGCAGCCAATCACACGCGCCGGTTCGGACGTCAGGCGTATCGTCCAGTGCCATTCTCGCCCCTCCGCCACGGCAGGAAGCGCGACGTCGCGGAGGTAGGTCAGCGCGCCGTCGTCGGGATAGGGCCATGGCACCTGGCTGTCCAGATACCGGACTACGTCCCACTGGGGAAATAACTGTTGAATCACGAGCGCATCGGTTAACCGCAGCGGGGCGAGTGTCAGTCGGGGTGTCTGGAGCGCGGGGCTTTCCATGCGGTTTCTTCCATGCAAGCAGTGCAGCGACATTGATGCCATATACAGTGGACAGAGAACAAGTGTCTCGAGACTGGCTCTCGGACTTTGTTGATCTTCGGCTTCTGGTATCTGCTGTTGCCCCACTGGCAACCACTGCGAAAGTCGATGCGAGCGTATGGCACGCGATCCGATCGAACTCCTGGGAATCAGTCCCGGTCAGAGCATGACGGATGCACCGTCACCCCTTATTCAATAAGCGGCACTCGTTTGCCAAAGGATCTGATCATGCTCGGAAAGAAGTTCCTCCCTCATCTGCTGTTCACCGCAGTATGCGCAGTCAGTAGCTTTTCCTACGCAGCCGAACAGCCAAGCGTGACGCTGGATCGACCGGGCGCAGGGGTCAAGGAAATCAAGGAAGGCGACAACGTCCCTGATCAATACCAACGTCCCAGCCTGGCGCTTAAAGACTGGAAAGCACGTCACCTGAGCGCGCCGGACGAAAATCAACAGTGGGTGGAGATCAAGGGCCAGTACATGTTGGTTGACATTCCGACGGGCACGATCAAACAGATGGTGCCCAAGGGCAAGGCGCATAAATAACGCCATTGGCTAAGACCTGATTCCCTAGCCAACGAATGATGGCGTGACATCTGACGCCTTCCCGGCTAAAGCCGGTCCCACGGTGGGTTATTCGCCAGTCTTATGGGACGTAGGCGATCCTTGGCAGGACCGGCTACGTAGCCAATCCCACTGGATGCACGCGGTGCTTTTTAGTGGGACCGGCTTTAGCCGGGAAGAAGCTCATCCGATGCCCTCAATGGCAAATCCCCATCAAGATAAAACTCATCCAGTTGCGGCGGCGGTACGCGGGTACCGGACAGCATGGCGTGAACCTGTCCACGGTGGTGAATCTGGTGCTGGAACAGATGTAGCAACAGGCAATCCACTCGTTCCGGAATAATGCCAGTCGCCCGCACCACACCCGATCGTCGACCAAGCGCGTGCTCATCCAGACCTTCGCAATAGGTAACCAGTCGGCCGTCTGCCTCGGTTTGGAGCCGGACGATTTCCTGCAGCGACAAATGCTCGGGCAGCTCCTTTCGTTGACCTTCGAGATCAAACGTCAGCGCGGCCAGGTAGAACTGATCGACATCCAGTATGTGCCGCAGCGTCAGCTCAATGGAGGGAAAAAAACCTGTTCGCGGCGCCAGGTATTCTTCATTGCTCAACCCCAGGCATGCCGAGAGCAGGCGCCGGTTCGACCATCGATTATTGTGTGCCTGTGCCAGATAGCTGTTCATCGGTAGGCCTTGGGTGGATAGCTGGAATGAATGTAATGAATTCAGGGGTGTCTGGTCACCCACCCTTTCACTCCCGCGACTGGATGGCTAACCAAAAAAGTGCCACGCAATCCCATACGGCCCATCCGACGAAAGCCTTCAAACCGGTACTAACAATCAAGAAATCCGCCGGTCCAACCTGTTCGCCGAACCGGTTGCAACAACCGGTTCACAGGTCGTCAGTATTCCAGGCAGGAGCAGCGCATGAGCATTACCCCCACTTTCGATATCCGCAATTACGGCGCCAAGGGCGACTCCGTCACTGACGATACCGTCGCCATCCAGAAGGCAATTGATGCCGCAAGCGCTGCGGGTGGGGGCAAGGTTTACATCCCTGGCGGCACCTGGCTTGTGTCGGACAGCGACGGTTCCGGCAACGCCCTGGCGCTGAAAAGCAACGTCACCCTCACCGGGGAGGGCGCGAATGACAGCGTGCTCAAGCTGGCCGATGGCGCCGGATCGAACACCACCTCTCTGCTGGGTGTGGTGGCAGGCAGCAGCGTGCGGGACGCGACCGTCAGCAATCTCTCGCTGGATGGCAATCAGGTCAACGGCGGCGGGCAAGTCAGTGGCTGGTCTCAGTCGGGGGCGAGCAGTACCAATCTGTTGATCGACGGCGTCACCGCGACGAACTTCAGCGGCAGCGGTTTTGACCTGACCGGCGCGTCGGTGCATTTGACGGTGCGCAACAGCACGGCCACAGACAACGCTTCCGATGGCTTCGTCCTGGGCGGGTCGCTGCCGGCGCTGACTTTTCAGGACAACCGCGCGCTGGACAACGGCGGTAATGGCATCAATGTCGGCCTTGGCAGCGTGGCGCTTTCACTGACCGACAACCAGGCTTCCGGCAATGCTGGCGACGGCATTCACGTCCACGAAGAAAGCGGCGTCGACACCGGCTTTTTCAGCGTCATCGGCGGCGACGTCTATGGCAACGGCGGCGATGGCGTGCACATGCGCGGCATCGAATACGGCGGCGTGTATCGCCTCGACATCCATGACAACGGCGGGTCGGGCGTCAATCTGCAGGGAACGACCCACATCGAAGTGTCAAACAACGTCATCCACGCCAACGCGCAGAGCAACGACGTGCCGGAAGTGGCGATCCGCAACCTGGGCAGCGAGAACGGCACGCAGAATTTCGTCTACGACAACCTGATCACCGGCAGCGCCGGGTCGACCTGGGGCGTGGCCGAGGTGCCGTCGGACGTGGCAAACGTCGAAGGCAGCGTGATCTTCGGCAACGTCATCAACGGCACTCATTCGGGCGACATCAGCGCGGCGGGCAACAACACCCAGGTCTACAACAACAGCGATGTGCTGATTGTGCGCGGCAGTGCAGGCGCCGACACGCTGATCGGCAGCCGTTCGGACGAATTCATCAGTGGCGGAGCAGGGCGTGATCGCATCGACGGCGGCGCCGGTGACGACGTCATCCATGGCGGTGCAGGTGCGGACCGCCTCAGCGGCGGCACCGGCAGCGACGTGTTTCGCTTCACCTCGGTCAGCGACAGCTATCGCACGGCCACCACGTCCTTCACCGATCGCATTACCGATTTCAACGACAGCAGCGACCGTCTCGACCTGACCCTGCTGGGATTGTCCGGGCTGGGCAATGGCCACAACGGCACGCTGAAGGCGTCGTACAACGCTGGCACCGACATTACCTACCTGTCGAGCCTGGACGCCGATGCCGCCGGCAACCGCTTTCAGCTGGCACTCGACGGCAACCACCTGAGCACGCTGAGCGCGGCGAACTTCTTTTCGTCGATTACCGGCACGGCCAGTGACGACAAGCTGTTCGGCACCGCTGCCGATGACGTGCTGCTCGGCGGTGCCGGGCGCGACACCTTGTCGGGCGACGGCGGTGCAGATCGCTTGGTCGGCGGCACCGGCGGCGACACCCTGACGGGCGGTGCGGGCGCGGACACTTTCGTCTACACCGGCGTCAGCGACAGCCTGCGCAACGATGCCAGCGGCAGCTACGCGCAACGCGACCTGATTACTGATTTCAACAGCAACGGCCATGATCGCCTCGACCTCACGGCGCTTAGTTTCAAAGGTTTGGGCAACGGCTACGACGGCACGCTCAAAGTCGTGTTGAACCTGGCCGGCGACCAGACGGCGCTGAAGTCACTGGAACCGGACGCCGACGGCAACCGCTTTGAAATCCTGCTCAGCGGCAATCACCTCTATGACCTGACCGCCAGCAATGTGCTGTTCGCCAACCCCGATGACACGCGCACGGATTCGTCCCAGCCGCTGACCGCGGTGAACGCCACCGGCACGGCAGGCGCCGACACGCTGTATGGCGACTGGGGCAACGACACCTTGTTTGGCCTGGCGGGCAATGATGTGCTGGCGGGCAGCGTCGGCGATGATTTGCTGGTGGGCGGTGCTGGCAGCGACAAGCTCACCGGCGGATCGGGCGAGGACATCTTTCGCTTCGATCACATCAGCGACAGCTACGTTGGCGCGGCTGATCTGATCACCGACTTCACCACCGGCCACGACACGCTGGACGTTTCCGCGCTGGGCTTCACCGGATTGGGCGACGGCCGCGACGGCACATTACAGGTGAGCTACAACGCCAACAGCGACCGCACCTACGTGCGCAGCAACGAGGCGGACAGTGCGGGCCAGAAATTCCAGGTCACCCTGGCGGGGGATTACAGCCACAGCCTGAAGGCCGAGGACTTTGCTTTTAGCCCGGCCGCGAATGCTGCCGAGATCAAGGTCGTGGGCGTGCCGGCAGCGATGGACCATGTGGTTTTGTCCGACGCCTGATCACCTTGGCTGCATGCGGTCTCTCAGGCTGCATGCGATCTCAGTGTAGGACCGGCTTCAGCCTGGAATAGGCCAGTCCGGACACCCTAAGATGTGCGGTGTGGCACCTGACGCTTTCCCGGCTAAAGCCGGTCCCACACAGACTGTGTGAAAACCTAGCCAACCTGCCTCAGATCTAAGAAAATGCCCCGCATCGAAAGATGCGGGGCATTTTCTTATGGCGTACATCCAGGGCGAATCTCGAAAC